>NZ_JAVAYC010000012.1:0-156655 GCF_042709235.1 Pseudomonas sp. LS_2 | reverse complement strand
AGCCGAAGGCGGCTTCGAACGAACTCCGGCTGGCCAACGTGTCGCCGAAGGGGGTTCCGACCGCACCCCGGCTGGCCAGCGTGTCGCCGAAGGCGGCTTCGAACGTACCCCGGCTGGCCAGCGCGTCGCCGAAGGGGGTTCCGACCGCACCCCGGCTGGCCAGCGTGTCGCCGAAGGTGGCTTTGAACGCACTCCCGCCGGCCAGCGTGTCGCCGAAGGTGGCGCAGACCGTCTGCGGGAAATCCAGCAACGCGCTTGAGCCCCGACGCTAGCCCCAAAACGAAACAGCCCCGGCAAATGCCGGGGCTGTTTCGTTACGCCAGACCAGTATCAGAAGATGCTGATCGGGTACTCGACGAAGATACGAACGTCGTTGCCGTCGTCGTTGTAGCCATTCTGCTGGACAGCATTGTTGGTGCGCAGCCACGAAGCACGCAGGCGAACCGACAGGTCCTTGGCCGAGCCTTCCTGAACCACGTATTTCAGCTGGGTGTAGATCTCACGCTCTTTACCTTCGCCAAAACCTTCCGGGTTGGTCACGGTACGGGTGTTGATGTTGTCACCCACCACGTAAGCGAGCCTGTAGGTCAGGCCAGGTGCGCCGAAGGCACCGAAGTCCAGACCGTAGCCCAGCTGCCAGGAACGCTCGTCTTCAGCGTTGAAGTCGGACCAGTAGGAGTTGGCCAGGTAGATGGTCGAGCCACCGTCGCTGGTGCCGAAGTTGTTCTTGTACCAGCCGTAGTTGTAGCCGGTGTCACCGGTGCTGCGCTGGTGCGCCAGGGTGACCGAGTGCGGGCCGAAGGCGTAGGTAGCTGCCAGGCTCCAGATGGTGTTGGAGTCACCGGTCAGGGTTGCGTGTTCCACGTACTTCTTGTCGATGTCCGACTTGTAGCCGTTGAAGTCCAGGGTCAGGGACTGATCGCTGGACAGCGGGAAGACGTAGTTCAAGCCCAGGTAGTGCTTCTTCATCACGTCTTCGTTGTCTGCGGTGTACAGCGACGCGGTGAAGTTGTCGGTGAACTTGTAGCTACCGCCGAGTACGGCGATCGATTTCAGGCCGCCACTGTCGTGGCCCTGGGCGCTCTTGCGCGCTTGCTGGGTGAAGCGACCGGCGTTCAGCTCCAGGCCTTCGATTTCCTTGGAGGTCACCATGGCACCGGTGAAGCTCTCTGGCAGCAGACGGCTGTCGTCGTACTGCAGCACAGGCAAGGCCGGCATCATGTCACCGTACTTGAGCACGGTGTTGGAGACGCGGAATTTGATGGCTGCGCCAGCACGGGCGAGGTCGTTGGCCGCAGCGCTTTTGCCGTCGGCGTCGACAGTGTTCTCACGCTTGAAGAAGTCGATACCGCCACCGCCGTTACGACCCTTGCCGCCGTCCAGACGGATGGCGTACAGGCCGAAGGCGTCGACGCCCACACCCACGGTGCCTTGGGTGAAGCCCGAGGAGAAGGTGCCGATGAAGCCCTGGCCCCACTGGCTCTGGTCGTCGGTGTCGTGCTTCTTGTCACGCTTCATGTAGACGTTGCGCAGGAGGACGTTGGCGTGGCTGTCCTCGATGAAGCCCTTGCTTTCGGCCTGGTCATTGGCCTGTGCCTGGGTCGCGGCGATGAGTGCCAGTGCGACCAGGCTGATCCGGGTGTTAAGCATTTTATTTTCCTTATTTCTTATCGGAACGCTCTGCGATTTAAAACGCCAGGAAACCAACGCCCCTTCGTAGGTTCGACGCTATGCGGATCCAAACTGAAAGACCCGCCGTGGGTAACAGCGGGCCTGTGCAGCAGCATGGCCAGATCGTGGCCAGCAGGCGTTGGAGCGAATCCTAGCCGCGCCTGCTTTCCAATGTCAAAAAAACGTGAAATGAAGGTTGATATAACTAAATTCACGCGCCTGGCTGGTGCAATTTCATGCCTACAGCCCTGCGACAGGGCATTCCTTCTCTTTTCGGGACATTCGTACAACAAACGCACCAGTCTGGTGCTTGACAAAAATCAGCCTAAGGTAGCCCCGTAATAACTAGTTACATTTTGAAACAAACATCGTAAGGAGCCCTTACAAACACCCAAGCAAGAGTAAATAGCACGCATTATCATTCGCATCCTTTTCCTGCCACCCTACTTTGGATGCTTGTAATGCATGCTCCCTGCCGCCTATCTCCCCTGACCTTGGGCCTGTCGCTGCTGTTCAGCGCGGGCCTGGCCAGCGCAGCCACCACCACCCTGCCGGAAACCTCGGTCACCGCCGACACCGATCGCGAACGCGACAACCCACGGGTCAAGGAGGTCAGCACCGCGACCCGCACCTCCACACCCGCGCGCGATGTGCCACAAGCCATCGATACCGTAAAGACCAGCAACGTACTGGACTACGGCAGCAACAGCCTGGGCAAGGCACTGGAAGGCATTCCCAACGTCAGCAGCGGCGCCGACACGCGCTTCGACAGCGTGCGCATTCGCGGCTTCGATGCCAGCAACGACTTCTACCTCGACGGCATCCGCGACGACAGCCAGTATGTGCGTGACATCCACAACATCGAACGCATCGAGGTGCTCAAGGGCCCGGCTGCGGTGTTGTATGGCCGTGGCAGCCAGGGCGGTATCGTCAACCGAGTCAGCAAGGCGCCCGAGCATGGCCGCCGCTCGACCCTCGAAGCCCAGGGCGGCAGCGAAGACCTGCGCAGCCTGTATGCAGATCTCAGCGCCGACCCCAGCGACAACATCAGCCTGCGCCTGAACCTTGGCAACCAGGACAACAACAGTTTCCGCGACGGCGTGGATGGCAACCGCCAGTTGTTCGCGCCGTCCATGAGCTGGCAACTGACGCCGGACCTGAACTGGCTGGTGCAATACGAATACAGCCGCTTCAACCGCACCCCGGACCGTGGCATCCCCGGAGTCAACGGCCGCCCTGCCGACGTTGGCCGCGACACCACTTATGGCGACACCCAGCGCGACTTCATCGACGACCGCGCGCAGTCGCTGCGCTCGCGCCTGAACTATCAGCTCAACGACAACTGGCAGCTGCGCCACACCCTGGGCCTGTTCAAGCTCGACAGCGAGTTCGACAATACCTACCTGACCGGCTACAACGCCGCCACCAACCGCGTCACCCGTCAGCGCTGGCAGCAGGACCTGAACACCCGCAACCTGTTCAACAACCTCGAGGCCGAGGGTAACGTCAGTACCTGGGGCCTGGAGCACACGCTGCTGGTGGGCCTGGAGTTCGGCAACCAGCGCCGCGACCCCACCCTCTACACCGCCGCCACCAGCGGTCCCGGCTTCCAGACGGTACCTGCCCTGGACCTGAACAACCCCAACCGCAACCTGCAGCACAACGGGCGCATGGCGGTGTCGAGCAACAATCACACAGTGGTCGACAGCCGCGGTATCTACCTGCAAGACCAGATCCGCCTGAACGAACAATGGCAGGTGCTGGCCGGCGTGCGCTTCGACCAGTTCGAGGTGGACACCACCAACAAACTGCGGGGTATTTCCGAGAAGCAGGACAACAACGGCACCAGCCCGCGCCTGGGCGTGGTCTACTCGCCGTGGCGTGAGCACTCGTTCTACGCCTCCTGGAGCCGCACCTTCTCGCCAGTGGGCGGAGGCCTTATCGGCATCACCCCAGGCGCCACCGGCAACACCAACGACACCCGCCCCGAGCAGACCCGGCAGAAGGAAATCGGGTTGAAGAGCGACTGGTTCGACGAGCGCCTGAGCACCACCCTGGCGCTGTACGAGCTCGAACTGTACAACCGCCGCACCACCGACCCGAACAACCCCACCATCACCCTGCTCACCGGCTTGCAACGCTCGCGTGGCGTGGAGCTGACCGCCGTCGGCAACGTGGTCGGCAATTGGTATGTACGAGGCGGCATCGGTATCCAGGACGCCTCCATCGTCAAGGACAACAACGGCCAGGAAGGCAACCGGGTGAACAATGTGGCGCGGCGCAATGCCAGCCTGTTCGTGACCTGGAAGCCAGAGCTGGGCTGGTATGCCGAGACCGGCTTGACGCTGGTCGGCGACCGCTACGCCGACACGCAGAACACCACGGTGTTGCCGGGTTATGGCCGCTGGGATGCGCTGGCAGGTTTCCGTACCCACGACTGGGACGTGCGCGCGGCGCTGAACAACATCGCCGACAAGACCTACTACACCTCCGCCACCAGCGCCGCGCAGATACAGTTCGGCGACCCGCGCAGCCTGGTGGTGACGGGTACCTATAGCTTCTGACTCAAACCCACAGGTTGACCGCTGTGCTTGAGAGCGACGCACCACCTGTGGGAGCGAGTTCACCCGCGAACACCGGCAAAGCCGGTGCCATACACCGCGGTGTTGCCTTCGCGGGTAAACCCGCTCCTACAGGGACCGTGTGCACTCTCAACCATTCACCACAAACAAAAACGCCACCGCATTTGCGGTGGCGTTTTTTTGCCGGGTTCCGTCCCGTTCAGTGCCAGACAGCCATCAGTGCTTCCAGCTCCGCCTCGCTTATCAACCCTTGCGGATATCGTCCATCAAGCAATCGACGTGTATCGGTCGTCCTGACCCGACAGCTTCCATGGTGCTTCAACCACTGCGCTACCACCTTCAGCGACTCATGGTTCATCCCCGATGTTGGCAAAGCCGACTCACTTGCTGCTCTCATTTCCACGTACTCCCCCGGCCGTGAGCGGCTAACTTACTTGGGTTTTGTTACAGAACGGCTTTTTAGGTATCCGCTTGAAACACGAGGGAAAAGAAATACAAGAGATATGCCAGCACGCTTCGCCGATCGTCAGCTGGCACAAAAAAACCCGTCAAACGACGGGCTTCTTCGAACCGGCTGCTCAGCGCCGCACAGGCGCTGGTTGCTGTTGGGTCAGGCAATGGATGTTGCCGCCGCCCAGCAAAAGCTCGCGCCCAGGAATCATGATTACTTCGTGGTCGGGGAAGACCTTGGCCAGGATCGCTCTGGCCTGGGCATCTGCCGGGTCATCGAAACTCGGGGCGATGATGCCGCCATTGACGATCAGGAAGTTCACGTAGGAACCCGCCAGGCGTACGGAGGGGTCGCGCTCCTGGCTGCCGACCACGTGATCGACACCGGCACATTCTTCCTCGGTGGCGTAAAGCGGCCCAGGAATGGGCATCTTGTGCACCACGAACTCGCGTCCCTTGGCGTCGCGGCTGTTCTTCAGCACCTCGTACGCCGCGTGGCAGCGGGCGTAGTTGGGGTCGTTGGAATCATCGGTCCAGGCCAGTAACACTTCGCCCGGGCTCACGTAACAGCAGAAGTTGTCGACATGGCCGTCGGTTTCGTCGTTGTACAGGCCATCGGGCAGCCAGACGATGGTGTCCACCGCCAGGTGATCGCGCAGCACCGCTTCGATCTGCTCGCGGTTCATATGCGGGTTGCGGTTGCGGTTGAGCAAGCATTCCTCGGTGGTGATCAGGGTGCCTTCGCCATCGACATGGATCGAACCGCCTTCGAGCACGAAGCCTTCGGTGCGGTAGCGCTGGCTGCGTTCCATTTCGAGGATCTTGGTGGCCACCTCTTCGTCGCGGTTCCACGGCGCATACAGCCCGCCATCGAAACCACCCCAGGCGTTGAAGCCCCAGTCCACGCCCCGTACTTCGCCGTGGTCGTTGATGACGAAGGTGGGTCCGGTGTCGCGTACCCAGGCGTCGTCGCTGCTGATTTCCACCACGCGAATGTTCGGCACGTCGAGCTGACGACGGGCGTTTTCGTACTGGCCGGCGGAAACCGCCACGGTCACCGGCTCGAAGCGTGCGATGGCCTTGGCCAAGGTGACGTGCGCGGCCTGCGCCGGCTTGCCGCCCAGGCGCCAGTTGTCCGGGCGTTCGGGCCAGACCATCCACACCTGGGTCTGCGGCGCCCACTCGGCGGGCATATGGAAGCCATCGGCGCGTGGAGTCGAGTTGAGGGTTTTCATGGGTAACCTCTGAAGGCCCGGCCAGCAGTGCCAGGGGTTTTGGGTGGAATGGCAGCGCTGGCCCACGATGGGGCCAGCGAATGCGACCAATTTAACCGATAAATATCGACCTTGAAAGCGCGATTTCTGCGGATAAAGGTAGGTTATCGAAAGTTAAGCCGATATGAATCGACTTAAAGATCCTCACAGAGAATTCGATCAACGCTGTCCACAAAGTAGTCCACGCTCGCCCGGGTGGTACACATCGGCGGCTTGATCTTCAGGATGTTCAGGTAGTCGCCGGTCGGCTGCATGAAAATGCCCAGGTCGCGCAAGCGGTTGCACAAGGCCATGGTCTCCTCGGTGGCTGGCTCCAGGGTCTGACGGTCGCGCACCAGCTCCAGGCCCAGGTAGAAGCCCGAGCCATGGGCCGCGCCCGCCAACGGATGTTTATCGACCAATGCCTGCAAGCGCGCCTTGAAGTAACGGCCCACGTCGCGGGTGTTGTCCCACAGGCCTTCGTCGCGCATCACATCGAGCACGGCCATGCCGATGCGGCAGCTGACAGGGCTACCTCCCGCAGACGAGAAGAAGTAGCCCTCGGCCTCCAGCGCCTCGGCAATCTCGCGACGGGTAATCACCGCGCCCAGCGGCTGGCCGTTGCCCATGCCCTTGGCCATGGTGATGATGTCCGGCACCACGCCCTGCTCCTCGAAGCCCCAGAAATACTCGCCCAGGCGGCCATAGCCCACCTGCACCTCGTCAGCGATGCACACCCCGCCGCGTGACCGCACCTTGGCATAGGCCTCGCGCAGGTAGCCGGTCGGCAGCGAAATGCCACCGGCGTTGCCGTAGACCGGTTCGCAGATCATCCCCGCCAATTGGCGGCCACGGGCATCGAGGTCGGCGAGCTTGGCATCGACATCGCGCAGGTAGTCACCAGCGCTGTCGGCACCGCGGTAACGCCCGCGGAAGGTATTGGGCGCCTCCACCGGGTGTACCCAGTCGGGCCGGGTTTCCAGGGCCTGCGGGTTGTCGGCGATGGAGGTGGAAATGGCATCTGTGGCCACCGACCAGCCGTGGTAGGCCTCCAGCACGCTGAGCAGGTCGCGCCCGCCGCTGTAGGCCCAGGCCAGACGTATGGCCAGGTCGTTGGCCTCGGTACCGCTGTTCACCAGGAACACCCGGTCGAAGCCCTCGGGCGCCAGCTCCAGCAGGCGCTCGGAGAACTCGGCGATGGCCGCGTAGTGGAAGCGCGAGTTGGTATTGAGCAGCGACCACTGGCGCGCCGACTCGGCGACCATGCGCGGGTGGCCATGGCCCAGGGTCGCGACATTGTTGAGCATGTCCAGGTAGGACCGGCCCTGCATGTCGATCAGGTAATTGCGCCAGCCGCGCTCGATATGCGGCGGCTGCGCGTAGTAATGCTTCTGCGAGCGGGCGAAGCTGGCATCGCGCCGCGCCAGCAGCGCCTGGGCATCGGCCAGCGGCTCGGCGTCGCAATCGAAGCCCAGCAGTGCCGCAGGCGACGGGCACAGAGCCAGCCAGGCCTGGGCACGGGAGGGCGTGGCGAAGAATGGCGGCTGGCTGCCTGGCTCCAGGCACAACTGCACGCCGAGGAAGCCACAGGTACTGCCGAGCGCCTGGCCCTTGGCGAGCACCTGGCCATCCTCGGGCGCCGCCTCCAGGCCCCTGAGCCACATACTCCACTGCGCCGTGCGCAGGCAGCCACGGCCATCGCCGGTGCGTTCCCATACACCCGCCTGCGGGACCTGCAAGGTTGTGCCGGGTGCCAGGTTCAGCTCAACGCCCAAAGCGCAGGTGGCGGGCTCTTCGGCGCGGTCGATATGCGTCTGCGACAGGCGGTACTGGCCGTGCAGGCTGCTGGCCGGTGCAGGCTGGGAGGTCAGCAGGCGCTGGTCGAAACCGGGTTGCTCCCAGTTGCCGGCTGCGCAATGAGGGCTGAGTACGCCCAGGTCGACACGCGTCACCGCCTGCCCTGCCAGCTCCGGCAGCAACGCGGCGCAGTCGGAGAAATCCACAGCCTGCGGCGCGATGCCCGCCGACTGGAGGATCGCCGCCTCCATCAGTGCCGCAGGTACGGCACAGGCAGTGTCGAAAATTTCCCATTCATGGGCGATGTTGTCGCGGGTGTACTGGTTGTGCGGGTCGACGGCCAGTTGCTGTTCGCTGCTCAGCACCAGTACCGCCGCGCGGTTGAGCACCAGCGGCCACAGTGCACGCAACTCGGCCTCGGCCAGCGGGTTGACCGCCTGGTAGGCGCTGACCGCCGCCAGGATGCGCAGCGGGTCGCCCTCGGCATGGTGCAGCAGCGCAGCGCAGGTTACCGACAGGTCGGCAATGCGCCAGGTGCGCGACAGGTCGCCGAAGTCGATCACGCCCTGCAACTGCCATTGGCGCTGCTCATCGCGCGCCCACACCACGTTGTCGTCGGTGATATCGAGGTGCACGGCCTGGCTGGGCAGCTCTGCGACCAGCGGTTTCAGGCGCTCACAGGCCTTGCGTGCGACCTGCTCGACGCGCTTGCGCCGGGCGGCGTCGGTAATGACCGGCAGCAGGTGCTCGATCAACGCCTCGGCATGACGCGGGTCCCACTGCAAGGTGCGTTCGAGGCCGGGGTGGTCGAAGCCCTCCAGCGCCTTGTCGAGCCGGGCGCACAACGCGCCGAGCTCGGCCATCAGCCGGGCGGGCATGTGCTTGAGGCGGGTCAGGGGCTGGCCATCGATATATTCGAGCACGCGCGCGCGCAGCGGCTGGCCGTCGAGCTCCAGTGCCAGCAAGTGTTGGCCGTTCAGCGACGGGCGCACAGCCGGGACCGGCAGGCCCTGCTCGCGCAGATAGGCCAGCGCGGCATGCTGGGCCTGAAGCTCCTCCTCGGCATAGCTGCCGTGGCAGACCTTGAGCACGTAGCGGCCCTGATCGCTGTCCAGCCGGTAGTTCACGTCCTGCTGGCTGCCCAGCGCCTGCAAGGCACCGCTAAGATCGTAATGCGCCTGCAACAAGGCGTGGGCCTGTGCTTCGCCAAGCGACGGGCTGGGCTGGCTGGAGCGCTGGATCAGGGTGTGCAGGAGCATGAAAAGGAACCTCGGTTTTTTTGCGCTTATATCGCCACCGACGCTGCCGATATACAAGAGGCAGGCGACACAAAGCGACAGCCCTGGTGGTTGTTATTGCGATCGTCAAGCGACAAGCTAGGCGCCAACCGGCGTTGAGCCAGATTCATCGTGAGGCAGGTTTCAATGCGTATCCTTATCACCGGCGGTGCAGGCTTCATTGGCTCGGCGCTGGTGCGCCACCTGATTGTGGAGCGCTTCGGCCGCGGCTTCGCCTGGCTTGATACAGGTACCCACGACAGCCTGCTGGAAGCCTCGCAGTACGTCCAGACCATCGAGCACCGCCAGGGGCTTAAAGTGGCGTGCCTGGAAGAGATCGCCTTTCAGAAGGGCTGGATCAGCCGCCAGCAGGTGCTGACAAAGGCCACCGAGTTGAAGAAGACCGGCTACGGCCAGTACCTCCACAAACTGGTCGAAGAAGCCCTATGAACATTGTCCACACCGAGATCCCAGAGGTCCTGATCGTCGAACCCAAGGTGTTCGGCGACAGCCGTGGTTTCTTCTTCGAAAGTTTCAACGCCCGTGAATTCGCCGCCGAGGCGGGCTTCGAGGCAGGCTTCGTACAGGACAACCATTCCCGCTCGAGCCAGGGCGTGCTGAGGGGCCTGCACTACCAAGTGGAAAACCCGCAAGGCAAGCTGGTTCGCGTGGTGCAGGGCGAAGTGCTCGACGTTGCAGTGGACATCCGCCGCAGCTCGCCCACCTTCGGCAAATGGGTGGCTACCCGCCTGAACGCCGCCGACCACCGCCAGTTCTGGATTCCACCCGGCTTTGCCCACGGCTTTCTGGTGCTGAGCGAGTCGGCCGACTTCCTCTACAAGACCACCGACTACTACAACCCCGCCGCCGAGCGCTGCATCCGCTGGGACGACCCGGACCTGGCCATCAATTGGGGCCTGCGCGAACCGCCGAAGCTGTCCGCCAAGGATCAAGCCGGTGTACGGCTGCGCGACACCGAGCTGTTCCCATGAAGATTCTCGTGTGCGGGGCATCACGGCCAAGTGGCGCAGGCCCTGCAAACCGAGCTGACGGGCCTTGGCGAGGTACATGCACTGGGCCGCAGTCGGCTCGACCTGGCCCACCCCGAGCAACTGCGCGAACCCTTGCGCCAGCTGGCCCCCGACCTGATCGTCAACGCCGCGGCCTACACGGCCGTGGACCAAGCCGAGAGCGAGCCGAACCTGGCCTTCGCCATCAATGCCGAGAGCCCACGTGTGCTGGCCGAGGAGGCGGCGCGCCTGGGCGTGCCGCTGATCCACTACTCCACCGACTATGTGTTCGACGGCGCCAAGCCCACCCCCTACGACGAGGACGACACCCCCAACCCGCTAGGCGTCTACGGCGCCAGCAAGCTGGCCGGCGAGCGGGCCATCGCAGCCGTTGGCGGCGACCACCTGATCCTGCGCACCAGCTGGGTGTATTCCCTGCATGGCCGCAACTTCCTGTTGACCATGCAGCGCCTGTTGCAGGAACGCGAACAGCTGCGCGTGGTAGACGACCAAATCGGCGCGCCGACCTGGGCAGTCAGCCTGGCCAGCAGCACCCGCGCCCTGATCGAGCGCTGGCAGGCTGGCCAGGCAGGGGCTTGGGGCACATACCACCTCACAGCCCAAGGCCATATCTCGTGGTTCGGCTTCGCCCAGGCCATAGGCCAGCACCTCAAGGCCCAGGGCCTGCCCTGTGCCGAGCTGCTGCCGATCCCCTCGAGCGACTACCCGACCCCGGCGCAAAGGCCACTCAACTCGCGCTTGAACTGCTCGCGCCTGGCCCAGCAATGGCACGTCACCCTGCCAGATTGGCGCCAGGCGCTGATCGACTGCTTGAAGTAGCGCATAATCGCCTCAGACTTTTCTGATGCAGCCTGTGATGACTTCGACTCCAATCGCTTCGCGACGCCCGCGCTGGCGCAGCCTGGCCCTCTTGGCCCTGTGCCTCGCCCCGCTGCTATGGCCTCTGCATCACCTGGCCGAACGCTACTACCAGGACCAACTGGCTTCGCAGAACCGCCAGACCCTCGACCTGTACGTCGCCAACCTGCTCGGCACCCTGCACCGCTACGAGACCCTGCCGCAGATCCTCGGCGACCTGCCGGCCCTGCGCGGGGCGCTCGCCGACCCGTTCCGCCTGGAATCGGTAACCAACGCCAACCGCCTGCTCAAGCAGATCGCCCAGCAGACCGGCGCCGAAGTCATGTACCTGATGGACGTCAGCGGCAACACCCTCGCCGCCTCGAACTGGGACAAGCGCGACAGCTTCGTCGGCCGTAACTTCGCCTTTCGCCCGTACTTCATGGAGGCCATGGAAGGCCGCCTGGGGCGTTTCTTCGGCCAGGGCACCACGTCGGCCAAGCGTGGCTACTTCTTCGCCGCCGCCGTGCGCGACCGCGACCGGGTGGTGGGCGTGCTGGTGGTCAAGGTCGACCTGGACCACACCGAAACCCTCTGGGGCCGTACCCCCGAACAATTGCTGCTGACCGACCAGAACGGCGTGGTGGTCCTGACCTCGCGCGCCGAATGGCGCTTCCGTGCCACTCGCCCGCTGAGCGAGGTCGAACGCAAGGCGATGATCGCCATCCAGCCCTACCCGACCCAGGCGCCGCAGCCACTGAACCTGGACCCTGCCGCCTGGCTCACGCAAACCCGCGACATCCCGGAAACCGGCTGGCAGGTGAGTATTCTTGCGCCGCGCACCCTGGTCGACCGCTCGGTGCAGACAGTCATGGCCATCGGTGGCGGCGCGCTGCTGGTGAGCCTGCTGCTGGCAGGCCTGGTGATGCAGCGCCGGCGCCACTACATGGACCGCATCGACTTCGAGGCCCATGGCCGCCAAGAGCTGGAAAAGCGTGTGGCCGAGCGTACCTCGGACCTGGAATGGCTGAACAACCGCCTGAAGAACGAAGTGCTCGAACGCGAGCAGGCCCAGCAGGAGCTGGTGCGCGCCCAGGACGAACTGGTGCAGGCCGGCAAGCTGTCGGTGCTGGGCACCATGTCGGCGAGCATCAGCCATGAACTCAACCAGCCGCTGGCGGCGATCCGCAGCTATGCCGAGAACGCCGAGATCCTGCTCGACCACCAGCGCACCGAGGATGCTCGCGGCAACCTCAAGCTGATCGGCGAACTCACCGGGCGCATGGCCTCGATCATCGCCCACCTGCGCGCCTTCGCCCGCCGTGACCGCCACGCACCGGAAAGCGTGGCCCTGCAACCGGCGCTGGACGACGCTCTGGCGCTGCTGGCCAAGCGCCGCCGGGCCATGGCCGTGGAGCTGGTACGCGACCTGCCCGATGCCACCCTGTGGGTTCAAGCCGGCGAAACACGCCTACGCCAAGTGCTCGGCAATCTGCTGGCCAACGCCCTCGACGCCCTCACCGAAAAAGCCAACCCACGCAGGCTGTGGCTGAGTGCCGAAAAGCGTGACGACCACGTCTACCTGTACATTCGTGACAACGGCCCCGGCTTCACCCGCCAGGCACTGGAACATGCCAAGGAGCCGTTCTTCACCACCAAGACCCGGACCCAGGGCCTGGGGCTGGGCCTGGCCATCTGCGAGAGCCTGATGCGCGCCCTCGGTGGCGAGCTGCTGCTGGGCAACCACCCCGAGGGTGGCGCCCTGCTCACCCTGCAGCTACGCGTGGCCAAGCCCGGTGCCAACCTGCAACCCTCGGAGGACCCCTCGGCATGACGACCGAGACACAGTTCGACAGCCACACCCAGGTCATCCTGGTCGACGACGATCCGCACCTGCGCCAGGCCCTGAGCCAGACCCTGGACCTGGCAGGCCTGAAGGTCGCGACCCTGGCCGACGCCCAAGGCCTGGCCGAACGCATCGAGCCCGACTGGCCGGGCGTGGTGGTCAGTGACATCCGTATGCCCGGCATCGATGGCCTGCAACTGCTCGAACAACTGCACGGACGCGACAACGAGCTGCCGGTGCTGCTGATTACCGGCCACGGCGACGTGCCGCTGGCGGTGCAAGCCATGCGCGCCGGGGCCTACGACTTCCTGGAGAAGCCCTTCGCCAGCGACGCACTGCTCGACAGCGTGCGCCGCGCCCTGGCCCTGCGCCGCCTGGTGCTGGACAACCGCAGCCTGCGCCTGGCCCTGAGCGACCGCCAGGAGCTGTCCACCCGCCTGGTGGGCCACTCGCCAGCCATGCTGCGCCTGCGCGAGCAGATCGGCGCCCTGGCCGGCACCCGCGCCGATGTGCTGATCCTCGGCGAGACCGGGGCGGGCAAGGAAGTGGTGGCGCGTGCACTGCACGACCTGTCCAGCCGACGCGACGGCCCGTTCGTTGCCATCAACGCCGGCGCCCTGGCCGAGTCGGTGGTCGAAAGCGAGCTGTTCGGCCACGAGCCCGGGGCCTTTACCGGCGCGCAGAAACGCCGCATCGGCAAGTTCGAGTTCGCCAACGGCGGCACGTTGTTCCTCGATGAAATCGAAAGCATGAGCCTGGACGTGCAGGTGAAGCTGCTGCGCCTGTTGCAGGAGCGAGTAGTGGAGCGTTTGGGCGCCAACCATCTGATCCCGCTGGATATCCGCGTGATCGCGGCGACCAAGGAAGACCTGCGTCAGTCCGCCGACCAGGGCCGCTTCCGGGCCGACCTCTACTACCGCCTGAATGTCGCACCGCTGCGCATCCCGGCGCTGCGCGAGCGCGGCGACGACATCCTGGTGCTGTTCCAGCACTTCGCCGACGCTGCCGCCGAGCGCCATGGCCTGCCGCCCCACAGCCTGCAACCGGCGCAGCGGGCGATGCTGTTGCGCCACGCCTGGCCGGGCAACGTGCGCGAATTGCAGAACGCCGCCGAACGCTTCGCCCTGGGCCTGGAACTGGCCCTCGATGGCCAGGACGCCACCCGCAATGCGCCTGACGAGCAACTACGCACGGGCAACCTGAGCGAACAGGTCGAACACTTCGAGCGCTCGCTGATCGCCGCCGAGCTGGCTCAGCCGCACAGCTCCATGCGCAGCCTTGCCGAAGCCCTGGGCATTCCGCGCAAGACCCTGCACGACAAGCTGCGCAAGCATGGCCTGAGCTTTGCCGACGGCGCAGGGCAGGACGATCACGAGGACAACCGCCCATGAGCACCGACAGCCATTACCTGCAAACGGTGTTGCATGGCGATATCCCGCTGACCCGCGACATGGGCCTGCAAGTCCTCGACTGGCAAGGCCAGTGCCTGCGCCTGCAACTGCCGCTGGCGGCCAACGTCAATCACAAGAGCACCATGTTTGGCGGCAGCCTGTATTGCGCGGCGGTGCTGGTGGGCTGGGGCTGGTTGCACCTGCGTTTGCGCGAGCTGGGGATCGACGACGGACATATCGTCATCCAGGAAGGGCAGATCAGCTACCCGCTGCCAGTCACCGGCGCCGCCGTGGCCCGCTGCGTGGCGCCTGATGAGAAAGCCTGGGAGCGGTTCCTGGCGATGTACCAGCGGCGCGGGCGGGGTCGGTTGACGTTGGAGACGACCGTGAGCAACGAAGGGAGTGAGGAGGCTGCAGTGAAATTCAGCGGGCAGTACGTGCTGCATCGCTGATCGAGCATTGCGGCGAATGGCCAGGCCTGCGTCCTGGTTCGCGGGTTAACCCGCTCCTACAGGATTTTTTGGAGCGGGCTTGCCCGAAGGCGTCAATACATTACGGGCCGATGTGTTGCTTTAAAAATGCCTCACGCCACACCGCAGCACTCGGCAACGCCAGGAAGAACGGGTTGAGCAGCGATTCACGTGGCGGGTAGCGGAACGGCTGGCCGTCCACCTCGATCACCTCGCCACCCGCTCCTTCCAATACCCCCTGGGCCGCAGCGGTATCCCACTGCGAAGTCGGCGCCAGGCGCGGGTAGCAATCGGCCGAGCCTTCGGCCAGCAGGCAGAACTTCAGCGAGCTGCCGATATTCGCCAGCTCCAGCTCCCCCACCGAAGCAGCCAACCCTGCCAGCAACGCCTCCTGCTGCGGGCTGGAATGGCGGCGACTGGCGACCACGGTGAAGCGGCCATCGGCAGGCGGGGTGTTACGCACCTTGATCCCTTCACCCTGACCGTCCACTTCGGTACGCCAGGCACCCAACGCACGCCCACCGAAGTAGCAACGGCCAGTGGTCGGCATGGCCACCACGCCGAACACCACCTCGCCGCGCTCGATCAGCGCGATGTTGACGGTGAACTCTTCGCTGCCGACGATGAACTCCTTGGTGCCATCCAGCGGGTCGACCAGCCACCAGCGCGTCCAGGCCTGGCGCTCGGCCAGGGCGATGTCGCAGTCTTCCTCGGACAGCACCGGGATATGCGGTGCCAGCGCACGCAAGCCATCGTCGATCAGCCGATGGGCAGCCAGGTCGGCAGCGGTCACTGGCGAGTCGTCGGCCTTGTTGGTCACCGCCACGTCGGCACGCCAGAACGGCAGGATCGCCTCGCCCGCCAGACGCGCCAGGTTCACCACTTCATGCATCAGTTGCAGGTCGTTCATACGCTGAGTACTCCACGCTGGACCAGCAGGTCGCGCGCCAGGTACAGCGCCGCCAGCGCCCGACCTTCGCTGAACTGCGGGTGCATGGCCAGGGCCGACAGCTCGCGCAGGTTGACCTTGTCCACGCGCATCGGCTCGGGTTCGTCGCCTTCGAGGCGTTCTTCATACAGGTCAGTGGCCAACACCACCTGGATCTTCTGGCTCATGTAGCCTGGCGACAGCGACAGCTCGGTCAGGTGCTCCAGCTGTCGGGCGCCGAAACCGGCTTCTTCCTTGAGCTCGCGATCGGCTGCGGCCAGCACGTCCTCGCCGGGCTCGATCAGCCCCTTGGGCAAGGACAGTTCGTACTCGTCGGTACCGCCGCAGTACTCCTCGACCAGCACCGCGTGCTCGGCATCGAGCATCGCCACGATCATCACCGCACCATAGCCATTGCCACGTCCCACCAAGCGTTCGTAGGTGCGCTCGTTGCCGTTGGAAAAGCGCAACTGCACGGACTCGACGCGAAACAGACGGCTACTGGCGACGATCTCGCGGCTGAGTACGGTGGGTTTCTGGCGCATGGGGGCGGCTCCTTGGCGTGAACGGAGTACTATACCGTGGCGCACGGCCTATCGAGAATTTCCAATGTCCGCTCTACCCTGGTCCACCATCGATACCGTCCTGCTCGACATGGACGGCACCCTGCTCGACTTGCACTACGACAACCGTTTCTGGCTGGACCACCTGCCCCAGCGCTATGCCGAGCTGCATGGCGTGAGCCGGGCCATGGCCGAGCTGGAGCTCAGGCCACTGTTCGAGCGCCATGCCGGCACGCTGAACTGGTACTGCCTGGACTTCTGGAGCCGCGAGCTGAAGTTGCCGATTCGCGAGCTCAAGCGCGAGATCGCCGAGCTGATCGCCCTCAAGCCCGATGCCGACACCTTTCTGGCCGCGCTGCGCCAAGCCGGCAAGCGCGTGGTGATGATCACCAACGCCCACCGCGACTCGCTGTCGCTCAAGCTCGAGCGGGTGGAGCTGGCGCCGTACTTCGAGCGGCTCATCAGTTCCCACGACTACGGCTTCCCCAAGGAAAGCCCGCAGTTCTGGGACGCCCTGCATGCCGACATCGGCTTCGTGCCGCAACGCAGCCTGTTCATCGATGACACCCTGGCGATTCTGCGCAGCGCGCAGCGCTTCGGCGTTGGCCACCTGCTGGCGGTGCGCAAGCCCGACAGTCAGGCACCGGAACGCGACACCCAGGAGTTCGCGGCGGTCGAGGATTACCGGGCGTTGCTGACAGGTCTTTGACCCCTGTAGATCGTGCAGGAGCGGGCTTGTCCGCTCCTGCAGGGTAAGTGCTCAACCGCTGCCACAGGTGGCAACAGCCAGCACTTCAGTCAGGAATACGCAGTACCTGCCCCGGATAGATCTTGTCCGGGTGCTTGAGCATCGGCTTGTTGGCCTCGAAGATCTTGTTGTACTGGTTGGCATCGCCATATTCGGCCTTAGCGATGGCGCTGAGGGTATCGCCCTTCTTCACCGTGACGAACCGTGCCGACTGGGCCACCGGCCCGGTGACGGTGATCTGGTCGTCGACCGAAGCCACACCGGCAATGTTACCGGCCGCCAGGATGACCTTCTCTTTCTCTTCCTGGCTTGCCACCTCGCCCTTGAGAACGATCGTGTCACCCTCCACGGTGGCGCTGATGGCTGGGTTGCCCAGGCCGACGCTTTCCACATGCTTCTTCAACTGCTCCTCGGCATTGGCATTGCCAGGCGTCAGCAGGTCGATCAGTTTTTCACCGGCTTCCTTCACGAAACTGAACAGGCTCATGACGTACTCCTTGTTTAGCGGTGTGCGGGAAGTTCGAGTCTAGGCCAGGTTGGGCCAAGCCGCCCCGGTGCGACCAATCGACGCGGTCTATCACCGCATAGAACCTAGCGATTAGACGCCAGCCCCCCACAGGCCTAGGCTTGTGCAAGTGAAAAAACCGCCGGTAACCCGCCCGATGAACAGCAAGCCACCGGTCTGCGCGGCGTCTAATTCGATCTCCCTGCCTGACGCCAGCAACACCTATGACTACGTCCAGCTCACCGACCAGGCGAGCGACCGCACGCCCCTGGCCGAAGAAGTGGCCCTGGCCATCGTCTACAACGGCCTGAACCAGGCGGTGATGCTGGTCAGCCCCACCGACCTCGAAGACTTCGCGGTCGGCTTCAGCGTGGGCAGCGGTATCGTCACCGGCACCGAAGAAATCTACGACGTGAAGCTCTCGGGCAGCGGCGCGGCGCTGTACGCCGACCTGGAAATTTCCAGCCGTGCCTTCTGGAACCTCAAGAACCAACGCCGCCAGTTGGCCGGTACCAGCGGCTGCGGCCTGTGCGGCGTGGAAGCGCTGGAGCAGGCACTACCCGAACTCGAGGTGCTGCCCGGTGCCCCCCTGCCGCCAGCCGCCTGGCTCCACGACCTGCGCCAGCGCATCGACGCCTTCCAGCCCCTGGGCCAGCACTGCGGCGCGGTACACGCCGCGCTGTTCATGGACCGCAACGGCGAACTGCTGCTGGGCCGCGAAGACATCGGCCGACACAACGCCCTGGACAAGCTGATCGGCGCCCTGCTGCGCCGCGATATCGATACCCAGGGTGGCCTGGCCATCGTGACCAGCCGTTGCAGCCTGGAGTTGATCCAGAAGGTGCTGCGCGCTGGCATCCAGACCCTGGTGAGCCTGTCCGCGCCCACCGGCCTTGCCCTGCAATGGGCACGCAAGCACAACCTCAACCTCATCCATCTGCCCAAACACAGTGCGCCACGGGTGTTCAGCCCTGCGTCGGAGTAGTAGCAGCCGTGACCAAGTTCGAAAAACTACCAGACAACGCCCCCGCTTCCTCCCCTCGCTACAAGCCCTACCCTGGCCCTGCCGGCGGTTGGGGCGCGTTGCGCAGCGTGGCCAAGGCCTGGGTCGGCAGCGACAACGCGCTGAAGAACATCCGCGCCATGCTCAAGACCAACCAGAACGGCGGCTTCGACTGCCCCGGCTGCGCCTGGGGCGACTCGCCCGAAAGCGGCATGGTCAAGTTCTGTGAGAACGGCGCCAAGGCGGTCAACTGGGAAGCCACCAAGCGCCGGGTAGATGCGGCGTTCTTCGCCCGCTACAGCGTCAGCGCGCTGCTCGAGCAAAGCGACTACTGGCTCGAATACCAGGGCCGCCTGACCGAGCCGATGGTCTACGACCCGCAAAGCGACCGCTACAAGCCGATCGACTGGGACAGCGCCTTCGCCCTGATCGCCAGCCACCTCAAGGCGCTGGAGTCGCCCGATCAGGCCGAGTTCTACACCTCGGGCCGGGCCAGCAACGAAGCGGCGTTCCTCTACCAGCTGTTCGTGCGTGCCTACGGCACCAACAACTTCCCCGACTGCTCGAACATGTGCCACGAAGCCAGCGGCGTGGCCCTGGGGCAGAGTGTCGGCGTCGGCAAGGGCACGGTCACCTACGATGACTTCGAGCACTCCGACACCCTCTTCGTCTGGGGCCAGAACCCCGGCACCAACCACCCACGCATGCTCGATCCGCTGCGCGACGCGGTGAAACGCGGCGCCCAGGTGGTGTGCGTGAACCCGCTCAAGGAGCGTGGCCTGGAGCGCTTCCAGCACCCGCAGAACCCCTTGGAGATGCTCACCAACAGCGATCGCCCGACCAATACCGCGTTCTTGCGCCCGGCCTTGGGTGGCGACATGGCGGTGCTGCGCGGCATGGCCAAGTTCCTGCTGCAATGGGAGCGCGAGGCCCAGGCCAAGGGCGAGCCGGCGGTCTTCGACCATGTGTTCATCGCCGAGCACGGCCATGGCGTGGACGAGTACCTGGCAGTGGTCGATGCCACGCCGTGGGAAAGCATCGTCGAACAGTCCGGCCTGGACATGGCCGACATCGAGCTGGCCGCCCGCATGTACGTGCGCGGCAAGCGCGTGATCATGTGCTGGGCCATGGGTATCACCCAGCATCGCCATTCGGTACCGACCATCCAGGAAATGGTCAACGTGATGCTGCTGCGCGGCAACATCGGCCTGCCCGGCGCGGGCCTGTGCCCGGTGCGCGGCCACAGCAACGTGCAGGGCGACCGCACCATGGGCATCAACGAGCGCCCACCGGTGTTCCTGCTCGATGCCATCGAAAAACGCTTCGGCTTCCAGGTGCCTCGCCATAATGGCCACAACACCGTCGAGGCGATCCACGCCATGCTCGAAGGCCGGGCCAAGGTGTTCATCGGCCTGGGCGGCAACTTCGCCCAGGCGACCCCGGATACCGAGCGCACCGCCCAGGCCCTGCGCAACTGCGCACTGACCGTGCACATCAGCACCAAGCTCAACCGCAGCCATTTGATCCATGGCCAGCAGGCGCTGATCCTGCCGTGCCTGGGGCGCACCGACATCGACCAGCAGGCCGACGGCCCGCAGGCGGTCACGGTGGAGGACTCGTTCAGCATGGTGCATGCCTCCAACGGCCAATTGCGCCCGCTGTCCAGGCAGATGCGCTCCGAGCCTGCGGTGGTCGCCGGCATCGCCGCCGCCACCCTCGGCGCGCAGCCGATTGACTGGAACTGGGTGGTGGCCGACTACAGCCGCATCCGCGAGCTGATCGCCGACACCATTCCAGGCTTTGCCGACTTCAACCAGCGCCTGGAACAGCCGGGGGGCTTCTACCTGGGTAACAGCGCCGGCAGCCGCCAATGGAAAACCGCCAGCGGCCGCGCCAACTTCAAGGCCAACCTGCTGCCCGACACCCTGCTCGACGAGCGCGTTCGCGCCAGCGGTCAGGTGCCGGACCTGATCATGCAATCGATGCGCTCGCACGACCAGTACAACACCACCATTTATGGCCTGGATGACCGCTACCGCGGCGTACGCGGCCAGCGCGAAGTGCTGTTCGTCAACGAGGCCGACATCATCCGCCTGGGCTTCCAGCCGGGGCAGAAGGTGGATATCGTCTCGCTGTGGGGGGATGAACACGTACGCCGGGTGAGCGGCTTCACCCTGCTGGCGTTCGACATTCCTGCCGGGCAGGCCGCGGCCTACTACCCGGAGGTGAACCCGCTGGTGCCGCTGGAGAGCATTGGCCAGGGCAGCCACACCCCAACCTCGAAGTTCGTCGCCATCAAGCTCGAAGCGGCACGTGGGGATGGTCGCATCCTCTGATCCGGCGCTAGCGCCAGGCACAAAAAAACCCGGTCTGATGGCCGGGTTTTTTCTGTCTCAAGTATCCTCAGACTCACGAAAAATGAAAAAGTTTCAAAGCAAAAACAATAAGTTAGTGAATTGTGTACAAATCGTGCCAATCGTCGGATTTCCGTTGCAAGCCCCTTTGCAGAGCCTCAAATTCGCCTCGTCTTCCCTTTGAGGCTCTCTTGATGAAGAAGTACTCCTCGATTCTGTTGTTGTCTTTCGGTCTGCTCAGCGGCGTTGCCATGGCAGGCGGCACCACCGAGGCCGGCATTGGCGGCGCATTGGGTGGGGTACTCGGCTCGGTGGTCGGCCAGTCCATCGGCGGCAGCACCGGTTCCGCCATCGGCGCGGGCCTGGGCGGCGCGGCGGGCAGTGCCGTGGGCGCCGACAAACGCCAGCGCGGCGAGGCAGCCATTGGTGGCGCCCTGGGCGCGGCAGGCGGCAACGTGATCGGCCGCCAGGTCGGCGGCACCACCGGCAGCTACATCGGCGCAGCTGCCGGTGGCGGCGCAGGCGGCGCGCTGGGCAACTACCTGGGCAACAAGGCCGACGACGACGACCGCCGCGACCGCCGCTACAGCCGTGGCTACGACGACCGTCGCCATTGGGACCGCGGCCACCACTACGGCCACCGCAAGCACAAGCGCCACTGGCGTCACTGATTCACTCAGCCGCGCGCGTAGCACCTTAGGCCTCGCCCTCACCCGGCGAGGCCTTTGCTTTTACGCAAATGCCTGAGGCTTAAGGGAGACCCCGATATGGAGGCAAGTAGCCACTAGTTATCATCGCACCTTCGAAAAACCACATAAAGGACGCAGGGAATGCGCGCGATCACTGTCGATCCCACACCTTGGCCCTCGCTGTACAAGGCGGCAGGATGACCCTCGGCACCCGCGCGCCCTCGCTCAGCGAAACCACCTATCACCGTATTCGCCAGAAGGTCTTGCAGGCGACAGGTGTGTACTTGGCTGACGAGCGCCGATCGATAGTCGCCACCCGCCTGAACAAGCGCCTGAAACTCCATGGGCTGACAACCTTCGAGGCCTACCTCGACCTGCTCGAACAAGGCCCGCAGGTACACGAGCAGCAGCACCTGCTTGCCTTGCTGACCCCGCGTGACACCTACTTCTTCCGCGAACACCGCCACTTCGAATTCCTCAGCCACTGGCTACCAGGTTTGGGCCACGCGCCACGCCTGTGGAGCGCCGCCTGTGCCACCGGGGAAGAGGCCTGGAGCCTGGCCATGGTCGCCGCCGAGCTGCCTCTGCGACAAGGCTGGCAGGTGCTGGGCAGCGACTACGACAGCAGCATGCTGCAACAGGCCGCTGCAGGCATCTACGACATCGCCCAGGCGCGCTATTTCCCCGACCGCTGGCTGGAGCGACACTGCCTGTACGGTACCGATGACAGCGCCGGTCGTCTGCGTATCAGCCCCGCCCTGAGCGACGCGGTAGTCTTCGAGACGGTCAACCTGATCCACCCCCTGCCCAGCCACCTCGGCAGCTTCGATGTGATCTTGCTACGCAACGTACTTTCCAACTTCAGCGAAGACTACAAGGCCGACGTGTTGTGCCAGGTGCTGGAGCACCTGCGCCCGGGCGGCCTATTGATGATCGGGCACAGCGAAAGCATTCACGGGTTCGACCTGCCATTGCGGCCACTACTGCCGTCGGTGTTCGAACACCTATGAAGAGAAGCACTGCCGCAATGCCCGGCAGACAGGGACTGGTCGCGTGCCCGCGCGGCAGCGCGCTTGCGAGGCCTGCCGCACCCACTTTTCCAGCGAAACAGGCCTTGACCCATGCCCTGCCGAATCCTGCTTGCCGACGACTCGCCCCTGTTCCGCGCCGGCCTGCGCGCGCTGCTTGAGCAGAAGAAAGACTACGCCGTTGTCGGTGATACCAGCGATGGCATGAGCGCAGTGGCCATGGCCGAGAAACTCAAGCCCGATATCATCATGCTGGACATGAAGAGCGACACCCTGGATTGCCAGCAAGTGCTGCAGGAGCTGTTCATCCGCGCGCCCGCTACGCGGGTATTGATGTTCTCCGCACGCTCGGAGCTCGAACATGTGATGAGTTGCCTGCAACTCGGTGCCCAGGGTTTCCTGCTCAAGGACGCCACCGTGACCGAGCTTGAGCAAGCCCTGCAAGCCTTGCGCAGCGGCGGCCAGTACCTGTCTTCTAGCGTGCTGCCGATGGTCATCGCCCAGGCCCTCAAACACAGCCGCAAACGCACGGTCGGCGACGTTCGTTCACCGCTGACCACCCGTCAGTTGGAGATCCTGCGGCTGATCGCCCGCGGCGAGAGCACTCGCTCGATCGCCGACGGCCTCGGTCTGAGCGTCAAGACCGTCGAGGCCCACCGCTCGCAGATCATGCACCGCCTGCACATCCACGATGTGCCAGGACTGGTGCTGTTCGCGGTGCGCGAGGGCATCATCCGCCTCAACGATTGAGCGACAGCCCCGCCAGGGTCAACTGCAAGGTTTCCGGCAAAGCACTGGGCCGGCCGCTGACACGCTCGACGAACACCTGCACTACCGTACCGGCAGCGCAGGCCTCTGGTTCGCCAGGACGGAACAGCGCCAGGCGGTACTCCACCGTGCTGCCCACCAGGCGCGTCACGCCCAGGCCCACTTCGAGCACGTCAGGGAAGCCTGGCAAGGCGAAGAAGTCCGCCGCCGAGCTGACCACGAAACCCGCCAGCTCGCCATCGCGCAGGTCCAGTTCGGCCTGTTCGACGAGGAACGCTTGAATCGCGGCCTCGAAGTAGCCATGCACGGTGGAGCCGGCGACATGGCCATTGAGGTCGTTGTCCTGGGGGCGGGTGAGGATGGGGTGGAAATGGGAGAAGGCGGAGCGTTGGAGGGATTCGGTCATTGGGCCTTCCTGCTGATTCCTGGGCGATGAGGAGCAGCTTCCCACAACGGCTTCAGAACGCCTATGCCGGTTAAAGCAAATTGGGGCTGCAAAGCAGCCCCAATCACGCTAACTGACTGACCAACGCTTACTGCTGTGGACCGGCAGCCTTGATGGCCTCGGAAACCTCGAACTTCTTGAAGTTCTCGGTGAACAGCTTGGCCAGGCCCTTGGCGGCTTCGTCGTAGGCAGCCTTGTCAGCCCAGGTGTTGCGCGGGTTGAGCAGCTCGGTATCGACGCCAGGAACGGCCTTCGGCACATCCAGGTTGATGATGTCCATGTGCTCGGTCTCTGCACCGACCAGCGCGCCGCTCTGGATGGCTGCGATCACGCCACGGGTGGTCGGGATGCTGAAGCGCTTGCCGACGCCGTAGCCACCGCCGGTCCAGCCGGTGTTGACCAGATACACCTTGGAACCGAAGGCATTGATGCGCTTGATCAGCAGCTCGGCGTACTCGCCAGCCGGGCGCGGGAAGAACGGCGCGCCGAAGCAGGTGGAGAAGGTCGACTTGATGCCACCGCCCGAACCCATTTCGGTCGAACCGACCAGAGCGGTGTAGCCGGACAGGAAGTGGTAGGCCGCCTGCTCGTTGTTCAGGATCGAAACCGGAGGCAGAACACCGGTCAGGTCGCAGGTCAGGAAGATGACTGCATTCGGCTCGCCACCCAGGTTGGCCTCGGCGCGCTTGGCGACGTGCTCCAGCGGGTAGGCGGCACGGCTGTTCTGGGTCAGGCTGACATCGGCGTAATCGGCGTGCTTGTTGGCGTCGAGCACGACGTTTTCCAGCACCGCGCCATGCTTGATGGCTTTCCAGATGACCGGCTCGTTCTTCTCGGACAAGTCGATGCACTTGGCGTAGCAGCCGCCTTCCATGTTGAAGACGACGCCCTCGCCCCAGCCGTGCTCGTCGTCACCGATCAGGTAGCGGCTTTCGTCGGCCGACAGCGTGGTCTTGCCGGTGCCGGACAGGCCGAAGAACAGCGTCACGTCGCCTTGTTCGCCGATGTTGGCGGCGCAGTGCATCGGCAGCACGTCAGCAGCCGGCAGCAGGAAGTTCTGCACCGAGAACATGGCTTTCTTCATTTCGCCGGCGTAGCGCATGCCTGCGATCAGCACCTTCTTCTGGGCGAAGTTGATGATCACGCAGCCGTCGGAGTTGGTGCCGTCACGCTCAGGCTCGCAAACGAAGTTCGCGACGTTGAGGATCTGCCACTGGTCGCGACCCGCTGGGTTGAAAGATTCAGGGTTGATGAACAGGCAACGGCCGAACAGGTTCTGCCAGGCAGTCTGGGTGGTCATCTTCACCGGCAGGTAGTGCTCGGCGGCAGCCCCTACGTGAACGTAGGAAACGAAGTGATCCTGGGCGTTGTTGAAAGCCTCGACGCGGTCCCACAGGGCATCGAACTTGTCGGCCGGGAACTTGCGGTTGATCGGGCCCCAGGCGATGGCGGCAGAGGTGCTCGGTTCGTCAACGATGAAACGGTCAGCCGGCGAACGGCCGGTACGGTGACCCGTTTCAACGACCAGTGCGCCAGTATCGGCCAGCACGCCTTCACCGCGGGACAGCGCTTCTTTTACCAGCTCATCGACGCTCAGGTCGGTGTACACGGTGTTGTTGGCTTGCGTCATGAGATACCCCATCCGGCCCGAGGCCGAGTGCTCCAAACGTTTTGTAGTTGCTTGTTTAAAACTACTACAGCGAAAAAAGTGGCCGGATTATGCCAGAAACGCCCAAAAAAAGTAGGCCCCTCCTGTCGTAACCGCGTTTTTGCGCAATTCGACAGGAGATTCTCCTGTAATGAAACGTTTCAGTGACGAGTATCCGATGCTACGTCCGTGCCGCCGCCTGCAAACAACTGCGCCACATCGCTGGCGTCGAAGAAATACCGCTCATTGCAGAACTGGCAGTCGATCTCGACCTGGCCATTGCATTCCTCTACCAGCGCCTTGGCATCCTGCTCGCCGAGACTGACCAGTGCATTGCCGGAACGTTCCCGCGAGCAACTGCAGCTGAACTTCAGAGGCTGGATGTCGAACAGGCGCACGGCGTCCTCGTGGTACAGGCGGTGCAGCAGGGTTTCGTTGTCCAGCGCCCACTCTTCAGGCTTGAGCGTTCCGGCCAGGGCCACCACGTGCTGCCAGCTCTCTTCGCGCTCTTCGTCATCGGGCTGGCGGTCGCGCGGCAGTTGCTGCAGCAGCAGGCCGCGCGCCTTGCCGTCCTTGGCGTCGAGCCAGAAACGGGTGTTCAGCTGTTGCGACTGCACGAAGTAGTTGGTGAAGCATTCCGACAGGTTGGCGCCGTCGAGGTCTACGGTCCCCTGGTAGCGCTGGCCCTTGATCGGGTCGATGGTCAGGGTCAGGTGGCCATCGGGCATCAACTGCTCCAGTGTCGCCTCGTCGCCGATCTGCTCGGCCTCGTAGCGTGCCATCCCACGGATCTCGCGGTCGCCCGAGCACTCCACCATCAGCAGTGGGATCGGCCCCTGCGAGCGCGCCTGCAGAATCAGCAAGCCGTCGAACTTGAGCGCGCCGACCAGCAGGGAGGTGGCAGCCATCAGCTCGCCAAGCAACGTGGCCACGGGCTGCGGGTAGGGGTGGCGATCCAGCACGGCAGCGTAGCTGGCATCGAGCGCCACCCACTCGCCGCGCACATCGCGCTCGTCGAAGATGAAACGTTGGGTGAAATCGGTATCCGGCATATCGCTCATGGCTTCTGGCTATCTGAAAGGTGCTGAAAATAATGGGAGCAGTAGCGGTCTTGCGAGGCCTGTCCCTGCTGCCCTTTGCCCTACTGTGTTGGCGCTCGTGGCCTTTTGGCCAGATCCTGTGGCCGACTTTCGACGAGCGGCTGCCCCGTAGAACCGGGCTCGGCTCGCTATGCCAACGCGCTTGACCCAACTAGATGGTGGCGAGGGCACGGTTTTCCAAGTGCGCGGCGTCTGTGAAATCTGGCACCGCGGCTGGCTAGCCCTCGAAACTGCCATGCAGCTGGTGAATCTGCCGACGCTGCTTTTTGGTCGGCCGACCCTCGGTGGTCACGCCCATGGCGCCAGCCTTGCGCAGCTCGGCGGCCTGCTCGCGACGACGAACGCTATCCTCGGTTTCCTCGTACAGCGTCTGCGCCTCCGGCGCTCCTCGGCGTACCACCGACAGCGCCTTGACTACCACCGTGCGCTCGTCGAAGCCCGTGCGCAACACGAACTCGTCACCCACGCGCGGCTCCTTGCCCGGCTTGCAGCGCTCGCCGCGGCAATGCACCTTGCCACTCTCTATGGCGGCCTTGGCCAAGGCGCGGGTCTTGTAGAAACGTGCCGCCCAGAGCCATTTGTCCAAGCGCACCTTGTCGTCTTCTTCCGACTTGCCTGCCATCCCGATTCCTCGAATTCTGTCTTTCACGGAACTGTACTACCGTAACTTGCGGATGCAAAAACTCCGCGTGGTGCTTACAGTTCACCACCTCTTTCGCAGGGTGTGCTTCGTGAAGACATTTGACCATCTGACAGTGATCGGCCTGCGCGAGTGGATCGCCCTGCCCGACCTTGGCCTGGCAGGGCTGCGGGCGAAGATCGACACCGGCGCCAGCACCTCCAGCCTGCACGCTACCGATATCGAGCCGTTCGAGCGCGACGGTGCGCCCTGGGTACGCTTCACCGCGCACCTGGGCTCGGTGGTGCAGTTGCGCCACCGTCGCTGCGAAGCGCCGATGGTGACCATGAAGACCATCAAGAGCTCCAACGGCCACGCCCAGGTTCGCTATGTCATCCGCACCCCCTTGGCGCTGGGCGACCGGGTATGGGAAGTGGAGTTCACCCTGGCGTGCCGCAAGAGCATGCGCTACCGCCTGTTGCTGGGATCCCGGGCGCTTATCCATGGTCAACTGGTAGTCAACCCGGGCCTCAAGTATGTCCAGGACAAACCGGCCTTCCCGGCCACTCTTTCCCCTGTCACAGGTGCTGCATGAAGATCGCCATCCTTTCGCGTAACCCGCGCCTGTATTCCACCCGCCGCCTGGTCGAGGCCGGCACCGCGCGCGGCCATGAAATGGTAGTGATCGACACCCTGCGCGCCTACATGAACATCGCCAGCCACAAGCCGCAGATCCACTACCGCGGCAAGCCTCTGGAGGGCTTCGACGCGGTGATCCCGCGCATCGGTGCCTCGGTGACGTTCTATGGCTGCGCAGTGCTGCGCCAGTTCGAGATGATGGGCGTCTACCCGCTCAACGAGTCGGTAGCCATCGCCCGCTCGCGGGACAAGCTGCGCTCGCTGCAATTGCTGTCGCGGCGCGGCATCGGCCTGCCGATCACAGGCTTCGCCCATTCCCCCGACGACATTCCCGACCTGATCCGCATGGTCAATGGTGCGCCGTTGGTCATCAAGGTGCTGGAAGGTACCCAGGGCATCGGCGTGGTGCTGTGCGAGACCGCCAAGGCTGCCGAGTCGGTGATCGAGGCATTCATGGGGCTCAAGCAGAACATCATGGTGCAGGAATACATCAAGGAAGCCGGCGGCGCGGACATCCGCTGCTTCGTGGTCGGCGACAAGGTGATCGCCTCGATGAAGCGCCAGGCCAAGCCTGGAGAGTTCCGATCGAACCTGCACCGCGGTGGCGTCGCCAGCCTGATCAAGATCACTCCGGAAGAGCGCATGACTGCCATTCGCGCGGCCAAGGTGATGGGTTTGAGCGTGGCGGGGGTGGATATCCTGCGCTCCAATCACGGGCCGCTGGTGATGGAGGTGAACTCCTCGCCGGGGCTGGAGGGAATCGAAGTCACCACCAACAAGGACGTGGCGGGGATGATCATCGAGCACCTGGAGAAGAATGGCGGGCCGAACCAGACCCGCACCAAGGGCAAAGGCTGAAACCTGAACCGCCCCGGCAGGGGCGGAGCACATCAAACAGCGTTGCGCGGCAGCAGCAAACCCAGCGGTAGAACGACCCGCGCCTCGATGCCACCGCCGGAGCGATTGCGCAGCTCGACGTTACCGCCATGCTGCGCCGCGATGCGCTTGACGATCGCCAGCCCCAGGCCGGTGCCCTTGCCGCCACGCGCACGGTCGCCGCGGATGAACGGGTTGAAGATGGTTTCCAGCTCCGACTCGTCGATACCCGCGCCACGGTCGAGCACGCTGAGCACCACGTAGGGCGCACTCTGGTCACCCGACACGTAGGCCGCCACCTCGACGCCCTTGCCTGCGTGATGCAAGGCGTTTCCGATCAGGTTGCCCAGCATGCGCTTGAGCGATACACGGCGCAGCGGGAACGGCGGGATCGGCTCCAGGCACAAACGCACGCGCTCTTCTGGCTGGTTGTAGGGCGCCACCACCTCGCGGATCAGGTAGCCCAGGTCGACTTCCTCGACCGGCTCGTCACGACCATCGCGAATGAACGCCAGGAACTGGTCGAGGATCGCATCCATGTCCTCGATATCGCGGACCATGTCGTCGGTAAGATCGTTGTCGTTGGGCATCAAGGACAATGACAAGCGCAGGCGTGTGAGCGGCGTGCGCAGGTCATGGGAAACGCCCGCCAACATCAGCTCGCGCTCACGCGCGGCCTGCTCGACATCCTCGGCCATCTGGTTGAACGCGCGGTATACCTCGGTCATCTCGCTTGGCGTATCGCTGATCGGCAGGCGCACGCTACGGCCCTGGCCAAGCTGGCGGGCAGCGAACACCAGGCGCTTGAGCGGTTGGTTGAGCTGACGCACGAAGATCCACGCCGAAGCGGTCGACAACAAGCCGATGGCCAGGAACCAGCCCAATACGTTCCAGATCTTCTGCCCACGCAGCGGGTGTGGGTACAGCGGCACCTTGAGCCAGCCCGGCCCCAGGCTCGGCGCGTTGACCCACAGCGCCGGTGGTGCATGTATGCGCAGCCGCACCTCGGTGTCCTCGCCCAGCTCGGCCTGCATCTGGCGCTGGTAGATCTCGCTGTAGGGCCAGTGCTGCTCGCCCTCCGGCACGCCCGCGCCAGTGACCCGAATCAGCCCCGCCGCCTCGGCGATCTTGTCGCGGTTTTCTTCATCGGCGGCCCAGTAGGCGCGCAAGGTCAAGGCCACGCCGTGACTGTACTGGCGGTCGACCAGCACATCTTCGTTCATCAGCAGGTACACGAGGGTGAGCGCCTTGGAGAACAAGACGACGATCAGCACCAGCCACAGCGTGCGGGCGAAGAAGCTTTGCGGGAACCAGAGGGGCGTTTTCATTCAGGGCAACTATCGCAATGCGGGCGCGAGGCATGCCCCGCCAGTAATGCCAGGTGCCGTAGACGAAAACAGGGCGACCCACACGGGTCGCCCTGTCGCGCTACGGCGAAGGCTCATTTGCCGGCGTTTCCGTCCGGCACGAAGACATAACCTACGCCCCATACCGTCTGGATGTAGCGCGGCTTGGACGGGTCGGGCTCGATCATGCGGCGCAGGCGCGAGATCTGCACGTCGATGGAGCGCTCCAGGGCGTCCCACTCGCGACCTCGGGCCAGGTTCATCAGTTTGTCGCGGGTCAGTGGCTCGCGGGCATGCATGACCAGCGCCTTGAGCACGGCGAACTCACCGGTGGTGAGCATGTGGACTTCCTCGCCACGCTTGAGCTCGCGGGTAGCCAGCGACAGCGCGTAGTCGCCGAAGGTGACGGTTTCGTCTGCGCTGCCCGGCGCGCCCGGTACGGCTGGCGCCTGGCGGCGCAGCACTGCCTTGACGCGGGCCATCAGTTCGTCGGGGTTGAACGGCTTGCCCAGATAGTCGTCGGCGCCGAGTTCCAGGCCCTTGATGCGGCTGAGCTCATCGCCCTTGGCCGTGAGCATGATGATCGGGATCTGGTTGTTCGCTGCACGCAGGCGACGGCACACGGAGAGGCCATCTTCGCCAGGCAGCATCAGGTCTAGCACCACCAGGTTGAAGACTTCGCGAGCCAGCAGGCGGTCCATGTGCTCGGCATTGGGCACGGCGCGGGCACGAAAGCCTTTGCTGGTGAAGAAACGTTCCAGCAGGCTGCTCAGCCCCGGGTCATCGTCAACGATGAGAATCTTGTCGCCTTCAGCAGTTTGTGCGGTGCTGGTCATGAATAACTCCTCTTAGGATCGCCGCGCATTATGGCGTAGCCACTGTGCGGCGTGCCGTGTGCATTGTTAGCAGATTTTTCCCCTGGCGCTACTTCCAACCCGCTGCGAGCTGGCTCCAAGCTATCACCGCAACCCTGGCGCGATGGGTATAATGCGCGGCTTTCCTCCAGCGCCGCCGGGCCCGAACGCCCACCTGCGGCCATGTATTCATTATTTGTCAGGTGGTTCTCATGGACAGCATCAACAGCCGTATCGCCGAGGAACTGGGCGTACGCCCACAGCAGGTCGAAGCGGCCGTAGGCCTGTTGGACGAAGGCTCGACCGTGCCTTTCATCGCCCGTTACCGCAAAGAAGTGACCGGGAGCCTCGACGACACCCAGCTGCGCCACCTGGAAGAGCGCCTGCGCTACCTGCGCGAACTCGACGAGCGCCGCGCCAGCATCCTGGCCAGCATCGAGGAGCAGGGCAAGCTGACCCCGGAGCTGGCCCGCGAGATCAAGCTCGCCGACACCAAGACCCGCCTGGAAGACCTCTACCTGCCCTACAAGCAGAAGCGCCGCACCAAGGGCCAGATCGCCCTGGAGGCGGGCCTGGGCGAGCTCGCCGACGGCCTGCTCAACGACCCGCAACTGACTCCGGAAACCGAGGCTGCGCGCTTCGTCAATGCCGACAAGGGCGTGGCCGACGTCAAGGCCGCCCTGGAAGGTGCCAAGTACATCCTCATGGAGCGCTTCGCCGAAGACGCTGCCCTGCTCGACAAACTGCGCACCTTCCTCAAGCAGGAAGCCGTGCTCAGCGCCCGCGTAGTGGCCGGCAAGGAGGAAGAAGGCGCCAAGTTCCGCGATTACTTCGCCCATGACGAAGTGCTGCGCAGCGTGCCGTCGCACCGCGCCCTGGCGATCTTCCGTGGCCGCAACGAAGGCGTGCTGAGTGCGGCGCTGAAGGTCGGCGAGGAACTGCCGGGCACCCTGCACCCGTGCGAGGTGATGATCGCCAGCCACTTCGGCCTGGACAACCGCAGCCGTCCGGCCGACAAGTGGCTGGCCGAGGTGGTGCGCTGGACCTGGAAGGTCAAACTGTACACCCACCTGGAAACCGACCTGTTCGGCGAGCTGCGCGATGCGGCCGAAGGCGAGGCGATCAACGTCTTCGCCCACAACCTGCACGACCTGCTGCTGGCCGCCCCGGCCGGCCCACGCGCCACCCTGGGCTTCGACCCGGGCCTGCGCACCGGCTGCAAGGTGGCAGTGGTCGACGCTACCGGCAAGCTGCTGGACACTGCCACCGTCTACCCGCACGCCCCGCGCAACGACTGGGACCGCACCCTCGCCGTGCTCGCGGCCCTGTGCGCCAAGCACGCGGTGGAGTTGGTCGCGATCGGCAACGGTACCGCCAGTCGCGAGAGCGACAAGCTGATCGCCGACCTGATCAAGCAGTACCCCGCCTTGAAACTCACCAAGGTCATGGTCTCCGAAGCCGGCGCCTCGGTGTACTCGGCCTCGGAACTGGCCGCCCGGGAATTCCCCGACCTGGATGTGTCGATCCGTGGTGCGGTGTCCATTGCCCGCCGCCTGCAGGACCCTCTGGCGGAACTGGTCAAGATCGACCCGAAGTCCATCGGCGTCGGCCAGTACCAGCACGATGTCTCCCAGCTGAAGCTGGCGCGCGGCCTGGACGCCGTGGTGGAGGACTGCGTGAACGCCGTCGGCGTCGATGTCAACACCGCGTCGGTGGCCCTGCTTACCCGTATTTCCGGCCTCAACGCCACCCTGGCGCAGAACATCGTCGCCCACCGCGATGCCAATGGCCCATTCGCCACCCGGGCGGCCCTGAAGAAAGTCAGTCGCCTGGGTGAAAAAACCTTCGAGCAAGCCGCCGGCTTCCTGCGCGTGATGAATGGCGACAACCCGCTGGACGCCTCGGCCGTGCACCCGGAAGCCTACCCGCTGGTACAACGCATCGCCGCCGGCACCGACCGGGATATCCGCTCGCTGATCGGCGACAGCGGCTTCCTCAAGCGCCTGGACCCAAAGAAATTCACCGACGAGACCTTTGGCCTGCCAACCGTCACCGACATTCTTCAGGAACTCGACAAGCCCGGCCGCGACCCACGCCCCGAGTTCAAGACCGCTGCGTTCCAGGATGGCGTCGAAGACCTCAAGGACCTGGAGCCAGGCATGATCCTCGAAGGCGTGGTGACCAACGTCACCAACTTTGGTGCCTTCATCGACATCGGCGTGCACCAGGACGGCCTGGTGCATATCTCGGCGCTGTCGGAGAAATTCATCAAGGACCCGCGCGAAGCGGTCAAGGCCGGCGATGTGGTGAAGGTGAAGGTCATGGAGGTGGATATCCCGCGTAAACGCATCGGCCTGTCGATGCGCATGGGCGACACCCCCGGCGAGAAAGTCGAAGGCAACCGCGGCGGCGGTCGCGGCCAGGGCGGCAACCGTTCGCAGGCGCCACGCCCGCGTGAAACCGCCACCGCGGCGCCGGCCAACAACGCCATGGCCTCGCTGTTCGCCAATGCCAAGCAGTTGAAGAAGAAGTGATGGACGTTCCCGAGGAGTACGTGCAAAGCGCCTTCAGCCAGTTGCTGGGCTGCCGCCTGCAACACCTTGAGGACGGGGTCGCCCAGGTGGCCCTGGCGCTGGAGCCACACCTGCGCAACCGCGGCCAGAAGCTACACGGCGGGGCGATCTTCAGCCTGGTGGACATCGCCATGGGCCTGGCCTGCTCGGCCAGCCACGGCTTCGACCAGCAAAGCGTGACGATCGAGTGCAAGATCAACTACATGCGTGCGGTCAGCGACGGCGAAGTGCTATGCACGGCACGAGTGCTGCACGCTGGTCGTCGTACGCTGGTGGTCGACGCCGACGTAGTCCAGGACGACAAGCTTGTCGCCAAGGCCCAGGGAACCTTCGCGGTTCTCTAGCTGCCGGCGGGGTATCTGCGGTATTTTTGCCGGCATTGAGCCATGAGACTGCTGTGCGGCCCTTCGCGGGAAAGCCCGCGAAGGACGCAACACGACCGGAACCGCGTAAACCAGGCGACAACGCCAGTTCCTTTTTTCCTACCCTTGTAGACCGTCAACTCTACCCCCATATTGGGGCGACTGACGCGTGAAGGAATCCATCTTGAGCGACCTCCTCAATCGCCGCCTGAGCCTGCTCGGCGCCAATCTCCCCCTGCTCAAGCAGTGCCTGCACGGTATTGAGCGCGAATGCCTGCGCGTGACCCGAGACGGTCGCCTGGCCCAGACCCCGCACCCCGAGGCCCTGGGTTCGGCGCTGACCAACGAGCAGATCACCACCGACTACTCCGAGTCGCTGCTGGAGTTCATCACCCCGGCCCTGACCGACCCGGCCCAGGTGCTGGACAACCTCGAGGACATCCACCGCTTCGTCACCAGCCAGCTCGGCGATGAATACCTGTGGAGCCCGTCGATGCCATGCGCTCTGCCGGCCGAGGAAGACATTCCGATCGCCGAATATGGCAGCTCCAACATCGGCAAGCTCAAGCATGTCTACCGCAAGGGCCTGGCCCTGCGCTACGGCCGCACCATGCAGTGCATCGCCGGCATCCATTACAACTTCTCCCTGCCCGAGGCCCTGTGGCCGTTGCTGCGCCAGCAGGAAGGCAGCGGGGAAAGCGACCGCGACTACCAGTCGGCCGCCTACATTGCGCTGATCCGCAACTTCCGCCGCTACAGCTGGCTGCTGATGTACCTGTTCGGCGCCTCCCCGGCCCTGGACAAAGGCTTCCTGCGCGGCCGCCCGCACCAGCTCGAGGAGCTGGACGGCGAAACCCTCTACCTGCCCTACGCCACCAGCCTGCGCATGAGCGACCTGGGCTACCAGAGCAACGCCCAGGCCGGCCTGACCCCTTGCTACAACAACCTGGTCAGCTACACCGACAGCCTGCGCAAGGCAGTCGGTACTCCGTACCCGCCCTACCAGGAGGTCGGTACGCACAAGGATGGCGAGTGGGTACAGCTGAACACCAACATCCTGCAGATCGAGAACGAGTACTACTCGAACATTCGCCCCAAGCGGGTGACCTACACTGGCGAACGTCCGATCCAGGCGCTGACTGCCCGTGGCGTGCAGTACGTCGAGGTGCGCTGCCTGGACATCAACCCGTTCCTGCCGACGGGTATCGACCTGGCCCAGGCACGCTTCCTCGACGCCTTCCTGCTCTACTGCGCGCTCAACGACAGCCCGCTGCTCGACAACAACACCTGTGGGCACAGCACCGACAACTTCCTGTCCGTGGTCAAGGAAGGCCGTCGTCCCGGCCTTGAACTGCACCGTGACGGCCAGCCCATCGCGCTGAAGGCATGGGCCAGCGAGCTGATCGAGCGCATTCGCCCACTGGCCGAGCTGCTCGACCAGGCCAACGGTGGCCAGGAGCACGCCCACGCATTGCGCGCCCAGCAGGCCAAGGTCGACGACCCGGAGCTGACCCCTTCGGCCCAGGTGCTGGCGCGCATGACCGAGCACGACGAAAGCTTCGTGCAGTTTGCCCTGCGCCAGAGCCAACTACACGCCGAACACTTCCGCGAGCAACCGCTGTCCGCCGCACAACAGCAGGCCTTCCAGACCCTGGCACGGGAGTCGCTGGCCGAGCAGGCGCGCCTGGAACAGCAGGAAGTGGGTGACTTCGACCTGTTCGTCGGCGCCTACCAGGCGAGTATCCTGGCGATCAGCAACTGATGAGCCGCCCCGCCAGCCCCCGCAAGCCCCGCGCCAGCAGCCAGGCGAGAATCGACACGATCCTCGTCGCGGCACGCGAGTTGCTGGCCGAGCAAGGGGTGGCGGGGCTGTCGATCTACAGCGTGGCCGAGCGTGCGCAGATTCCACCCTCCTCGGTGTATCACTTCTTCGCCAGCGTGCCGGCGTTGCTCGAAGCGCTCACTGCCGATGTGCACCGGGCGTTTCGCGAGACCCTGAGCGCACCGATCGACAGCCAGGCGTTGGACACTTGGCACGACCTGTCGCGGCTGATCGAACAACGCATGTTGCACGTCTACAACGAAGACGCCGCGGCGCGGCAGTTGATTCTTGCCCAGCATGGGCTGAGCGAAGTGGTGCAGGCCGACCGTCGGCACGACATGGAGCTCGGGGCGTTGATGCACGCGCTGTTCGACCGGCATTTCCAACTGCCAGCGATGCCCGGCGACGTCGATGTGTTCACCTTGGCCATGGAACTGAGCGACCGGGTGTATGCCCGGTCGATGCAGTTGCATGAGCAGATCACCCCGCGCATGGCCGAGGAAGGCATGCGGGTGTGCGAGGCGTACTTGGGGCTGTACCTGCCGCCGTTCCTGGCAAAACGCTAAAGGCCCGCACCCGCAGGAGACGCGCCTGAGAACGGCGCGGCACCTGTAGGAGCGGGCTTGCCCGCGACGGGCTGCAAAGCAGCCCCAGCACGCGCAACTCACAGCTTGGCGATGGACACCTCAGTCGACTTCACAAAGGCAATCACCTCGCTGCCCACCTGCAATTCCAGCTCCTTCACGGAACGGGTGGTAATCACCGAAGTGACGATGCCAGAGGCGGTCTGCACGTCGATTTCCGACAGTACCGGGCCTTCGAGGATTTCCTTCACGGTGCCTTTGAACTGGTTGCGGACGTTGATCGCTTTGATAGTCATGGTGTAATTCCTTCTTTCTGGCTTCAGGGGTTCAGTGGGCCCAACGCAGTTGCGTAGGCAGAGGGGCTACAGGATCCGGCTCGGGCGCAGCGCCCGGGACGGCAAGAACACGTTCGAGCACTTCGCTTTCCAGTACCGCCAGGCGGTGCGAGCCACGCGCCCTGGGGCGGGCCAGATCGACGTCGAGGTCCAGGCCCACGGCGCCGTCCTCGATCAGGATCACCCGGTCGGCCACGGCGACGGCTTCGCTGACGTCATGGGTAACCAGAAGCACGGTAAAGCCATGCTCGCGCCACAGGCGTTCGATCAATTGCTGCATCTCGATGCGGGTCAGGGCATCCAGCGCACCCAGGGGTTCGTCCAGCAGCAGCAGGCGTGGTTGGTGAATCAAGGCTCGGGCCAGGGCCACGCGCTGCTTCTGGCCGCCGGACAACGCTGCTGGCCACTCGTTGGCGCGGTCCGCCAGGCCCACCTCCTCCAGCGCTTGCACGGCACGCGGCCGCCAGTCGCCGGTCAGGCCCAGGCCGACGTTGTCGATTACCTTCTTCCAGGGCAGCAGGCGCGCATCCTGGAACATCAGGCGGGTTTCCTCACGCGCCTCCACCAGCGGTGCAGCACCGGCCAGCAACTCGCCGGCGCTAGGTTGGTCGAGGCCGGCCAGCAGGCGCAGCAAGGTGCTCTTGCCGCAACCGCTGCGCCCGACGATAGCGACGAACTGCCCAGCCGGGATGTGCAGGTCGATGCCGCGCAGCACTTCACGCTTGCCGAAGGTCTTGCGCAAGCCCTGGGATGCCAGGGGAATGCCGCGCAGCAGGCGCGGCGGCTGTTCCTTGAGCACGCTCATGCGCCCTCCTTCTTCGCCGGTTGGTAGGCTGGGTGCCAGCGCAGCCACACGCGCTCCAGGCCACGGGCGGCGAGGTCGGCAAGCTTGCCGAGCACGGCGTACATGACGATGGCGAGTACCACCACGTCGGTTTGCAGGAACTCACGAGCATTCATCGCCAGGTAGCCGATGCCGGCGTTGGCCGAGATGGTCTCGGCGACGATCAGGGTCAGCCACATGAAACCCAAGGCGAAGCGCACACCCACCAGGATCGACGGCAGCGCACCGGGCAGGATCACCTGGCGGAACAGGCCGAAGCCCGACAGGCCGTAGCTGCGCGCCATTTCCACCAGCGCCGGGTCGACGTTGCGGATGCCGTGGTAGGTGTTCAGGTAGATCGGGAACAGCGTGCCCAGCGCCACCAGGAAGATCTTCGCCGACTCATCGATGCCGAACCACAGGATCACCAGAGGGATCAACGCCAGGTGCGGCACGTTGCGAATCATCTGCACGGAGCTGTCGAGCAGGCGCTCGCCCCACTTCGACAGGCCAGTGATGAAGCCCAGCAACAGGCCGATGCTGCCGCCGATCAGGAAGCCCACGCCTGCGCGCCAGCCGCTGATCGCCAGGTGCGACCAGATATCGCCACTGCGCACCAGCTCGACCCCGGCCGCGATCACTGCGCTCGGCGCAGGCAGGATGCGCGTTGACAGCCATCCAGCGCTGACAGCCAGCTGCCATACCGCCAGCAGCAGTATCGGCAAGGCCCAGGGCGCCAGGCGCTGCGGCAGGTTGGAGGACGTTGCACGACTCATATTCGGCCCCTCAACTCTGCGACACGGACTTGGGCAGGATGTCGTTGGCCACCATCTCGCCGAACGGGCTCACGTAACCGCCGCTCTTGGGCTGCTCCGGGCGCTGCACATCCAGGTGCGGGAACAGCAGCTCCGCCACGCGGTAGGACTCTTCCAGGTGCGGGTAGCCGGAAAAGATGAAGGTGTCGATGCCAAGGTCTGCGTACTCCTTGACCCGGGCCGCCACGGTCGGGCCATCGCCGACCAGCGCAGTACCGGCGCCGCCTCGCACCAGGCCCACGCCTGCCCACAAGTTCGGGCTCACTTCCAGGTTGTCGCGCTTGCCACCGTGCAGGGCGGCCATACGTTGCTGGCCCACCGAATCGAAGCGCGCCAGAGAAGCCTGGGCACGGGCGATGGTGTCGTCGTCCAGGTGCGAGATCAGGCGGTCGGCGGCAGCCCAGGCTTCTTCGTTGGTTTCCCGCACGATCACGTGCAGGCGGATGCCGAAGCGCACTTCGCGGCCAAGGGCAGCGGCCTTCTCGCGCACGGCGGCGATCTTCTCGGCAACCGCAGACGGCGGCTCACCCCAGGTCAGGTACAGTTCGACCTGCTCGGCAGCGAGGTCCTGCGCGGCGTCGGAGGAGCCGCCGAAGTACAGCGGCGGACGTGGCTGCTGGATCGGCGGATAGAGCAACTTGGCGCCCTTCACCTGCAGGTGCTTGCCGTCGTAGTCGACCACCTCGCCCTCCAGCACCTTGCGCCAGATACGGGTGAACTCTACCGAGGCTTCGTAACGCTCCTGGTGGTTCAGGTGCAGGCCGTCGCCAGCCAGTTCGTCCGGGTCGCCGCCGGTCACCAGGTTGAACAGCGCACGGCCATTGGACAGCCGGTCGAGCGTCGCGGCCTGACGCGCGGCCACGGTCGGGGAAATGATCCCGGGGCGCAGTGCGACCAGAAACTTAAGGTGCTGGGTAACGGGGATCAGCGACGCCGCCACCAGCCAGGAATCCTCGCAGGAACGCCCAGTGGGAATCAGCACGCCACCGAAACCGAGGCGGTCGGCCGCCTGGGCGATCTGCGTCAGGTAGCCATGGTCGACGGCGCGGGCGCCTTCGGAAGTGCCCAGGTACTTGCCGTCGCCGTGGGTGGGAAGGAACCAGAAGATGTTCAGGCTCATTGGAGTTGTCTCCTCAAGGGGGGCTCTAACCGGGGCGGCGCCCCGGTGCTGGCTAAACGTTCAGGTCAAGGCGCGCTGGCGACCTTGGCTGGGGGTGTCCAGATCACATCCTTGATGCTCAAGGGCTTGGGAATCAGCTTCAGGCTGTGGAAGGTGTCGGCGATTTTCTGTTGCGCGGCCACCACCTCGGGGGTCAGCGCGGCGGCACCGTAGCCCTGGCGCTTCACCGAGGTCAGGGTGATGTCGGCGGGCAGACCGAGCAGCGGTGCGACCTGGTCGGTGACCTGCTGCGGGTTGGCCTGAGACCATTGACCCACCGCGCGCACCTCTTCGATCAGCGTGTTGATCACCGCCGGGTGCTGGGTGGCGTAGCTGCGGGTGGCGAGGTAGAACTGGTGGTTGTCGACCAGGTTCTTGCCGTCACGCAGGGTGCGCGCCTGCAGCTGCTGTTCGGCAGCGGCCTGGTACGGGTCCCAGATTACCCAGGCATCGACGCTGCCACGCTCGAACGCGGCGCGGGCATCGGCGGGTGGCAGGTACACCGGCTGGATATCGCTGTACTTAAGGCCCGCGTCCTCGAGCGCGCGCACCAGCAAGTAGTGCACGTTGGAGCCTTTGTTCAGGGCGACTTTCTTGCCCTTGAGCTCCTTGACCGACTGGATCGGCGAGCCCTTTGGCACCAGGATCGCCTCGCTGTGCGGCGCAGGCGGCTCGAAGGCCACGTAGAGCAGATCGGCACCCGCCGCCTGGGCGAACACCGGCGGGGTTTCGCCGGTGACGCCGAAGTCGATGGAGCCGACGTTCAGCCCTTCGAGCAGCTGCGGGCCACCGGGAAACTCGGTCCACTGTACGTCGACGCCTTGCTGCTTCAGGCGCTGCTCCAGTGTGCCCTTGGCCTTGAGCAGCACCAGGGTGCCGTATTTCTGATAACCGATGCGCAGGCTCTCGGCCTGGGCTTGGGTGATGGCGCCGAAGGACACAGCCGCCGCGAACAGGGCGACCAGACCACGACGCAAGAAGATTGTGCGCATGGCGCTCTCCTGTGCGAATGAGGTTCGGGTTGCACCTGCTTGCCTCGTTGGCGGGCGAGTAAGGTGGAAAAACGGTGAAGCGTTGATGCCGGGGTCAGATGCTCCAGCGGGCGTTGATCAGGCTTTCGTTAAGCACACCAGGGGCGACTGGCCGGGGCCGCCGCGCCAAGGCACCGTGGAAGGTTTCCAGCGAGTCCAGCAGGCGGGCTTCCAAAGCCTCGGCCAATTGCGCTGGCTGGCTGCCTTCGCCGTAGGCTACCTGGCTGTCGTCGGCGAAGATCCCTTGCAGGGTTTCCTGCGCCTTGAGTGCCGACAGCACCGGTTTCAATGCGTAGTCCACCGCCAGCATGTGGGCGATGCTGCCGCCCGTGGCGATCGGCAGTACCACCTTGTGTTCCAGGGCGCGCTCGGGCAGCAGGTCGAGCAGGGTCTTCAGGGCGCCAGCGAAGGAGGCCTTGTACACCGGGGTCGATACGATCAGGCCATCGGCCTGGGCCACCAGCTGCTGAAAGTGCTGCACTTGCGGGCTGTCGAAACGGGCATGCAGCAGGTCTTCAGCAGGGAACTCACGTACCTGAAAAGTCACCACCTCTACGCCACGGCCTTGCAGCCACTGGCGCGAACGTTCCAGCAATACGCCAGAGCGTGAGCGCAGGCTGGGGCTACCACCGATCGAGACAACCAACATTGAAGCACTTCCTTTGATTCGGTTCCGGGGTCTGGCCCCAAGGGATGCAACCGACATTAGCAGCTTGATACATATATCTAGAAATCATATTTTTTCATTTGTTTATTCCATTTAATGAAAACCCCAGGTACGACGCGTTCGCTGTAGGAGCGGGCCCCCATGACTGGCGCCGGTCCAAGCCGCAGGCATAAAAAAGGGCCGTCGAAACGGCCCGAATATCCCTGCTATGGCTAAGAGCAATGCAACAAGAATGCTTAACGGTTCGGTTGCGGGGTCAGGCGCAGGTATGGCTTGACCGCGCGGTAACCTTTGGGGAAACGCTGCTTGATCTCGTCCTCGTCCTTCAGCGACGGCACGATCACCACCTCGTCTCCGTCCTGCCAGTTGGCCGGCGTGGCCACCTTGTGATTGTCGGTAAGCTGCAACGAGTCGATTACCCGCAGGATCTCGTTGAAGTTGCGCCCCGTGCTGGCCGGGTAGGTGATGGTCAGGCGCACCTTCTTGTTCGGGTCGATGACGAACAGCGAACGTACGGTGAGGGTGTCGTTGGCATTGGGGTGGATCAGGTCGTACAGGTCCGACACCTTGCGGTCCGCGTCGGCGATGATCGGGAAGTTGACCACGGTGTTCTGGGTCTCGTTGATGTCCTCGATCCAGCGGTGGTGCGAGTCGACCGGGTCGACCGACAGGGCAATGGCCTTGACGCCGCGCTCGGCGAACTGGTCCTTGAGCTTGGCAGTCAGACCCAGCTCGGTGGTGCACACCGGGGTGAAGTCGGCCGGGTGGGAGAACAGCACGCCCCAGCTGTTGCCCAGCCACTCGTGGAAGCGAATTTTTCCGGCGCTGGATTCTTGCTCGAAATCGGGGGCGATGTCGCCGAGTTTGAGGCTCATGAAGCGGGCTCCTTGTGCTGTTGTCAGGTCTCTATGGGTTGAATGTGCCTGCTTTTTGGAAATAACAAAAAGAATAAATATCGATTTATTTATAACCTTAAGAGATATCAAATCGCAGACACAAAAAAGCCTCGCACTAGGCGAGGCTTTCGTTGTCGCTACGACTTACAGGAAGTTGTAAGTGTAGTTGACGATGAAGCGGGTCTGGTCCTGGTCGGCTGGCGCCTGGCCCTCACCACGGTAGATACCGTGACGCAGGCTGAAGCCCAGGCCTTTCAGGGTGCCTTGCTGCAGTACGTAGTCGATACGGGCGTCACGTTCCCACTCTTTGTAGGTGCCGTTGCCGGAGGTGTTACGAATGTCGTCGCCGCGCAGGTAGGAGATCGAGGTCTTCAGACCTGGAACGCCGATGCGAGCGAAGTCGTAGCTGTACTGACCGAAGGTGGTGTTGGTACCAGCACGGGCGAACTGGTTGATCATGCTGTCGGTGAACAGGTAGAAGCTGGAGCCGCCACCGTTTTCCGGACGGCCACGGCCGTCGGTCACGCTGCCTTGGTTCAGCCAGACGAAGCCGCCGTCGTCGCCCACCTGCTGGTGACCCAGCATCAACGCATGGCCACCCAGGGTGTAGGTGAACATCGCGGACCAGGTCTTGTTGTCGACCTCGCCGGTGTTCTTGGCGTAGCCACCGTTGTTGTTGAAGTTGTAGCCGCCGCCGTCGCCGTTCTTGCCATCGCTGCTGCTGTCGAAGTAGCGCAGGTCAGTCTTGAAGGACTGGTCGTCAGCGATCTTGAAGACGTGAGTCGCGCCCAGGAAGTGCTGCTTGTAGAAGTCTTCCAGGTTCGAGTAGTAGTACTGCAGGGTCAGGTCTGGAGTGAGCTTGTAGTCCAGGCCACCGAAGCGGAACTTGTTGCTGTCCTGGGTAGCGCCGTTGATCGACAGACCGGTGCTGTTGCTCGAGGCACGGCCCATGGCCTTGCTCAGCTGACCGGCGTTGATGGTCAGGTTGTCGATTTCCTTCGAGGTGAGGGTGCCACCTTCGAAGGTCTGTGGCAGCAGACGGCCATCGTTGGAGACGAGGATCGGCAGGTTTGGCGCCAGGGCGCTACCGTAGCGAACTTCGGTCTTGGAGAAACGAGCCTTGGCGTTGCCGCCGATGCGAGCCCACTGGCTGGAAGCCGAACCGTCGGTGTCGCTTGGGAAGAAGCTGCTGTTGTTCGGGTGCTTGCCGCGGCCGCCGTCGAGGTGAATACCCCACAGGGCCTGGACATCGACACCGAAGCCAACAGTGCCCTGGGTGAAGCCGGAGAGGTAGTCAAGTTTGAAGCCTTGACCCGACTCGCGGTTATCAGCGCCACCTTCACGGTTGTCGTTGTTGAAGTACATGGTACGAGAGCTGACGGACAGTTTGCTGTCCTCGACGAAACCGGCAGCGCCTGCTTGTTGGGCAAGAACCCCCAGTGCCACGGCCAAAGCCAGGCTGGACTTGTACATGTGTTGCTCCTCTACGTTCTAATTTTTGTGTGTCGCAAGCGGCGGGATCTTCTGCCCCACTCGCCGTCGATCTGGCGATTTAGCACCAATTCGTGACTGGTAAGTCAATCGTTACCCGTCGCTTATAGACTTTGGTCTAAGCCGCCACCCCGGGCTACAGGATAATGACAATCCTATAAATCCAAAATGACCGTTTTATGAAATTCTAAGATTTTTACGGAATAACAATGGAACCTTCACAACCAAAAGCTGTATCGGCGTGACGGAAGATAGCTATAGGTTATCTGCAAACGTTTGCCAATAGTCATAGCGGTGAAAGCGTACCGAGCCTGCCAGCGCGGGCGAATTTCACGACAGGATTTACCCTGGCGCTGCGGCTTCATCGCGGTTTTTTGGCTCCTAAGCTAATTCTAAAAAGTTATTTATTTTTAATTTGTTAGATCATTTAGCCTTTTCGTCATTCATCACACCGACTGCCTGACGAGAGGTTCGACCATGATCCCGCACGCTCCCCTGCGCCTGTTCGCCGCGCTGACCCTGGCCGGCAGCAGCTGGCTCGCCCAGGCCGCCGACCTGACCGTTGCCTACCAGACCACCGTCGACCCGGCCAAGGTGGCCCAGGCCGACGGCACCTACGAAAAGGCCAGCAAGGCCAGCATCGATTGGCGCAAGTTCGACAACGGCGCCGATGTCATCACCGCCGTGGCCTCGGGCGACGTGCAGATCGGCTACCTGGGCTCCAGCCCCCTGGCCGCCGCCGCCACCCGCAAGCTGCCGGTGGAAACCTTCCTGATCGCCACGCAGATCGGCGCCGGCGAAGCGCTGGTGGCCCGCGACAGCATCAAGACACCGCAGGACCTGGTCGGCAAGAAAGTCGCCGTGCCCTTCGTCTCCACCGGTCACTACAGCCTGCTGGCCGCGCTGAAGAGCTGGAACATCGACCCGGCCAAGGTACAGATCCTCAACCTGGCCCCCCCGGCGATCATCGCCGCCTGGAAGCGCGGCGACATCGACGCCACCTACGTATGGGACCCGGCCTTGGGCGTAGCCAAGGAAAACGGCAAGGTGCTGATTACCTCCGGCGAACTGGCCAGCAAGGGCGCGCCGACCTTCGATGCATGGATCGTGCGCAAGGACTTCGCCGCCAAGCACCCAGAGATCGTCAAGTCGTTTGCCAAGGTCACCCTCGACGCCTATGCCGACTACCGCAAGGACCCGAAAGCCTGGCTGGCCGACAGCAGCAACGTCGACAAGCTGGTCAAGCTGTCCGGCGCCAAGGCCAGCGACATTCCCGTGCTGCTCGAAGGCAACGTGTTCCCGCTGGCCGCCGACCAGGCCAGCGCACTGGGCGCACCGACCACCCAGGCGCTGACCGACACGGCCACTTTCCTCAAGCAGCAAGGCAAGGTCGAAGCCGTCCTGCCGGACTACTCGCCCTACGTCAGCGCGCAATACCTGCCCAACTGAGAACCCCGGAGCCTGCCATGGCCTTGCTCGAGCTGGAGCGCATCAGCGCACAGTACCCCGGCGCCGACACCCCGGTGCTGGCCGACATCAACCTGAGCCTGGGCCCGCGCCAGCTGCTGGTGGCCCTCGGGCCTTCCGGCAGCGGCAAGACCTCGCTGCTCAACCTGATCGCCGGCTTCGTCGCACCCAGCGCCGGCCGCATCACCCTTGATGGCAATCCTGTACAAGGCCCCGGCGCCGAGCGCGGCGTGGTGTTCCAGGACGACGCCTTGCTGCCCTGGCAGGATGTGCTGGGCAACGTCGCCTTTGGCCTGGAACTGGCCGGCGTACCGCGCCCCCTGCGTGAAGCCAAGGCGCGCGAAATGCTGGCGCTGGTCGACCTGGCCGGATTCGGCGAACGACGTATCTGGCAGCTTTCCGGCGGCCAGAAACAGCGCGTGGGCCTGGCCCGGGCGTTGGCCGCCGACCCACGGGTATTGTTGATGGACGAACCCTTCGGCGCCCTGGATGCCTTTACCCGCGAACAGATGCAAGAGCTGCTGTTGCAGGTCTGGCAGCGCACCGCCAAGCCGGTGTTCCTGATTACCCACGACATCGAAGAAGCGGTGTTCCTCGCCACCGAACTGGTGCTGCTGGCGCCCAACCCAGGGCGTGTGGTGGAACGCCTGCAACTGGACTTCGGCAAGCGCTACGCCGCAGGCGAACCGGCACGGGCGATCAAGTCCGACCCGCGCTTCATCGAGACCCGCGAGCATGTGTTGGCGCGGGTGTTCTCGCAACGCCAGAGCGCACGCCAGCAGGAGGCCGTATGAACAATAGCCTGGAGCTATCCGTGGCGGGCAAAAACGACCGCCAAGCGCCCACGCGCCGACCACTGCCGACCCGCTGGATCAGCGCATTCACTTTGGCCAGCCTGCTGCTGGCCTGGTGGCTGGTAACCACTGCCGGTTGGGTCGAGCCGCTGTTCCTGCCCGCGCCCGGCGACATCCTGGCCAAGGCCTGGCTACTGCTGACCCAGGGCTACATGGACGCCAGCCTCTGGCAACACCTGGGAGCAAGCCTTGGGCGTATCGGCCTGGCGCTGGTGGCGGCGACCCTCACCGCAGTGCCGGTCGGCATCGCCATCGGCTACAACCGCATCGCGCGGGGCGTTCTCGACCCATTGATCGAGTTCTACCGGCCGATCCCGCCGTTGGCCTACCTGCCGCTGATCGTGATCTGGTGCGGCATCGGCGAACTGTCGAAGGTGTTGCTGATCTACCTGGCGATCTTTGCGCCGATCGCCATCGCCACCGCCACCGGCGTGCGCACCGTCGACCCGGTCAAACTGCGCGCCGCGCAGTCGCTGGGCGCGACCCGGGCGCAGCTTATCCGCCATGTGATTTTGCCCAGTGCACTGCCGGACATCCTCACCGGCGTGCGCATCGGCCTGGGCGTCGGCTGGTCGACCCTGGTGGCCGCCGAGTTGATCGCCGCCACCAGCGGCCTGGGCTTCATGGTGCAGTCGGCGGCGCAGTTCCTGGTCACTGACGTGGTGGTGCTGGGCATCTTGCTGATTGCCCTGATCGCCTTCGCCCTGGAAATGGGCCTGCGCGCCCTGCAACGCAAGCTCGTGCCCTGGCACGGGCAAAGTCACTGAACTGTTTTCGACCTGGCCGACCCTTTCGCGGGTAAACCCGCTCCCACAGGTTCACCGCTGACATTGAACACGGCGCTGTACCTGTGGGAGCGGGTTTACCCGCGAAGAGGCCGGCAGCGTCACCCCTGATATTTCTGAATCCGAATCAACGGCGAGACCGACATGAGCCTGACCATCACCCCCCTCAGCCCGGCCCTCGGCGCGCAGATCAGCGGCGTGGACATCAGCGGCGAAATTTCCCCGCAGCAACGCGATGCCCTCGAGCAGGCGCTGCTGCAACACCAGGTGCTGTTCTTCCGCGACCAGCCGATCAGCCCGCAGCAGCAGGCCGACTTCGCCGCGCGCTTCGGCGACCTGCACATCCACCCGATCTACCCCAACGTGCCGCAGACCCCACAGGTGCTGATTCTCGACACCGCCGTCACCGACGTGCGCGATAACGCCATCTGGCACACCGACGTGACCTTCCTGCCGACCCCGGCCCTGGGCGCGGTGCTCAGCGCCAAGCAACTGCCGGCTTATGGCGGCGACACCCTGTGGGCCAGCGGCATCGCGGCCTTCGAGGCGCTGTCGGCGCCGCTGCGTACGCTGCTCGATGGCCTGACTGCGACCCACGACTTCACCAAGTCCTTTCCCCTGGAGCGCTTCGGCACCACGCCTGAAGACTTGGCGCGCTGGGAAGCCACGCGGCGCAGCAACCCGCCGCTGTCGCACCCGGTGGTACGCACCCATCCGGTCAGCGGGCGCAAGGCGTTGTTCGTCAACGAGGGGTTCACCACGCGCATCAACGAGTTGAACGAGCATGAAAGCGAGGCGCTGCTCAAGCTGCTGTTCGCCCATGCCACGCGACCGGAGTTCAGCATTCGCTGGCGCTGGCAGGAGAACGACGTGGCGTTCTGGGACAACCGGGTAACCCAGCACTACGCCGTGGATGACTACCGCCCGCAGCGGCGGGTGATGCATCGCGCGACCATCCTGGGGGATGCGCCGTTCTGAGCAGGTAAAGCCCGCTCCTGCAGGCGCTGGGAAACCTGCAGGAGCGGGCTTTGCCCGCGACGGCGCGCAACGCGACCCTGGGGACCTACCGAACCAGATGCAGGAACTGCATGTGCCGTTCGTACTGGTCGAGGATGTCGTTGATGATCTGCTCCTTGCTGTACCCCACCAGGTCATAGTTCTGGCTGCCTTCGGCCAGGTGCACCTCGGCGCGGTAGTAGCGGCGGTTCTTCAACTCCTGGGTTCCCAGCCCACCCAGAGCGAACGACGGCGTGAAGTAGCCGCGCATCTGCACCTGGTAGATGAACGGCTGCTCCTCGCCATGGCCTATCTTCAGGCTGACATTGTCGTGGCTCGGGTCGTCCTGCGTGATCAGTGTCAGGCCCTTCTGCTCGAACACTGCGGTCACCTCGGCAATCGCCGGGCGCACCACGTTGTCCATGAACCGATAGACCTCGTCACGCGACGGGAAGTGCACCGCCTGGCTCAGGCGCTGGCGCCAGCCCCCGCGGCCAGGGCGCGACACGGCGAACGGCGCCAACGAATGCATTTGCGCGATCTGCCGCTGGCTCTCCAGGTAGAACGCCTTGTGCAGCCCCCACATCATGCACAGCAAAATCAGCGAGAACGGTAGCGAGGTCAGCACCACCGCTGACTTGAGCGAGTCGATGCTTCCGGCGAACAGCAAGCCGCTGGTGATCAGCGCCGTCATCGCCCCCCAGAAGATGCGCAGCCAGTTCGGCCCATCCTCGTCCGGATCACCGCCTTTGGCCGACAGGGTCGAGAGCACCACGGTGCCGGAGTCGGCGGAGGTGACGAAGAACACGAAGCTGATGAATACCGTCACGGCGATCACCGTCTTGCTCCAAGGGTAGGTTTCCAGCAGCAGGTAGAGGCTCATCGACGGGTTGTCCAGCGCCGACTGGCCAAGCGCGGTCATGCCGTGGTTGATCACCTGGTCCAGGGCACTGTTGCCGAAGATCGACATCCACGCCAGGGTGAAGCCCAGGGGAATCAACAGCACGCCGAAGACGAACTCGCGGATGGTCCGCCCCCGGGAAATACGCGCGATGAACAGGCCCACAAACGGCGACCAGGCTATCCACCAGGCCCAGTAGAACACCGTCCAGCCGCCCAGCCAGTCGCGGTTCTCGCCGTAGGCATACACGTCGAAGCTCTTGCGCGGCAAGGCACCGAGGTAGTCACCGAGATTCTGGATCAAGGTATTGAACAGGTGCTGGGTAGGCCCTGCAAACAGCACGAACAGCAGCAGCGTGCAGGCCAGGAACAGGTTGATGTCGCTCATCACCCGCACGCCCTTTTCCACGCCAGCTACCGCCACGGCGACCGCCGCGCCCATCATCAGGGCGATGAGCGCCACTTGCACCCACTGGCTGTGGTCGATGCCGAACAGGTAGTCCAGGCCGGCATTCAGGTGCAGCACACCGAAGCCCATGTCGGCGCCCAAGCCGAACACCGTGGCGATGATGCCGAAGCCGTCCACTGCGTAGCCGATCGGCCCGTTGATGCGCTTGCCGATCAGCGGGTACAGTGCCGAGCGCAGCGCCAGCGGCAGGTTATGGCGGTAGGCGAAGTACGCCAGGGCCATGCCGACGAAGGCGAACACGCCCCAGCCGTGCAGGCCCCAATGCAGGAACAGCACCTGCATCGCCTGGCGCCCGGCCTCCACCGTGCCAGCCTCGCCCTGGGGCGGTTGCAGCAGGTGGGTCAGGGGTTCGGAGACGCAGAAGAAGAACAGCGTGATGCTGATGCCGGCCGCGAACAGCATGCCGGCCCAGGACAGGTAGCTGAACTCGGGTTCGTCATGATCGGCGCCGAGCTTGATCTTGCCGTAGCCCGACAGCGCGGTGACCACCACGAACACCAGATACAGGGTCATGGCCAACATGTAGTACCAGCCAACCGTGTTGGCCGCCCAGTTCTGCGCGGCCAACAGCCACTCGCCAGCAGCCTGCGGATAGGCGATGACCACCAGGCCGAAGGCGAGGATGAAGGTCGCGGCGAAATAGAAGACCGGGGGGTTCATGCGTACCTTGCCCTCGGCAAGGGCGGGGGTCGGTGCACTCATCGGACGTGCACCTCGTCGAGCGACGTAAGGTTCGGATTGAACGGGTTCAGCAAAGGGAATCCTCCTGTTGAACACCGGCAGCGGACCAGCGTTTATATTGAACAAGCGTTCAAGTTAAACATGGATCGGAAATCAATGCGACCCGATGCCGCTGGGCGGGCGTTCAACAGACCTTGCCGTTGTGTCGACAGTTCCAGCCTGTTCGCGGGCCGGAACAGCCAACCTCAGTTCTTGTCCTGGCAATCCAACTGCAAGTTCGCCTGGGTGATGTTGCTGTCCGCTGGCACGCTGCGGGTCAGCCACACATTGCCGCCAATGGTCGAGCCCTTGCCGATGGTGATGCGCCCCAGGATGGTCGCGCCGGCATAGATCACCACGTCGTCCTCGACGATCGGGTGGCGCGCCAGGCCCTTGTGCAAAGTGCCCGACTCGTCCGAAGGGAAGCGCTTGGCGCCCAGGGTCACCGCCTGGTAGATGCGTACCCGCTCACCGATGATCGCGGTCTCGCCGATCACCACACCCGTGCCATGGTCGATGAAGAAGCTTGGGCCGATCTGCGCGCCGGGGTGAATGTCGATGCCAGTGGCCGAATGCGCCAGTTCCGAACTGATGCGCGCCAGCAGCGGCAGGCCCGCCTGGTACAGGTGGTGGGCCAGGCGGTGGTGGATGATCGCCAGGATGCCTGGGTAGCACAGCAGCACCTCGTCGACACTGCGTGCCGCCGGGTCGCCCTGGAAGGCGGCGAGCACGTCGGTGTCGAGCAGCACGCGCAGTTGTGGCAGGGCGGCGGCAAAACCCTGGATCAGCTTCAATGCGTGGGCATCGACGCCAGCCAGGTCGGCCTTGGTCTGCCGCGCCGCGTAACGCAGTTCCAGGCGCGCCTGGCCGAGCAGCGCGGTGAGCGCAGCGTCGAGGGTATGGCCGACATAGAAGTCTTCGCTTTCCTCACGCAGGTCCACCGGCCCAAGGCGCATGGGAAACAACGCACCACACAGCTGCTCGAGAATATGCTGCACCGCCTCGCGCGATGGCAGTTCACGCCCACCCTGCTCGCCGCTGCTGCGGCCATTGCGGGTACGCCATTGTTCTCGGGCACTGCGCAGGCCGCTGACGATGCCCTGCAATTGCCATTGGCCGGTGGATGGTTGTTCGCTCACGGTGATCTCCTGGCTCGCGGCGGTCTCAAGGAAGTTGCACTGAACCCTGTAGGCGCGGGCTTGCCCGCGAATGCCATGTGCAGTCAAGCACCGCATTCGCGGGCAAGCCTGCGCCTACAGAACCAAGGCACGTGCCGCCGATGCGTTTTTACTCTACGGCAAATTCTTCCCTTGGAAAAAACATCGCTTTATTCCATCCTGCGCTAAGTCGGGCATAAGCAGCAGTGACGGGGGCCGGGTTCATGGTTACCCTCTACGCTGTCATTCATGGATGAAGTAGAAAAGAGTAATAATAAAATAAGTTTTTATTATTTCCTGAGCTATAAAGCCCACCCTATAGTCGCCACCCACCACCTCAACAACAACGCGCGGGGCCGCCATGACGAAATTCACCAAACCACTTCTCAACGCCAGCCTGGCGCTGCTGCTCGGCACTGGCCTGCTGGGCCAGGCATTAGCCGGCGAGCAACTGAAGACCATCCAGGAAAAAGGCGTGATCAACGTCGGTCTCGAGGGCACCTACCCTCCGTTCAGTTTCGTTGACGAGAGCGGCAAGCTGACCGGTTTCGAGGTTGAGTTGTCGGAGGCCCTGGCCAAGAAGCTTGGCGTCAAGGCCAAGGTCCAGACCACCAAGTGGGACGGCATTCTCGCGGCCCTGGAGTCCAAGCGTCTGGATGTGGTCGTCAACCAGGTGACCATCTCCGAAGAGCGCAAGAAGAAGTACAACTTCTCCGAGCCATACACCGTCTCCGGCATCCAGGCGCTGGTTCTGAAGAAAAAACTGGAAGACCTGAAGATCAAGGGCGCTGACGACCTGGCAGGCAAGAAAGTAGGCGTGGGCCTGGGTACCAACTACGAGCAATGGGTCAAAGCCAACGTGCCCAAGGCAGACGTGCGCACCTATGAAGACGACCCAAGCAAGTTCCAGGACCTGCGTGTAGGCCGCATCGACGCCATCCTGATCGACCGCCTCGCCGCACTGGAATACGCGAAAAAAGCCACCGATACAGCCGTGACTGGCGAAGCGTTCTCGCGCCAGGAGGCGGGTATCGCCCTGCGCAAGGACGAGCCTGAACTGCTGGCCGCCGTCAACAAGGCGCTGGACGAACTGCGTGCCGACGGCACCCTGGCCAAGCTCTCCGAGAAATACTTCGGTGCCGACGTCACCCAATGATCGCTGAAAGCCTGCAACTCGTTATCGACTCCGCGCCCTTCCTGTTGAAGGGCGCGGGCTACACGGTGCTGCTCAGCGTCGGCGGCATGTTCTTCGGCCTGCTGCTGGGCTTCGCCCTGGCGCTCATGCGGCTGTCGAAGATCTTGCCGCTGAACTGGCTGGCGCGGATCTACGTGTCGTTCTTCCGCGGCACGCCGCTGCTGGTGCAGTTGTTCGTCATCTACTTCGGCATGCCGCAGATCGGTATCGAACTCGACCCGATACCCGCCTCGTTGATCGGCCTGTCGCTCAACATGGCGGCGTACATCTGCGAAATCCTGCGCGCGGCGATCTCCTCGATCGACCGTGGCCAATGGGAAGCCGCTGCCAGCATCGGCATGACCCGCACCCAGGCCATGCGCCGGGCGATCCTGCCCCAGGCCATGCGCACCGCCCTTCCGCCCTTGGGCAACAGCTTCATCTCGCTGGTCAAGGACACCGCCCTGGCGGCAACCATTCAGGTGCCCGAGCTGTTCCGCCAGGCCCAGTTGATTACCGCGCGTACCTTCGAAGTCTTCACCATGTACCTGGCCGTGGCAGTCATCTACTGGATACTGTGCACCATCCTCGCGCACTTCCAGAACCGCATGGAAGCGCGGGTCAACCAGCATGACCAGGAGCACTGAAGATGATCGTAGTTGAAGGCCTGACCAAGCAGTTCAAGGGCCAGACCGTGCTCAACGGCATCGACCTGACCGTGCAGCCCGGCGAGGTGGTGGCCATCATCGGCCCCAGCGGTTCGGGCAAGACCACCTTCCTGCGCTGCCTGAACCTGCTGGAAACCCCGGATGCCGGGCGTATTCAGGTAGGTAACATCAGCATCGACGCCAACCGCTCGCTGGGCAAACAGCAGGCTGCCATTCGCCAGCTGCGCCAACAGGCGGGGTTCGTGTTCCAGAACTTCAACCTGTTCCCCCACCGCACCGCCCTGGACAACGTTATCGAAGGGCCGGTGATCGTCAAGAAGACACCTCGCGACAAGGCCGTCGCACTGGGCCGCAGCCTGCTCGCCAAGGTGGGCCTGGCCGGCAAGGAAGACGCCTACCCACGGCGGCTTTCCGGTGGCCAGCAGCAGCGGGTGGCCATTGCCCGCGCGCTGGCCATGGAACCTGAGGTGATCCTGTTCGACGAACCGACCTCGGCGCTCGACCCGGAGCTGGTCGGCGAAGTGCTGGCGACCATCCGCGGCCTGGCCGAGGAGAAGCGCACCATGATAATCGTCACCCACGAGATGAGTTTCGCCCGCGATGTCGCCAACCGGGTGATCTTCTTCGACAAGGGGGTGATCGTGGAGCAGGGCGAGGCCAAGGCGCTGTTCGCCGCCCCCAAAGAGGAGCGCACCAAGCAATTTCTGCGCAAGTTCCTCGGTACGGCTGCTGCGCAAGACTGAAATCCTCCTTCGACGCCTTCGCGGGTAAACCCGCGAAGGCGTCAGCACATCCGCAAAAATCCCAACTTCTATCCATATTCCAAACCGTTAGTTCATAAACGGTTTATAAGCGCATAGGGTATATAGACCGGACCACCGGACCAGCAAACGTCTGTCGCGATCAGCTGACGCGACACATCCACTTTGTGAGGTAAGGAATGGTCAGGATCACAATCACCCCAGTGCGTAACGCCAGGGCATTGAGTGCAGCCAAGGAGCGGCACTGATGTCCAGCCAGCCAGAAACCCTTTTCCAAAGCGACCTCGACAGCTCGCCCCTGCTGCTGCCGGCCAAGGTGTTGCGCAACGACGCCCAAGCCCTGCAAGCGGCCCGCGAACTGGCCGAGGTCGCCCGCCAGCAAGCCGCCCGCCGCGACCAGCAGCGCAAATTGCCCTGGGCCGAGATCGAGCAGTTCACCCGCAGCGGCCTGGGCAGCATCAGCGTGCCCAAGGCCTTCGGCGGCCCCGAGGTATCGTTCCAGACCATCGCCGAAGTATTCCGTATCATCAGCGCGGCCGACCCGGCGCTGGGGCAGATCCCACAGAACCATTTCGGCATTCTGCAACTGCTGCGCCTGACTGCTACCGAAGCCCAGCAGGCGACCATCTTCCGTTCGGTGCTGGACGGATGGCGCATCGGCAATGCCGGCCCCGAGCGCGGCACCAAGGACACGCTGACGCTCAAGGCGCGCATCACCCGCGCAGGCGACAGCTATCGCATCAGCGGCGAGAAGTTCTACTCCACCGGCGCCCTGTTCGCCCATTGGGTCGCGGTCAAGGCAATAGACGATGAAGGCCGCCAGCGCCTGTCGTTCGTGCGCCGGGGCAGCCCGGGGCTGCGTATCGTCGATGACTGGTCCGGCTTCGGCCAACGCACCACCGCCAGCGGCACCGTGTTGCTGGACAACGTGCCGGTGGACGCGGAACTGGTGATCGACAACTGGCGCCAACGCGAGCAACCGAACACCCAGGGCGCGTCTTCGCAATTGATCCAGGCGGCCATCGATGCCGGCATCGCCGAAGCGGCCATCGAGGATGCCATCGCCTTCGTGCGCGAGAAGTCGCGGCCATGGATCGATGCCAAGGTCGAGCGTGCCAGCGACGACCCCTACGTCATTGCCGATATCGGCCGCCTGAAACTCGAGCTGCACGCCGCCGAAGCCCTGCTGCGCAAGGCCGCGCAAGTGCTCGACGAAGTCAGCGCCGCGCCCGTCGACGCCGCCTCCGCAGCCCGCGCCTCGATCGCCGTGGCCGAGGCCAAGGTGCTGACCACGGAAATTTCCCTGCACGCCAGCGAGAAGCTGCTGGAGCTGGCCGGCAGCCGCGCGACCCTCGCCGAGTTCAACCTCGACCGCCACTGGCGCAACGCCCGGGTGCACACGCTGCACGACCCGGTGCGCTGGAAATACCACGCGGTGGGCGCCTACTACCTCAACGGCACGCTGCCTGCGCGGCATTCCTGGATCTGATTTGCGGCCTTGGAGCCGCTGCGCAGCCCTTCGCGCCTACAGGGTTCACCCTACCCTGCGGGAGCGGGCTTGCCCGCGAAGGGCGCACAGCGGCCCCAAGGCCCCGGAGAAACACCATGACGACAGCACTCATCACCAGCGACACCCAAGCCCTCGCCATCGCCGAGGAAATCGCCCGGCAACTAAGCCGCGACAGCGCCCTGCGCGACCGTGAACGCCGCCTGCCGCACGCCGAGCTGGAGCTGTTCAGCCAGTCCGGCCTGTGGGGCATCAGCGTGCCCAAGGCCTTCGGCGGTGCCGGCGTTTCCAACGTCACCCTGGCCAAGGTCATCGCTCGCATTTCCCAGGCCGATGCCTCGCTGGGGCAAATCCCGCAGAATCACTTCTACGCCCTGGAAGTGCTGCGGGTGAACGGCAGCCCAGAACAGCAACAGCGCCTGTACGCCGAAGTGCTGGCCGGCCAACGTTTCGGCAATGCCCTGGCCGAACTGGGCACCAAGACCGCCCACGACCGCACCACCCGCCTTAGCCGTGAGGGAGACGGCTATCGCATCAACGGCCAGAAGTTCTACTGCACCGGCGCGCTCTACGCCCAGCGCATCCCGACCTCGGTAATCGACGAACAGGGTGTGCAGCAACTGGCCTTCGTGCGCGCCGACAGCAACGGGGTCAAGGTGATCGACGACTGGAGCGGCTTTGGCCAACGCACCACCGGTAGCGGCTCGGTGCACTTCAACAACGCCTTCGTCGCCACAAACGACGTGGTGCCTTTCCAGAGCGCCTTCGAGCGCCCGACCACGGTCGGCCCGCTGGCGCAGATCCTCCACGCCGCCATCGACACCGGCATCGCCCGCGCTGCCTTCGAAGACGCCCTGCACTTCGTGCGCACCCGCAGCCGCCCTTGGGCCGACGCTGGCCTCGACAAGGCCAGCGACGACCCACTCACCCTAAAGAGCTTCGGCCACCTGGGTATCCGCCTGCACGCCGCAGAGGCCTTGCTGGAACGCGCTGGCGAATTCCTCGACCGCGCCCAGGCCGACAGCAGCGCAGCCAACGTGGCCGCGGTATCCATCGCCGTGGCCGAGGCGCGAGCGATCAGCACGGAAATTTCCCTGGCCGCGGGCACCACGCTGTTCGAGCTGGGCGGCAGCCAGTCCACCCTGGCCGAGCACAACCTCGACCGCCACTGGCGCAACGCCCGGGTGCACACCCTGCACGACCCGGTGCGCTGGAAGTACCATGCTATCGGCAACTACTACCTCAACGACCAGAACCCGCCACTGCGGGGGACGATCTGATGAGCAAGCAGATCCTGCTCAACGCCTTCAACATGAACTGCGTCGGGCACATCAACCACGGGCTGTGGACCCACCCGCGCGATACCTCGACCCAGTACAAGAGCCTGGCCTACTGGACCGACCTGGCTCGCTTGTTGGAACGCGGGCTGTTCGATGGGCTGTTCATCGCCGACATCGTCGGCACCTACGACATCTACGGCCAGTCGCTGGACGTGACGCTCAAGGAGTCGATCCAGCTACCGGTCAACGACCCGCTGCTGCTGGTTTCGGCCATGGCAGCGGTGACTCGGCACCTGGGCTTCGGCCTCACCGCCAACCTGACCTACGAAGCGCCCTATCTGTTCGCCCGGCGCCTCTCCACCCTCGACCACCTGAGCAATGGCCGGGTCGGCTGGAACATCGTCACCGGCTACCTCGACAGCGCCGCCCGGGCCATGGGCCTGGCCCGGCAGCCTGAACACGACCGGCGCTACGACCAGGCCGAGGAGTACCTGCACGTGCTGTACAAGCTGCTGGAGGGCAGCTGGGACGACGACGCGGTGCTCGCCGACCGTGCTCGGCGCATCTACGCCCAGCCCGAAAAAGTCCGCAAAGTCAGCCACCACGGCGAGTTCTACAAGGTCGACGGCTACCACCTGTGCGAGCCCTCGCCACAGCGCACCCCGGTTTTGTTCCAGGCCGGAAGCTCCGCGCGCGGCCTGGCCTTCGCCGGCAACCATGCCGAGTGCGTGTTCATCAGCGGGCAGAACCAGGCCGCGACCCGCGCCCAGGTCGACAAGGTGCGCGCCGCCGCCCAGGCCGCTGGCCGCGATCCGCAGGCGGTAAAGGTGTTCATGGGCATCACGGTGATCGTCGCGCCCACCGAGCATGAGGCCCGCCTCAAGCACGCCGAGTACCTGCGCCATGCCAGCCCGCAAGCCGGTGTGGCGCACTTCGCCGCCTCCACCGGTATCGATTTCGCCGCGTTCGAGCTGGACGAACCGATCGCCTTCAGCCCAGGCAACGCCATCCAGTCGGCCACCCGCCAGTTGCAGGACAACGCCTGGACCCGCCGCAAGCTCCTCGAGCAGCACGCCCTGGGCGGGCGCTACGTGACCCTGGTCGGCGACCCCAGCCAGGTTGCCGAGCAGTTGATCGCCTGGCTCGACGAAACCGGCCTGGACGGTTTCAACCTGGCCCGCACCGTTACCCCGGAAAGCTACGAGGACTTCATCGACCTCGTGGTCCCCGAACTGCAACGCCGAGGCCGCTACAAAACCGCCTACGCCGAAGGCAGCCTGCGCGAAAAGTTGTTTGCAGGCAGCGCCCGGCTGCCCGCAGGCCACCCTGGCAGCCGCTATCGCAACACCACCCCTGAACATGCCCCGACTGGAGCCCTGCACCATGCTTGAAAAACTCTTCCGGCCCGTCGTGGCCGCCGCCCTGTCCCTCGGCATCGCCGTCGCCAGCCATGCCGACGAGCCACTGAAGATCGGCACCACCGCCGCCTTCGCCATTCCGCTGGAAGCGGCGGTGGAAGAAGCCCACAAGCAAGGCCTGGAGGTGAAGCTGATCGAGTTCACAGACTGGATCGCCCCTAACGTGAGCCTGGCCAGCGGCGATATCGACGTGAACTACTTCCAGCACATTCCCTTCCTGGAAAACGCCAAGGCCGCCGCGGGGTTCGACCTGGTGCCGTTCAAGCCGGGCATCATCAACAACGTCGGCCTGTATTCGAAGCAGTACAAAAGCTTCGCCGAACTGCCCGAAGGCGCCAGCGTGGCCATCGCCAACGACCCGATCAACAGCGGCCGCGGCTTGCAATTGCTGGCCAAGGCCGGGCTGATCACGCTCAAGCCGGGGGTGGGCTACAAGGCCACCGAGGACGACATCGTCGCCAACCCGAAGAAGCTGAAAATCCTGCAAGTCGAAGCCGTGCAGCTGGTGCGCGCCTACGACGACGCCGACCTGGTGCAGGGCTACCCGGCCTACATCCGCCTGGCCAAGACCTTCGACGCCACCTCGGCCCTGCTGTTCGACGGCCTGGAAAACAAGGAATACGTGATCCAGTTCGTCATCCGCCCGCAAACCAAGGACGACCCGCGACTGGCCAAGTTCATCGACATCTACCAGCACTCGCCGGCCGTGCGCGCCGCCTTGGACAAGACCCACGGCACCCTCTACCAGGCCGGCTGGGAGGGCTGAGGTGAGCAGCGCCAGCGCCCTCAGGGCGCCCGCCAGCCAACCCGTGCCGCTGCCCGCCCGCGAGCAGGTGCTGCGCCCGCAGGTCAATGAAGCGCACGTGCGTTTCATCGGCCTGGGCAAGACCTACCCCGGCCAGGCCCAACCGGCCCTGCAAGGTATCGACCTGAACATCCGCCGCGGCGAGATCTTCGGCATCATCGGCCGCAGCGGCGCCGGCAAGTCGTCGCTGCTGCGCACCATCAACCGTCTGGAACAACCCAGCGAAGGTCGCGTGCTGATCGACCAGGTGGACATTGCGCCGTTCGACGAAGACCGCCTGGTGCAGTTGCGTCGGCACATCGGCATGATCTTCCAGCACTTCAACCTGATGTCGGCCAAGACCGTATGGCAAAACGTCGAGCTGCCGCTGAAGGTGGCCGGCGTGGCCAAGGCCGAACGCCAGCGCAAGGTGCGCGAACTGCTGGCGCTGGTGGGGCTGGAGCACAAGCACCACGTCTACCCGGCGCAGCTCTCCGGTGGCCAGAAGCAGCGCGTGGGCATTGCCCGGGCGCTGGTGCACGACCCCAAGATACTGCTGTGCGACGAAGCCACCTCGGCACTCGACCCGGAAACCACCGCCTCGATCCTTGAACTGCTGCGCGACATCAACCAGCGCCTGGGCCTGACCATCGTGCTGATTACCCACGAGATGGCGGTGATCCGCGACGTCTGCCAGCGCGTGGTGGTGCTTGAGCACGGGCAGGTGGTCGAGCAGGGCGAGGTGTGGCAGGTGTTCGGGGCGCCGCGCCACGAGGTTACCCGCACCCTGCTCGCACCGCTGCAAGCCAAGCTGCCTGCGGCGTTGCAAGCCGGCCTGCGCGCCAGCCCGGCCAGCCGCGACGCTGCCACCGTGCTGCGCCTGACGCGGCTGGGCGAACCTGAACTGTCCGAACTGTTCGCCGACTTGGGCGGGCAGGTGCGCCTGTTGCAAGGCGGCGTGCAAACCATCGGCGAACGCGCCCTGGCGCAGCTTGTGCTGGAGGTGCGCGGCTCGCCGTTCGAAGGTCATCAGCTGCTGGAACGCGTCCGCCGCTGGGGCGACGACGTGGAGGTGCTTGGCTATGTGGACTGAACGCCTGCTGCAAGGCCTGCTCGATACCTTGCTGATGGTCGGCGTGTCGTCGCTGATCGCACTGCTGGCGGGTATTCCGATGGCGGTGCTGCTGGTCACCAGCGGCAAGGGCGGCATCTATGAGGCGCCACTGCTCAACCGGGTGCTGGGGGCCTTCGTCAACCTGTTCCGCTCGATTCCATTTCTGATCCTGATGGTCGCGCTGATCCCCTTCACCCGCCTGGTAGTGGGTACCACCTATGGCGTATGGGCCGCCGTGGTGCCGCTGACCATCGCCGCCACGCCGTTCTTCGCGCGCATCGCCGAAGTGAGCTTGCGCGAGGTCGACCACGGCCTGATCGAAGCTGCCCAGGCGATGGGTTGCCGACGCTGGCACATCATCTGGCATGTACTGCTGCCCGAGGCGCTGCCGGGTATCGTCGGCGGCTTCACCATTACCCTGGTGACCATGATCAACTCCTCAGCCATGGCCGGGGCGATTGGTGCGGGGGGGCTTGGCGACATTGCCTATCGCTATGGATACCAGCGCTTCGATAGCCAGATCATGCTGACGGTGATCGTCATGCTGGTGGCGTTGGTGGCGGTGATCCAGCTGGGTGGGGACCGGTTGGCCAAAGGTTTGAACAAGCGCTGAGGCAATCGCGGGACAAGCCCCACAGTCACCGGACAGCCCTCAAAAACGACGCTGCCCCCTGTGGGAGCGGGTTCACCCGCGAACCAGGGCGAAGCCCTGGCCATACACCACGGTGGATTCTTCGCGGGTAAACCCGCTCCCACAGGTCCGCGCTGAATCAATAAGTGATGTGGAGCTCTATGAGAGCAAACACCACCAAATCAGGGCCAGCGCAGCTCGCAAGCCGGCACCGGCCGCCCGAACCAGTACCCCTGGCCCAGGTCGCACTGGTGCTCCAGCAGGAAGCGCGCCTGTTCGGCCTGCTCGATGCCCTCGGCATGCACCTGCATGCCCATGCTGCGGGCCAGGGCGATGATGACCCGCACGATGGCCACATCGTCCTCATCAAGCGGCAGCCCGGCGACGAAGCCCTGGTCGATCTTCAGCTTCTGCACCGGCAGGCGTTTGAGCCGCAGCAACGATGAATAACCCGTGCCGAAATCATCGATAGCCAGGCGCAGGCCCAGCTCGCGCAGACGATGCAGTTGCTCCAGCGCCACCTCCGGGTCGTCCATTACCGCGCTTTCGGTGACTTCCAGCTCCAGCAGCGCCGGGTCCAAGCCCGTCTCGTGAAGCACCTGGGCGACCTGTGGATAAAGTTCACGCTGGCCGAACAGGCGGCTGGACACGTTCACCGCGACAAACTCCAGCCCACGCGCCTCGGCCTGCCACTGCACCATCTGCCGGCAGGCCTGGCGCAGCACCCAGGTGTCGATCTCGGCAATCAACCCGGTACGCTCGGCAACAGGGATGAACGCCCCCGGCGGTACCAGGCCGCGCTGCGGGTGCTGCCAGCGTACCAGCGCCTCCACACCGACCATGCGCGAGCTGAACAGGTCGTGCACCGGCTGGAAGAACACCCGCAGCTCGTCCTGCTCCAGCGCACGGCGCAGCTCACCGGCGGTTTCGACACGATGCTGGGCGTGGGTGGTCAGCTCTTCGGTATAAAGCGCATAGCAGGCGCGGCCATTGCCCTTGGCCTTGAACAACGCCGCATCGGCATTGCGCAGCAACTGCTCGGCGCCCAGCGCGTCGGCGGGAAACAGGCTGATACCGATGCTGGCACTGATGAACAGGCGGTGCTCGTCGACGTCGAATGGCTCACGCAGGTGGTCGATGATCGACTGGGCCATCTCTGCGGCCTGGCCGACCTGCTGGCAGTTCTCCAGCAGCATCGCGAACTCGTCACCGCCCAGGCGCGCCAGGGTCACACCACTGCCCAGCAGCTCACGCAAGCGCTCGCCCACATGCTTGAGCAACTGGTCGCCCAGGGTGTGGCCCAGGCCATCGTTGATGCTCTGGAAGTGGTCGAGGTCCAAGAGCAACAGGGCACAGCCGCGCTTGTTGGACTGCGCCGACGCCATCGCCTGCTCGGCGCGATCGCTGAACAGCAGGCGGTTGGGCAGGCCGGTGAGCGGGTCGTGGTGGGCAATATAGGCCAGCTCCTGCTCGCTGTGCTTGATGGCGCTGATATCGCTGAACACCGCCACGTAGTGGCTGAGTTCGCCCTGTTCGTCGCGAATGCTGCGGATCGTCTGCCATTGCGGATAGATTTCGCCGTTTTTGCGGCGGTTCCAGATTTCCCCGCTCCACTCGCCCTGGTTGTCCAGCGCTGCGTAGATCTGCTGGTAAAACGAAGCGCCATGGCGGCCAGACTTGAACGTGTTCGGACGCTGGCCGAGCACTTCGTCCTGCTGATAGCCGGTAATGCGCATGAAGGCGCGATTGACGTGCACGATCAGGCCATCGCGGTCGGTCACCAGCACGCCTTCGAGGGTGCAGTCGAACACCGCTGCGGCCATGCGCAGGCGCTCGCGATCCTCGTTGCGCAGGCGCGCGCCAACGCCAATGAAGTTCAGCAAGCGGGCCCGGGAGCAGAAAATCAGCGCTGTGCTCAGCAGCACCCAGACCACCACGTTGATCTGCCGACCGACGGTCAGCGCCAGCGGGTCGTTGGTCATGCCGCGCAATACACCCTCGGACAGCACCAGCCAGAGGATCGAGAGCACCAGGTAGAGCGCAGCCATGCGCAGGGCGTCGCGTGCGGAAACAGACATGTCGGGTGGGTAAGCCCCTGAAAAATGATGGGGCATTATAAAGACTGAAACATCCCGTGACTTCCTATCAAAAAGGGCGACTGGTTTTATTTCCCTGCCAATGGATAATCGGCCCCTGTTTCCTTGATATCCCGAGGGTATTTGCCCCATGTGGTACTACGGTCTGCTCGACCTGTCGGCCTGGCAACTGGTCGGCGTCACCCTGCTGATGACCCACATCACCATCATCAGCGTCACCCTGTACCTGCACCGCTACTCGGCCCACCGCGCCCTGGAGCTGAACGCAGGCCTCAAGCATTTCTTCCGATTCTGGCTGTGGCTCACCACCGCGCAGAACACCCGCGAATGGACCGCGGTGCATCGCAAGCACCACGCCAAGTGCGAAACCCCCGACGACCCGCACAGCCCGGTGCACAAGGGCCTGGGCACCGTGTTGCGCAAGGGCGCGGAACTGTACCGCGACGAGGCGCAGAACCCGGAAACCCTGCGTATCTATGGCAAGAACTGCCCGGAAGACTGGGTCGAGCGCAATGTCTACTCGCGCTTCAAATACGCCGGTATCGCCTTGATGGCGGTCATCGACCTGCTGCTGTTCGGCACCATCGGTATCACCATCTGGGCTATCCAGATGATGTGGATTCCCTTCTGGGCCGCCGGCGTGGTCAACGGCCTGGGGCATGCGGTGGGCTACCGCAACTTCGAATGCAAGGACGCCGCCACCAACCTGGTGCCCTGGGGCATCATCATTGGCGGCGAGGAGCTGCACAACAATCACCACACCTACCCCAACTCGGCCAAGCTCTCGGTCAAACGCTGGGAGTTCGACATGGGCTGGATGTGGATCCGCCTGCTGTCCATGCTGCGCCTGGCCAAGGTGCAGCGCGTGGCGCCCATCGCCCATCGGGTGGAAGGCAAGGCGCACCTGGACATGGACACCGCCATCGCCATCCTCAACAACCGCTTCCAGATCATGGCCCAGTACCGCAAGCTGGTGATCGCGCCGTTGGTCAAGCAGGAGCTGGCAAGAGTCGATGACGCCGTACGTTACCGCTTCCGCCGCGCCAAGCGCCTGCTCTCGCGTGAAACCAGCCTGCTGCACGAACGCCATCATGTGCGCATCGATTCGATGCTGGCACACAGTCAGGCGTTGAAGACCATCTACGAAAAGCGCCTGGCCTTGCAGCAAATCTGGGCGCAGACCAGCGCCAACGGCCACGACATGCTGGCCGCCATCAAGGAATGGGTACACGAGGCCGAGGCCAGCGGTATCCAGTCGCTGCGCGACTTTGCTGCGCAGCTCAAGACCTACTCCCTGCGCCCCGCCACCGTCTGACCGCCGTTGATCGGGCCGCCCTTCATCAGGGCGGCCCGACCGGAACAAATGTCCCAATTCCAGTTCGAAAGGATTAAATCGCCCGCGCGGCGGGTCGCCCTGTGCCCGCGCGCTTTCCTGCAGAGATTCGTTCCGTGTACATGGCCAAGAATCCGCCCTCGCCATTCTCCGTCCCCACGCCGCCCGAGGCGGCCCAGACATTGCTCGCCCTGCTGCACGCCCAAGGCGAAGTGGCACGGCTGAGCGAGCGCGAGCAGCTGTACAGCTCCCTGCTCGACAGCGTCAATGCCGTGCTCTGGGCCTTCGACTGGGAAACCCGTCAAGTGCTGTACGTAAGCCCCGCCTATGAGCGCATCTTTGGCCGCCCCGCCAGCCTGGTGCTGGCCGACTACAACGAATGGCGTGACGCCATCTACCCCGACGACCTCGAATACGCCGAACGCAGCCTGGCCCAGGTGCTGATCAAAGGCTCGGTGGAAGACCGCGAGTACCGCATCATCAACGCCAGCGGCGAGGTGCGCTGGCTGAGCGACAAATGCTTCGTCAACCAGCAACGCGAAGGAGACCGGGTGATCATCGTCGGCATCGCCGAAGACATCACCGAGAAAAAGCAGCTCGAAGGCGAATTGCAGCGTCTGGCCACCACCGACGTGTTGACCCAGAGCAGCAACCGCCGCCACTTCTTCGATTGCGCCCAGGAGGCCTTCGAGCGCGCCAGGGAGGACGGCACGCCGATGTCGTTCCTGCTGCTGGATATCGACGACTTCAAGCAGGTCAACGACAACTATGGCCACCAGGAAGGCGACCTGGTGCTGCAAAGCATCGCCGACAGCGGCAAGGCCGTGTTGCGTCGGGGTGACCTGTTCGGGCGTATTGGTGGTGAGGAGTTCGCCGCAGTGTTCCCCGGCTGTACCGCGCAGGTGGCCGAGCAGATCGCCGAGCGTTTGCAGCGCGAAATCCAGCGGCTGAGCTTCACCTATGAGCAGCAGACCTATGGCGTGACAGTGAGCCAGGGCCTGACCGGGCTTCTGGATGACGACGAAGCGCTCGACAAACTCTACGCCCGTGCCGATGCGGCGATGTATCGGGCCAAGCGGCAGGGGAAGAACCAGATTGTGCGGGGCTGAATTCCCGGACTATTCGCGGGCAAGCCCGCGAATAGTCGATGGAGTACAGGCGGGGTGTGTCTGATAGGAAAGGAAACGGTGGGGGTCGGGAACGTGCTTTTTCATATCGCAAACTCCATGTCAGTTTGAAAGACTGCCCCGATCCTTCCCACAGATTAGGGTGGCAACCGCGCACGAGGTGAGAAGACCGTGGACACAGCGAAACACGGCCAGACCGAAGTCTGCTCGTGCACGGCTGCCATGACATGGAGCCAACGTGTCGGTGACGGGCTTCTCACACCCGATCGCCTGCTGGGCGACCCGGCAAAATTAGACCCGGGGCATTTCCCCGACAACTCAGAGGCTTTCGCAAATTGCGTAGGATACTTCCCAAGCATCCCTAACTGAAGGATTTAGACTCAAGTTCAGATTTGTCGCACCACGCGAGATCACCAGACAATAGCCTCTGGTACGGCTGATGAATTAGGCATAAAAGGGCGATGAGCTGGACTGACATAACAGACGATGGACGCGTCTATAGCATGGCCCATCTGCAACCCTTCACCCGCGCGTTCAGGGTTCACGAAGCCGACATAACTATTCATTTCACATTCGGCTTCCATTGTTTTACGGGCGAGAAAGGGGGTGGAGGGCTGATTCTCAACAGAGGTGAATCCCGTTACTTTTCTCGTGATCGCTGGGAAGCAAGCAAAGACCTGCGCAACTGGATCAGCGAGCGCATGCTGGAGGCGCGAGTCACTCTACACCACAGCGCCAAGCAACGCCGTTATTTCTGCCTGGACATTTATGATTACGCGATGTTTTTTCAGATTACAAAACCTGTCAACACCACGAATGAACTGAAGATGCCGATAATCTCAGCTTACCCGCTGGATCAATGGGGACGTTCAAGCATGCCCAGAGGCAAGTACCATAACCTTTCATGGGTACTTAGCCAAAGAGCGAAGGGAATCGTTCTCTGAAAGCAAAAAGCCCTCGATGCAGAAGCATCGAGGGCTTTTTGTGAATCTGGTTAAAGGTCTGCCTTTTCGCACCGTAGCGCTTATCCAGCCAAGGCTCGGAGAGGTTTTCACCTCCGGATCGACACCCCTTGTTGCCAAGGTTCCAGTCTGTGCCGACCCACGCACTATACCAAAAAGTCCAGCCGTCGTGTCAACGAAGTGGTCACACGCCCGGCAGCTCATTATTTACAGCGTGCTACGTTTGCATACCAATTACGTCCGTGGAGCATGCTCATCCTGGGCATCCGCTTTCGCAGGAATAGCTTCACTCGCGGCAGTTGCCTCAGCCTCAATCGACACCGCCTCCACACCTGCCTCAACCACCTCCAGCACCTCTTCCTCCTTGCGCAACCGCCGCAACTCCGGCAACCCCAGCTTCAACAACCGCGCCGTCTTGCTGCTGGCAACCTTCTCCAAGCCCTGGCTCGCGGGTAGCCGCGACAACTGACCCGCCAGGTTCATCGCCAGGATCTCCCGCGAATACACCCCGCCACCCAGTTGGTACACCGCCGCAATCAGCTCGCGCAGCGACAGTGGCAGGCGCCAACGGGTGCGCAGGGCCGAGCCGAACGGCGCGCCGAACTCGTTGAGCGCGATCTGCACCTGGTCTTCGTCCAGCTCGCCACCGGCCAGGCGCCACTCCTGCAAGCAGCGCAGCACCGCCAGGTCGCCCAGGCAGTGCAAGAGGCCTGCGCAATAGCAGCGCTCTTCGTCTACCTCGAGCATACGCGCCAGGGTGCGGCCATATTCGGCGGTGTGCAGCGAGAGATCCCAGAAATGGGTGGCTTGGCGCTCCAGCAACGGGTCGCTCAGACGCGCACTGCGCTTGAGGGTCAGGCCCAGGATCAGGTTCATGCTCTGGGTACTGCCGAGCTTGTTCAGCGCTTGCAGCAAGGTCTGCACCGGTGCTTCGCGATGCAGGGCCGCGCTGTTGGCAGCCGCGATAAGCACCGCCGTGACCTGCGGGTCGTTGCGCACCTCCGCTTCCAGCACCCGCAGGTCCAGGCCCTGTGGGTTGAGGGCGCGCTTGATCGCCACCTGCACATCGGCGAACAACGGCCCGCCGTCGGCTGTGGCGCGGCGTTGCTCCAGGTAAGGGTGCAGCTGGATGCCAGGTTGCAGCGGCGGCACCGGGCAAGCGACCTGCTCCCCTGCGCCAAGCAGCAGGTGCTCCAGTCGCTTGCGCAGGCTCTCGATGTTCAACGGCTTGCTCAGGTACGCGGTGGGATGCAGCGGCAGCGCCTCCTTCACGCTGGCACTGTCACTGCGCTCGCTCATGAGAATGAACGGCAGCCCAGGCTGGTCTTTCTTGGCGCGCACTTTGCGCAACAGGTCGAGACCATCTATGCCCGCCAGTTCGCGGGCAGCGATGATCAGGTCGGGTTTGCTGGCCAGCTCGCTCATGGCTTGTGAGCCGTCGGCGCATACCTTTACCTGGGCATCGCAGCGCACGCTCAGAAGCATTTCGCTGAGCATGTCACGCACCCAGGGGTCGCTTTCGGCAATCAATACAAGAGGAGGGGCGGCGTTTGCAGCGCTCATGAGGAAACTCCTGGTAATCCTTGACGTGCGGCCTGGGGCAGCGGTTCCAAGGCAAGTCCTGTCACAACGATAGTGCCGACAATCAGCGTCGAGCATAAAAAAAAACCCGCCGAAGCGGGTTTTTCTTGAACTGCGTCACATTTTATCAGGCAATTTCCGCGAAGCACTCTTCGATGATCGCCAGGCCCTTGTCCAGCAGCGCGTCTTCGGCAGTCAGCGGAACGAGGATCCGCAGGACGTTGCCGTAGGTGCCGCACGACAGCAGGATCAGGCCCTTGTCACGTGCCTTGGCGACCACTTGAGCCACGGCGGCGGCGTTCGGGGTGTGGGTGCCTTTCTCGAACACTTCCACGGCAATCATCGAACCCAGGCCACGCACGTCACCGATGATCGGGTTCTTTTCCTGGATCTTGCGCAGGCCAGCGGTCAGACGCTCGCCAACAGCCTTGCTGCGGTCCAGCAGTTTTTCTTCCTCGAACACCTGGATGACGGCCAGGGCCGCGGCACAGGCGATCGGGGACCCGGCGTAGGTGCCGCCCAGGCCGCCCGGGGCGATGGCGTCCATGTATTCGGCCTTGCCGCACACACCGGCCAGCGGGAAGCCGCCAGCGATGGACTTGGCGAAGGTGGTCAGGTCAGGCGCGACGCCCATCTGCTCCATGGCGAAGAAGGTGCCGGTACGGCCAGCGCCGGTCTGCACTTCGTCGGCGATCAGCAGGATGCCGTGCTGGTCGCACAGGGCGCGCAGGCGCTGCATCAGTTCTTTCGGCGCTGGCAGGAAGCCGCCTTCGCCCTGGACCGGCTCGAGGATGATCGCGGCGATGTCGCGCGGCTCGGCGTCGTTCTTGAAGATACGTTCGACCGAAGCGATGGCGTCGTCGACGCTCACGCCATGCAGCTCGCTCGGGAAGATCGCGCGGAACACGCCGCCTGGCATCAGGCCCATGCCCGCGGAGTACGGCACGACCTTGCCGGTCAGGCCGAGGGTCATCATGGTGCGGCCGTGGTAGCCGCCGGTGAAGGCGATCACGCCAGCGCGGCCGGTAGCGGCACGGGCGATCTTGACGGCGTTCTCGACGGCTTCGGAGCCAGTGGACACCAGCAGGGTCTTCTTGTCGAAGTTACCCGGTACCAGCGTATTGATCTTCTCGCACAGCTCGACGTAGGGTTCGTAGGCCAGCACCTGGAAGCAGGTGTGGCTGACCTTGGTCAGCTGCTCTTGAACCGCTGCGACCACTTTAGGGTGCAGGTGGCCGGTGTTCAGTACTGCGATGCCGCCCGCGAAGTCGATCAATTCGCGGCCTTCGACGTCGATCACCGTCGAGTTCTTCGCCGACTCGACGAAGATCGGGTGGATCTGGCCGACGCCACGTGGGACGGCGGCGACACGGCGTTGCATCAAGGATTCGTTGGTCTTGCTCATAATGCCCTCATTCGCGCCGGCTCTGGCGGCGCTGTTATTCGGGGGTGGCTGGTGCGCACGCGAACAGTATTCGTTGATCGACTGCCGTGAACGCCCAGGTCACCAGGTACTGCATGTCAAAAAAACCAGCGAGGCGTCGCTCTCGCGCCCCGCTGGCAGAGGCAAACAAACCGTGGTTCGCCTAGTACGCAATCAAACGCTGATGCACAGGTATTTGATCTCGAGGTAGTCCTCGATGCCGTACTTGGAACCTTCGCGGCCCAGGCCAGAGGCCTTGATACCGCCGAACGGCGCGACTTCGTTGGAAATCAGGCCGGTGTTGATGCCGACCATGCCGTACTCCAGGGCCTCGGCGACACGGAACACACGGCTCATGTCACGGGCGTAGAAGTACGAAGCCAGGCCGAACTCGGTGTCGTTGGACATGGCAATCACTTCGGCCTCGTCCTTGAAGCGGAACAGCGGGGCCAGCGGGCCGAAGGTTTCTTCCTTGGCCACGGCAGCGTCTTTCGGCACATCGACCAGAATGGTCGGTTCGAAGAAGTTGCCTTCGATCAGCTTGCCGCCGGACAGCACCTTGGCGCCCTTGGAGACGGCATCCTCGATGTGCTCCTGGACCTTGGCCACGGCCTTGTTGTCGATCAGCGGACCGGTGGTGGTGCCTTCTTCCAGGCCGTTGCCGATCTTCAGCTTGGCCACGGCGGCCTTGAGCTTATCGGCGAACGCGTCGTAGACGCCGTCCTGCACGTAGATACGGTTCGCGCAAACGCAGGTCTGGCCGTTGTTGCGGTACTTGGAGACGATCGCGCCTTCCACCGCCTTGTCCAGGTCAGCATCGTCGAACACGATGAACGGCGCGTTGCCGCCCAGCTCCAGAGAGACCTTCTTGATGTCCTTGGCGCACTCTTGCATCAGTTGGCGGCCGATTTCGGTGGAGCCGGTGAACGACAGCTTGCGTACCAGCGAGTTGCCGGTCAGCTCGCCGCCCACTTCGCCGGCGCTGCCGGTGATCACGCTGAGCACGCCAGCCGGGATGCCGGCGCGGTTGGCCAGCTCGACCAGGGCCAGGGCGGAGTATGGGGTCTGCGAGGCAGGCTTGAGCACCATGGTGCAGCCGGCAGCCAGGGCCGGGCCGGCCTTGCGGGTGATCATCGCGGCCGGGAAGTTCCATGGGGTGATCGCGGCGGTGACGCCGATCGGCTGCTTGATGACGATCAGGCGTTTGTCCGGCTGGTGGCCTGGGATGGTATCGCCGTAGACGCGCTTGGCTTCCTCGGCGAACCACTCGATGAACGAGGCGGCGTAGACGATCTCGCCCTTGGCTTCGGCCAACGGCTTGCCTTGCTCGATGGTCATCAGGCGGGCCAGGTCGTCTTGGTTCTCGATCATCAGTTCGAACCAGCGACGCAGCTTGTTGGAACGCTCCTTGGCGGTCAGCGCGCGCCAGGCCGGCAGGGCCTTGTCGGCGGCTTCGATGGCGCGGCGGGTCTCGGCGGCGCCCATTTTCGGAACGCTGCCGATCACTTCGCCAGTGGCGGGGTTGGTAACCTTGATGGTCTGGCCACTGTCCGCGTCCAGCCACTCACCGTTGATGAAAGCTTGCTGGCGGAACAACTGAGCGTCTTTGAGCTGCATGTCGGCTTCCCTTGGCACCGTGCTGGCACGGGGCGGATTAGTGATGGTCGAAAAGGCGCCCGCGTGGGGCGGCCGTCAGGAATTCTGGCACCCATTTGCGCCGGGTGTTCAATATTGGGTGTCGAGCGTTTGAAATCTCAAACGAATGCTAAGCGGGCGTTGGGGTGTTGGACAATAGGCTGTTCGAAAAAAAGAACGAATGGTTGAACAGCCTGTCGGGAATCGGCGTATACCGGGCAGCAGAATAGCCCTACGGGAGCGGCCTGGCGTTGCCAGGCCCGCTCTCACCACTTTACATCCATCGTGCCGCGGGGAAGAAACGCTCCACCACCCAGTCCATGTCGACACGCTCGGCGTAGGCATTGCGGTCGAACAGCTCGCCGGTGCGTAAGTCGTGGATGGGTTCGTTGCCGGGCTTTTCTACCCCGCGCAGGGAGACCTTGACGAAGTGATAGTGCTCGCCGCGCACCTGGCGGATCGACTCGATGCGGAAGAAACAGCCCGGCGTGAACAACACCTCGGCCTCCAGCGGATGCGACGACAGCGGCCCGGCAGGGATGCCATTGCGCAGGCCGTCGCTGAGCAGCTCGTACACCACCGAGGTTTCATTGAATACGCTCTCGTAGCTGTCCGCCCCGACGACTCGGGTAGGCGCCACGAACATACGCAGAATGTAAGGGTTCTCGGTAAACGACGTGATGTCGGTGGTCACCAGCACATCACCCGGGTTCAGCTCGCCATTGCGGTAATGCAGGCCACCCGTCAACCGGAAGTTGCTGCCGCCGCGCCACATCCGCACGGCCTCGCTCCTGGGCAGCTCATCCAGGGCATCGAACAAGCGCCGCAGGTAACCGGACAAATCACCATCACCCGCTTCTACGCTGCTCTGCACGCCATGACGGAACAGGTTGTTCACCTGTGACATCTCGCTGCTGTAGATCTCCACCAGTTGGTTGTACAACTCGCCATCCTGCTGCCAGGTGTAGTGCTGCTGCCCATTGCGCAGCACACACTGGTAGCCGAGCTCGTCGGTCTGCACGGCCTCGTCCGAGGCAAGCGTGGGCAGCTCGACCCTCGACAGGGTCTGCTGCTGGCGGGCGAGCAGGGTCTGGGACATCTCCCAGGCCAGCTGCAGGTTCTCGCTCATGTAGGTGTCCCAGAACCCGGACGCCTGTAGCGGCAAGCCATCGGTCACCACGCCGGAAGGCTGGGGCACCTCGAACAACTGCCAGCCGTCGTCCACCACCCGTAGCGGGTAGTTGGGCAAAAAGGCGAACGGGTCCTCGAAATCGACCGCCAGCCAGCCGTCCGACTCCGGGCTGTAGCGGACGCGCACCGTGCATTCGTTCATCTCGATCCAGGTGGCGCCCTGCTCGTCCACGCCCACACCGTGCAGCAAGCCTTGCGACGACGATGGGCTGACGGCAATGCGGTTGCTATCCAGCTCGCTCAGTTCGTCGTCCAGGGTGTCGACCGCCACCCAGTTCGAGGGCTGCGCCAGCCGTTCGTGGGGCGGCGCCCGGAAAGTCAGGGCACTGACGCCCAGGCCGACATCGATGATCGCGAACGCCACTACCACGGCATCGGCCAGCACGGCCAGCAGCGCCTCGCCACGGGCGTGGGTAGAGCTGGCGTTGGCAGCGGCTTCGGCGTCGAACACCAGCCGCGCGACACCGGCGCCCAGCACCAGCAGGCTGAGCGGCCAGGCGGCCGGCGCAAGAGGCGCGACCACCTGGAGGAAGGCGCCCAGGTAGCCGCGCCACAGCTGCTTGCGCAGGTCGTGGTTGCTGACCAGGGCCAACTGGCTGTGCTGCAGCTCCTCCTCGGCCCAGGCCTGCTGCGTCACGAACAGGTCGTGGATGAGGGCCTCGCCCTCACCGAACGGCCAGGTCGGCTGTCCGGGCGTGCCGCTGAGCGCACGCAATTGATTCAACAGAGCGCTGGGTTGCTCGTCCAGTGCCGGCTCATGGACCCGCGCAAGACCCTGCAGCCAGTCGTGCGCCAAGGGCGCGGCCAGTTGCTCGTGCACCCAGCCGTTCAGCGCTGCCTGGTCGGCGAATGCACGGGGTGCCCCTATGGCGTTGGGGCAATACAGCACCACCCGCCCATCATGCGCCGCCAGCGTCAGCAGGTGGCCGTTGCCCACCTTGAACTGCCGCAGGGTGAACGCACTGCCATCCACCGGCCGCTGCAGGTCAGCCAAGGTCGGTGGTGCGTCCGGGCCCAGCTTGAGGTAGGCGCGCAAGCGGCGATGGTCCAGGGCCTCCAGCGTGCCGTCCCGCAAGCCTTGCTCGAGCAAGGCGACGAACCGCACCCTGGCCAGCAGCGCAAAATCGGTGCCCTGGTGCGCCCAGAAGTGCTCGGTACGTTCGCGAACCAAGGTGGCGAAGTCCATCGCCCAGAGGTCGTCCATGACCTGCTGCGGGTCGAGCCGGACTTCGTTCTGCGCGTCATAACTGTTGACGCCTGCGCCACGGGTGTAAAAGCCGCCGTACAGCGGCAGCACATCTGGCGCCTGCTGGAAGCCCCCGGCAAATCGCCGGATCAGCAACTCGGTGAAGCGCACCGACTCGCGCGGCGGAGCACTGTGGCGCCAGCCGGTGAAGGTCGGCGCGCCGACGGCGGTGTCGAAGACGTTCCACCAGATGCGGTCGGGGTCGAGGGGTTTGCCGGTATGGCGCAGCAGGTAGTCGGCGGCGGCCTTGCGGGCCAGCGAGTAGAGGTCGGGCCAGGCGTCCAGGTAGGCGCGCGCCTTGTCCATGACCGTGCGGGCATCCTTGAGCGAGGCCAGGCTGCGCTCATAATGTTGTAGGTCGAGGGGCATGACTAGGATCCATCGGTGAAGGGATCCGCGATTGGATGCCACGCCGCCAAACCCATGGCGGTGCAGGAATGCCGCCTTGGGGCGAGGACCCTCATCCCAGGTGCTTCAGGTACTCCCAGGGGTAGATGCCGCGGTCGTGCCCGTCACTGAACACCAACTGCATGCCGTACCCTTGCGGCTCGATGCGCACCACCCGCACGTCCTCCGCCACCAGGCTGATCGCCCCGCGCAGCCGCGCAGCCCGGCACTGCGAGCAGGGGCAGGCGCCGCGCAGGCGAGCGTGGCCGAGCACCTGGCGGGTATCGCCCCACTGCAGCACCAGCTCAGCTTCGCCAAGCAGGTTGAGCACGGCACTGGGCACCTGCATCAGGCTACCCCTTGCAACTGGGCCAAGGCGATGCGCACTGCCTTGCGCACTTCAGGGTCGCTGTCGGCTTCGGCCTCGTGCAGGGACGCCAGGGCTTGGGCATCACCCAGCTCGCCCAAGGCCAGCGCCGCCTCCTTGCGCAGGTTGGCGATGCCATGGCCGAGCAGTTCGGCCAGTGCCCCCAGCGCCTGACGATAACGCAGGCGCCCCAGCGCACGCGCCGCACGCAGGCGGACCTGCCAGTAGCTGTCGGCCAGCGCCTGTACCAGCGCTGGGCCGGCCTGGGCCTGGCCGACCTTGCCCAACGTGGTGGCGGCTTCTTCGCGTACCTGCCAGGCGGGGTCGTGCAGCGCCGCTACCAGCGCCGGCAGCACCCGGGCATCGCGGGCCAAGCCGAGGGCGCCGATGGCTGCGCGGCGTACCTCGGTATCCGGCTCGTTACCGGCCAACTGCGCCAGGGCGGGCAACGCAGGCTCGTGCTTGAGCCAGCCGAGAATACCCACCGCCTCGCGGCGTACTGCCGCGTCGGGATCGGACAGCGCCAGCACGGCTGGCTGCGCGGCCTCTTCAAGACGCAGTTCGCGCAATGCGCGCAGGGCACTGGCACGCACGAAGGCCTCGGCGTGCCCCGCCCACGGCAGAATCAGCAGGCCCGCCTCCTGGCTTTTCAGTTCGCTGAGGCTCTGGGCCGCCGCAAGGCGCACCGGCTCGACAGCATCGGCCAAGGCTGCGCACAAGGCTTGCACTACCTCGGGTTCCTCCCACGCCTCGAGCAGGCGCGCCGCCTGCGCGCGCACCTCGGCGCTGCTGTCGACCAGCAGTGCATCGGTGAGCCACGGCAGGCCTTCAGGGTCTTCCAGGTCGGCCAGCTCGATCAGCGCGATACGGCGCACGCCCGCATCGGCGGCCCCCAGGCGAGGCAACAGGTCGAGGATGTCAGGGTTGTCGGTGTGTCGTTCGGTCATAGGGCGATCCGTAGCGGTGGGTGATCGCTGTCTGGCAGGCCGAGCGGGGTCAGGCGCGGCAATTCGCGGCCTTCCTCATGACGCAGCAGGGCCAGGCAGTGACGCTTGAGGTGGGTGAATTCGGGGCTGGTCAACAGGCTAGCCCGGCGCGGACGGGTGAAGTCCAGGCGCAGGTCTTCGATGAAGCGGCCTGGGCGCGGGCTCATCACCAGGATGCGGTCGGCGAGGAACAGCGCCTCGTCGATGTCGTGGGTGACGAACACCACGGTGGTGCGGATGCGCGTCCAGATATCCAGCAGCAGCTCCTGCATGCGCGCTCGGGTCTGTGCATCCAGGGCGCCGAAGGGCTCGTCCATCAACAGTAGGCGCGGGCGGTTGATCAGCACCCTGGCGATTTCCGCACGCTGCTGCATGCCGCCCGACAACTGGCTGGGCCAGCGTTCGGCGAAGTCGGCCAGGCCCACCAGTTGCAACAGTTCATAGGCCCGGCGATGGCGCTCGGCCTTGCCCAGGCCTTGCATCTTCAGGCCGAAGGCGACGTTGTCGAGCACACTGCGCCAGGGCAGCAAGGTGTGGTGCTGGAACACCATGCCCCGCGCGGGCGACGGCCCGTCGATGGCCTGGCCATCCACCAGCAACTGGCCACTGGCTGGGGTCAGGTGGCCGGCCAAGGCACCGAGCAGGGTCGACTTGCCGCAGCCAGAAGGCCCGAGGATGCACACGAACTCCCCCGGTGCGATGGCAAAATCCAGCGTCTGCACCGCCTCGAACGCATCAGAGCCCTCGCCCAAGCGTATCGACACACCGCGTGCATCGATGCGCCCCGGCTCCGGGGCCTGTTGATAACGGCTCATCACGACGCCCTCCGTGCGCGGTACCACGGCGTAGCCAAGGCGCCCAGGCGCTTGACCAGCGCGCTGCTGCCCATGCCGAGCACGCCGATCAAAAGCATGCCGACGATAATGTCGGGGTAGTTCTGCAAGGTGTAGGACTCCCAGGTGTAGTAGCCGATGCCGAACTGCCCGGAGATCATCTCGGCGGTTACCAGGCAGAACCACGAGGTGCCCATGCCGATGGCCAGCCCTGTGACGATGCTCGGCAGCGCCCCCGGCAGCACCACCTCGCGCAGCAGCGCCCAGCGCCCGGCGCCGAGGCTGCGCGCCGAGGCCAGCAGCCGTGGGTCGACCGCTTCCACCCCATGCACGGTGTTGAGCAGGATGGGGAACAGCGCGCCGGTGAAGGTGATGAACACCATCGACAGCTCCGACGACGGGAACATCAGAATCGCCAGGGGAATCCATGCCACCGCCGGGATCGGCCGCAGCACCTCCAGCGGCGGCAGCAAGGTGTCTTCGGCCCATTTCGAGCGACCGATCAGCAGCCCCAGGGCCACCCCCAGCAAGGCCGCCGACAGGTAGCCGGCGAACACCCGCGCCAGGCTACTGCCCAGGTGCGTCAGCAGCGCACTGGACGCCAGCAGTTGCCCGCCAGCATCGAGCACCGTGCCTGGCGTGGGCACGTAGGTGAAGGCGAACAGGCCGAGGTCCAGCCTGTGGCTGGCCGCCAACTGCCAGAACAGCAGGCACGCCAGCAGCGAAGCCAGGCGCACGGGCCAACGGGCGAAGGAGCGGTTCATGAGGTTCTCCGGGCAAGGCCTGTCAGCGCTGGGCAACCAGCGTGCGGTTGGCGCCGGTGAAGTCCAGGGCTTCGCCGCCATGCGCCTTGGCGTATTGCTCGGCCTGGTCCTTGAGCAGGAAGGCCGATAGCTCGCCCTTGTCGTTACGCACGAACCACGCCTGGTTAGCCAGCAACTTGATACCGCTGTCGGCAGCCTGGGCATAGATGGCGCGGATGTCCTTGCCTTCCTGCTCGAGCTGGGCCAGGGCGCTTAGAGCAGCTTGTGGCGTGGCGTAATGGCGCACTTTGTCTTCGCCGCGCACCCAGATCTGCGCCAGGTGGCGAACGTCGCTGATCGGCTTGCCGGTCAGCGCGTCGTTGGCCTTCAGCGGCAACGGGGCGTAGTCCTTCAGTGCCTGGTCGTAGTCCTGCCCGGCCTGCTTGAAGGCGGCGCGGATGTACTGGTCATCGATGAAGGTGGCGGTGTCCAGGCCACGGTCGGTCCGCTTCAGCAGCTTGAGGGTGTCTATGGAGGTCACCACCGCCTGGCGGTACTCGGGCTTCCAGGTCAGGTCGCGGGTTTGCAAGCCGAGCGGGCCGTGGAACAGGTAGTTCACTTCGGCCTCGATGCCGGTGACTTTCTCGATCAGCTCGCTGTACTTCTCCGGCTCGGCGGCGATCAGGCGGTTGGCCTCCAGGCTGGCGCGCAGGTAGGCGGTGACCACTTCGGGATACTTCTTCGCGTATTCGGCATCGACCAGCGCGCCATGGAAGGTCGGGGCGCTGGCCTGGGAGCCGTCGAAGATCTTGCGGGCAAAGCCACGGTTGGGGAACAGCTCGGCGAACGGCACGAAGTCGGCGTGCGCCTCGATGCGGTTGCTGCGCAGGGCGGAGCCGGCGATTTCCGGGGCCTGGGCGATGATCTTCACGTCCTTGGCCGGGTCCCAGCCCTGGGCCGCGACGGCGCGCAGCAGCATGCCGTGGGCGGTGGAGGCGAATGGCACGGAAATGGTCTTGCCCTTGAGCTCGGCCAACGACTGCACGCTGGACGAGGCCGGCACCACGATGCCGTTTCCGCTGCCCTGCACGCTGCCGGAGAGCACGCTGATGAACAGGCTGCGCTTGCCCGCGTCGAGGTGGGCAACGCCGTTGAACGAGCCAGGGAAGTCGGCCATGGCGCCGAAGTCGAGCTTGCCGGCGACCATCTCGTTGGTCAGTGGCGCGCCGCTGGTGAAGTTCTTCCATTCCACCTGGTATTGCGCGTCCTTGTACTTGCCGTCGCGCGGCAGGTACTTGTCGAGCAGGCCCAGCTCGCGGATCAGCAGGCCGCCGGTGGCGCAGTTGATGGTGGTGTCCTGGGTGCCGATGGCCACGCGGATGGTTTCGGCGTTGGCGTTCAGGCCAGCGATCGCCAGCGCGAGGCCGGCCACGGTTGCTACAAGGCGCATGGGTGTTTCCCCTCGAATCGTCAAGTATTGGAATCGTCTCCGCCACGTGGTTTGGGTGGTGGGAAACGAGGGGGCTTGCGGTGTGGGCGTCCGGTGGTCGGGCCGGATGGCGGGTGTGGCTCAGCGCAGCAGGTACGGGATATCGACCTTCACCGCGCCGGTGGGGCAGTCCTTTTCGCAGGGCATGCAGTACCAGCATTCGTCGAAGGCCATGTAGGCCTTTTGCGTGGCTGGGTTGATGGCCAGCAGGTCCATGGGGCACACCTCGACGCAGACGGTGCAGCCTTTTTCGGCGATGCATTTGTCTTCGTCGATGGTGACCGGGGCGCTGCTGCGGAAAAAGATTTCCTGGGGCTGATAGGCCATTTCACGGGGTCCTTGGGGCCTTTGGCCCTCTATCTCTATAACGGTATCCAGGTCCTACAGATACAGCGTTGTCCTCGGGATCAGCGATGAACCTGTGGGAGCGGGTTCACCCGCGAACCAGGGCGCAGCCCTGGCCATGCACCGCAGTGCTTTCTTCGCGGGTAAACCCGCTCCTACAGGGCTTTGCAGCGCTCTAAGCAGCGTCGGCTTTTACCCGCAGCCGGTCGTAGGCGCTCTGCTCGTCGGCATCCAGGGCAATCAGGTACGGCTCCACCGGTTTCTTGAAACTGGTCATCTGGCCGTCGTCGCCCTTCTTCAAATGACAGTGACAGAACCACTCGCCGTCGTTGCGCTCGGGGTAGTCCACCCGGTGGTGGTACAGCCCCCAACGGCTCTCCTCGCGAAACAGCGAAGCCCGCGCGGCCATCTCGGCGCAGTCGCGAATCACCGACACCTCCATGGCACGCATCAGTTCGTGGGGGTTGCTGGCCTTCATCTGCGAAAGGTCCCGCTCGATCTCGGCGAAGCGCGCCAGGCCGATCTCCATCTTCTTGGTCACCTTCGGCGGTTGCAGGTAGTCGTTGACCATGCGTCGCAGCTTGTACTCGACCTGCGCCGGCGGCAGCCCGTGCTCGCGGTGCAGCGGGGCAAACACCCGCGCCTGCTCGCGCTCGACCTGCTCGGCATCGACCTCGGCCAACGCCCGGCCCTGCACGTACTGCGCGGCATTGACCCCGGCGAACCAGCCATAGGTGAAGGCGCCCAGCATGTAGTTGTGCGGCACAGCGGCCATGTCACCCGCTGCATACAGACCTTTCACGCTGGTCTCGGCCTTCTCGTTCACCCACACCCCCGACGCCGAGTGCCCGGAACAGAAGCCGATTTCGGAAATGTGCATCTCGACCATGTGCTGGCGGTAGTCGGTGCCGCGCCCGGCGTGGAACTGGCCGCGGCTGGGGCGTTCGTTGCTGTGCAGGATCTCTTCGATGTTCTGGATGGTTTCCTCGGCCAGGTGGTCGAGCTTGAGAAACACCGGGCCATTGCCGCCTTCGAGCTCCTGGTGGAACTCCCACATCATTTGCCCGCTCCAGTAGTCGCACTCGATGAAGCGCTCGCCCTTGCTGTTGGCGGTATAGCCACCCAGCGGGCCGGTGACGTAGGCGCAGGCCGGGCCGTTGTAGTCCTTGATCAACGGGTTGATCTGGAAGCACTCGAGGTTCGCCAGCTCCGCCCCGGCGTGGTAGGCCATGGCGTAGCCGTCGCCGGCGTTGGTGGGGTTCTCGTAGGTGCCCATCAGGTAGCCCGACGACGGCAAGCCCAGGCGGCCCGCTGCGCCGCAAGCGAGAATCACCGCCTTGGCACGCACCACGCGGAACTCGCCCGTGCGGCAGTCGAAGCCCAGCACACCGGCGGCGGCGCCTTCGTCATCCAGCAGCACGCGGGTGCACACCATGCGGTTGCTGATTTCCACCCGCGCGCGCTTGAGCTGGCGGTACAGCACCTTCTTGATGTCGTGGCCTTCAGGCATGGGCAGCACGTAGGCGCCCATGTGGTGAACCTTCTTTACCGCGTAGTCGCCGGTTTCGTCCTTCTCGAACTTCACGCCCCAGCGGTCGAGCTGCTCGATGGTCTCGAAGCTGTGGGTGGCATAGGCATGCACGGCGGCCTGGTTGACGATGCCGTCGTTGGCCACGGTGATTTCCTTGGTGTACTGCTCGGGCGTGGCGTGGCCGGGGATGATGGCGTTGTTCAGGCCATCCATGCCCATGCTGATGGCGCCGCTGCGCTTGACGTTGGCTTTGTCGAGCAGCAACACGCGCAGGGTCTTGTCGTGCTCCTTGGCCTTGATCGCGGCCATGGGCCCGGCGGTGCCGCCGCCGATGACGATGATGTCGTAGTCCTGGGTCTGGATGCTCATGGCTTGGGCCCTTTCTGGCGGTCGATGCGCAGGCGGTACTGGAAGGCGTCGCCGCGGTAGTACAGGTGTTCGAAGTCCAGCGGGGTGCCGTCGGCGGTGTGGGTAAGGCGTTCGATGCGCATGATCGGCGCGCCCTCTTCCACTTCCAGGGCCTGGGTCAGGTCGCTGTCGGCGAGCACTGCGTCGATGGCGAGGTCAGCGTGGCCCAGGGCGATGCCGCAGTCGTTTTCCAGCAGCAGGAAGATGTCGCGGGTGACCAGGTCGGCTTTTTCCAACTTCTCGCCGACCGCCTTGGGTAGCCAGGTGAGCTCCAGCGATACCGGCTCACGGTTTATCAGGCGCACCCGGCGAATCTCGGTTACCAGGCTGCCCTCCTCTACCTGCAACCGCGCCGCCACCAATGCGCTGGCCGGTACATGGCGGAAACTGCGCAGGCGGTTGAGCACTTCGTAGCCCATCTGCGTCATCGACTCGGCCAGCCCTTGCAGGGTGCTGACGTTCTGGAACGCCTTGGGCTTGGCGACGAAGGTGCCTTTGCCATGAATCTTGAAGATCAGCCCTTCCTTCTGCAGGTCGCCCAGCGCCTGGCGCACGGTGATGCGGCTGACCGAAAACGCCTTGCCTAGCTCGCTTTCCGATGGCATGCGGCTGTGCGGCGGGTAAGTGCCGTCGAGAATGCGCTCGCGCAGCACAGCCTTGAGCTGGGTGTAGAGCGGTACCGGGGAAAGGGGGAGCAATTCGGCCATGGGTCTCGTTCGCTGTCGGTGACTTGTTATAACAAGTTGTGACCTGAGATTAGCGAGCATAAGAGGCGGTAGGGAAATACCGATATTGCATATGGATAGATGCAGGAGATTTGGCTGTATTTACCTTCGGCACTGCGGCGCCTGCTTCGCGGGTAAACCCGCTCCCACAGGATCCCACCGCTCTAAAGGGCTGTGGAAATCCTGTGGGAGCGGGTTTACCCGCGAAGCAGGCGCCGCGAAAGTCCCTGTAATGAGTAAAAACAGCCACAGATCAAGGCGATGGACGCCACAAGCACAGATCGGTATGATTGCCCACCGTTGCACTCGTAGCTCAGCTGGATAGAGTACTGCCCTCCGAAGGCAGGGGTCGTGGGTTCGAATCCCGCCGAGTGCGCCATCTTCCCTAAGTGCTTGTCAGGCATGAAAATACTGACGATCACTGCTCCGGAATCGCTGGTGTGACACTGAGTGGTGCTCGTAGGTGGGGCATCGCAGAGGTGCGAACCCATGCCAGCACAGCCCGCTTATATCACCCGGAACCGTCACGGAACCTTCTACTTCCGTATCGTCGTTCCGCTGCCTTTGCGCAGCGCATTGGGCTTCCAGCGAGAAATTCGGCGCTCCCTCAAAACAGACAGCCAGCGGCTGGCGCTTCGCCGTGCTCGACAGTTCGCCGCCCGCTATGAGGCTGCCTTTGACAAGGTGCTTACTATGGTTGAGCGCGACGATTACCAAATCACAGACGAAGATATCGAAGCCTGGGCGGCTGAGATTGAGGGAGCTGGCAGCTCGGAGCCGTGGGGATCGTGGAGCAGTCCCTCAACGGAGCAGCCCGAGCAGTCGGACTCACCTATTACCGATGCAGAACGCCGCGAAGACGACGAGCAGCAGCGACGGGCATTGATTGCAAAAGTGCTCACCGGAAGCAGCAAGCGGACGATCCCTAACCATCAGCAGGAGCTTGCGGGACAGCTCTTCGACTTCGGTCGAAGCCTGCCCTATCGGCTCTTTGCGAAACTGCTTCCGGAGCGGCTCAAGGCGCTGGCGCTTGAACAAGGGCGAGCAAACACACCACAACCGGTCAACACGGCGCGCCCAGCAGAACCAGCCGGCCCTACGCTGTATGAGCTGTGGAGCCTTCAGTGGGAATCCGAATCAAAACTGGCCTTAGCCTCCAACAAGAAGCCAAAGCCGGTGCGCACTAAAAACGCAGAGCGCGCGCACGCCTGCCGTCTCAACATCCTGAGCGGAAATAAGCCAATCAGCCAGCTTAGCCTGGACGACTTCAATGATATCTATCTGCGAATTTCCCAGATCAAAGTTAGTCCTGGCAAAAAGCTACCCGACCCAAGCGCGCCGATTGACTCAATTCTGGCTCAGGCGGGAGAGCGAAGAATCGAGCCGGCGACAGCTGACAAGATCGCTATTCGATTGGGGGTGCTACACAAGTTCGCTCATAAGCGAGGGCTGACCACGATCCGCCAGACCTACCCGATAAACCCAGCTTTGACCAAAAGCAATCGGGAGCCGAACCGCAGGAGCGCGCCTTCACGAAGAGTGATCTTGAATCAATTTTCAGCGGTTGGCTTTACACAGGCTTGAAGGTGAATCATCGGCAGAAGGTATTTCCGTACCAGTTCTGGCTACCGCTTCTCGCCCTCTACACTGGTGGGCGGCTAAACGAGCTTTGTCAGCTTGATACCGAGGACATAAGGGAAGTCAGCGGTATATGGACAGTGACCATAGTGGACGACCCGACTGAAAGTCCCTTGCCTAAATCAGTCAAGAACGACTCCAGCCGAAGAGTCTTACCTCTCCATACGGCGCTACTCAAAGCCGGTTTTCTTGACTTCTGGAAGCAGGCAGTTGCTGAGGGGCGTAGGAAGCTATTTTCAGACGGACTGGTATTCAACATTCAGAAAGGCTGGGGCGGAATCGCTACGCATTTCTTTTGCCGCATGCCGACTGGGAGTACGCCCACTGGAGGCTACCTCTTCAACGTGGGAGTGCGGAAACGTAACGATGATGGGAGGACGGACGGCAAAAACTTCCACAGCTTCCGTCACACATTCGTCGATCTGGCCCGAGACGCCGGGGCGGAAACCTATCTGGTCATGCCAGACCTGACTGGTCACTCTCGTAAGAAGTCCGAAGGCCAGTGGGTCGACTACGGTAACGGCTTCTCACTTGAGAAGAAGCAGCTGGCTATCGAGAGCCTGCCGTTCCCTTTCGATCTATCCAACGTGACCTATGCGGATTTCGAAAGGCGGCTGGGTTCCTATCTCGAAACGTGGATCACACGCCATCGAAAGGAACATGGGCTAAACCAAGCGGAATAGCTCTAGTTGATTAGTCACGCAGACCCGCCTGCACATGTGCGTTCGGCCTGACCAGTCCTTAGGGGCAGACTAGGCCGGAACGCTCCTTGGTCATGACAGGCAGAAGTCGCATTCAGCCTGATATGCTCGGGACTTCGTTGAGTTGATAACTGGATAGCTAAGATGGGTTTTATCCCGAGCTGTGACCACAGAGAAGATGCGATCATATCGCTGTCGCAAATCTATGCGGTTCCCGTAGGTGAAATTGAGAGGGTTCTTAACGCTTCAGAAGTGCGAGAAATCGCCGAGGTGTATTCTGAAATTGATTCGCCTGGATTCCACTTCGTGGTTTGTCACCTGCTTAAAGCTTCTCCTTGCACAGACATTACCCATGCTTATTACTACCATTCGACAAGCTACGATGGCAGCCCTTCATGGTTTGAAGAAGGGCTCCTAGGCTCGTCACAAGGTGTGGAGCGCTTTCTAGACAAGATCACCGAGTGGCTACCACCTGACAAGCAGCTACTTGCGAAGCAGTCGGCTATGAGAATCGTGCAGCTCCGCAGCGAGTATGAAGGCTCCAAAGCCGAAATGTGTGGCCCATACGCATGGAACACCTTCACCGCCGCCAGCTCTAGCCCAAGCGGTATTCGTTATCGGGTTCCAGAGGCTATACAGGATCTTTGGTCTCCCAGCTTTTGCGGTAACGGAGGTTTAGTCGATCTGAAAGGAATTATCGAAGAGCGACTAAAACCTGTAGTTGTTAAGTTCAAGGGAAAGACTTCGAACATTGATGACTACTGCGCCACCCTATGGGCCTATTTACTATCAGATGAGGGTGAATGCCACCTTAGGCATACCTTTAGAGGTAATGGACTCGCTATACCGCGAGAAGACATCGCTGCGCTGATGGACGTCACTCATGATTGCCTGAGCGAAGCCTCTACTACGCCAGTAGAGGTCTAAGGAGCCGTCGACTCTCGATGAAGGCTTGAGGGCATCTGAAAAGTTGAGTTAGTCCGGTCAGGTGCTAGCTCAAAAAGTACACCTTCTGAGCCCTTCTGATTGCGGCGAGCATCGGCCGAACAATGGGGCTCTCACGATGGATCAGAAGTGTTGATTTTCATTGAGCCACACCTCATAATCTGATCCAGCTTTATGAGCCCATCAGGTGGAACAATGTCAGCAATCCTCGCCTACTCCCGTGTAAGTACCGATGGTCAATCAATCGAAGCCCAGAGGCACGCTATCAGCCAACGCTACAACGTGGCCAAGTGGTTTAGCGATGAAGCCACTAGCGGAGCGACCAAGGCGCTTGACCGAAACGGCTTCAAAGAGCTGCACAAATACGCCCGGGAAGGTGACACCGTTGTAGTTGCTGCCGTTGACCGGCTCGGACGCAATACCATTGACGTGCTTGAAACCGTTGAAGCCCTAAAAGCCAAGGGAGTATCAGTTGTTTCTTTGCGAGAAGGCTTTGACCTTTCCAGCGATGTTGGAAAGATGATGCTGACTATGTTGGCTGCCGTTGCAGAGCTGGAACGGGCCAACATCAAGGCTCGTCAGATGGCAGGAATAAACCGGGCAAAGGATGAAGGGCGCAAGCTGGGGGCGCCTAAAAGAATTAATGATGCAGAAGTAGCCGCCTGGAGAAGAAGCAACGCAGCCACTATCAGCGCAACAGCAGCAGAGTTTTCAATCTCAACTGCTGCGGTCAAGCGCGCCTGCCAGAAGTTCCAGCATATGGACGACCAGCAACTCCAGCCAGCAAGCTAGACGCGAAACACAACACACGATAAAATTTTGGCGCTGATTTTTTTGATCAGCGCCATCAACCAAAAACATGCGAGGTAACCCTATCGAAGAGCCGAATTCATACACCGTTACTTAGGAGTAACAAATGCACAACCTAGTAGAAGCTGCCCGCAAGTTCATGCAATACGACAACGGCAGTTATTCCCGCCTAGCTGACCACCTCAATAACATCGCCCACGCTCCGACGGTTCACGTTGGACAAAAGACGCCGCTTACCACCTCTGCCGGACTCACGGCATCAAATCCAATCGCCCTTGTAAGAATCAGCCTGCTGCCGGATGCGCTCAACGCGCCAGAACTCGGCAGAGCATCATTAACGCAACGCTTGAAGCCTTGTCCAGAAAGGGCCAAACCATTCATGACATCGCCCCGGTACAGCTCAAGAACATCGTCATGCTGTCCCGCTCCCCGCTCTACAACGTGCGCAACAACTGGCACGAACTCTCGAACGAGCTAAACGCCCTGGCCGGTCTCCCGAAAGCGCTCCGCATCATCGAGGACTGACCAGCCATGAGCCGCAAGACAAAGCCAGACATTGAGGCTCAGGCCGTGATCCTGCGCGAAGCTGGTTACTCGTGCCCGGCAATAGCAGCCCAACTTGACCTATCCCTCTCGACCACCAAGCGGATACTCAAGCGGCGAGGCGCTGTTGCTGGCGCTGCAACCGAAGCCCTCATTGAGCAAGCGCGGCAGAACATGCTCAATGCCGCCTTTGATTTGGAAACGGTGCAAGGGCAAGCCGCAGCGCTAGCCCTGAAGGACATCGCCCTTGCCCGACTGATCAGGGAAAAGACGGTGGAAACGCTCGAAGCGCTCGACCCCAGCACCAGCACGCCCTATCAGATGATGCGCACGACCGTAGCAGCGGCAACGGCCCTCGACCTTACGCAGAAGGTCAGCCGTCGCGCCCTACCTCTTGAAAGGCTGGCAGAGGCTACCCACGTTGAGCAGCTTTCCGAGCTACGCATTCGGATCATGACCGATGAGGACGTTCGGGTAATGCGAGAGCAGCAACGCAGGGAGGCAGCAGAACGCATCACGGGCAATCCCCTACTGAATGAGCGAAGCCCCGAGGACGATGAGGTGGTGGAGCTGGTGCACGAGTAGCGAGACACCGACCCGACACCGGGCCGAACCTGACACCACAGGCCCGGTTGTCAAAACCCTAGAAGAACGAAGATGACTCGACCCCATAGCGCTTTCTGCGGACGACCCGAAATTGAAAATCGGGCAGAGGGAAGAGCACAACGAGAATTGGACAGATGCAGCACATTACGACCCGAGAGCTAAGCCCGGTTGAGATAGAGGCTTTTAAGCAGCGCCTGATCGAAGAAGCTGAGGAATCGCGGCGAGCCCAGCTTCAAGACCGACGACGAATGGAAACGATGTTTGACGGTTTCAGGGACTGTGAGCCGGTAGACGAAGAGCTAGAAGCCGAACTGGCGGCGTTAGATAGCCTGCTGCCTGATATTCAGGTTCGAAAGGAAGGCAGCCGGGCGGTAGCAAAACCAGCCTCGCAGGAAGAGCACGAGCCAAGCTTTTTGCCAGTAAACGCTTCTAAGCCCAAAGATTGGGGAGCCTTCTCCTCCCTCGATTCAGGCAGCAGAAAGCGCTCTCTTGCAAAAAAATCTGCTGAGCCAGCGACTGCCCCATCTGGAGTAGATGCAAAAAGTAGCAAGCGACGCGCCGGCTCCATACGACTCTCAAACGCCCATAAAGCGGGGCTTCTAGCGAATTTCCAAGGCATGCGGGAGCGAAACGTAGCAGCTATTAGCGAACTAGACCCAGACCTTGACCATGAGCAGATAGCTCAGATTGAAGCCAAGATCAGTTTCATCGACCAAGTGGCTCAGTCATACGCAGGGAAAGACTCCGGCAAGCTGGCTGACTGGTCGAAGCATGTGCCGGCAGAAATCAAACAGTTCTTCCGGCTGCTCTGGCTGGCACGCCAACCTGACGCAGTTGCCGTGACCATTCGCCTAGATCATCGCACAGCGACAAAGGCGCTCGATGCGAAGCGAGGCCCGGCTAACCACCTTGCAGCGATCATCCAGCGAACGCTAGCAACACTGGGGATCAGCACTGACCTCGCCTTCAATCTGGAGTACACACACGGCGCCAGCACTGAGAACCACCCGCTTCACTTACACGGGATTGTGCGCATCCCGGTTGACCGCATCGAAGAGGTTAGGCTGACGCTCAGGTCGGCACTTGCTGAGGGATACCGGCAACGCTTCAACAACCTAGCCGTCCATATCGAGGCAATCAGCAATCCACGGTGGTGGGCTGGGTACTGCACCAAGGAGCACAAAATATCCGCCGACATCCTCAAGAAGGCCCGGGGGAAGCGTACGGTTCCGGACTACGCCAGCGACTCGGCGAGAGATGGCGGTAAAACGCTCTACGAGCGCGTAGGAGAGCTTTTCAGCGATGAAAGCTGGTCACGTAGCACTTGCCCTTTACATCGCGCTTAGCGGGCTCCCAGGAGCGAGCGCGGACGATCAGAGACCATCCTTCTCGGGCGATGACTTGAGGATCGACGAAGACGGGCCGGAGCAAGACAAACTGTACGACGAAGACGACCAGCTATACGACGAAGCAGACGACTATGAAGACCATGAGGACGGGGAGGAATGAAAAGAGCCAGCGGATTAGTCAAAGTAACTAACCGCTGACTTAATTACGAGCTTGGACAGCGTAAATTATACAACGCCAGCCCGAGTTTAGGCAGATTTAAATATCTCCTGCCCCGGAGGCTTGACAAAATGCGGGCAAAGATCAGAAACAATTAAAAGAATGCGCAAGGCCATAATAAACATTCAAGTATGAAAGAAATAAAACAGGACTAGCTTTATGCCCTCAAAACCTTCAAGCCTAGACTTAGCAGAGCGCATTTTTTTTGAGGAGCATGCTCGCTACCCCAGGTATAGAATCCACTATTTCATCCCGCACTACAGAGAAGACTGCGAATCCCCATCGATATTTATGGCGTACTGGCCAGGAATACTATTCTCGGCTGATTTGATAGAGCTCTCACTGATATTGCCGTTTGATATTAGAGAGCTAAAATCAAAACGAGAGAGCATCGCAGTATCGAGGGCTATTGGAATTACCTCTCCCACTATCAACCCCATAACTATTGAGTCACTGGCAGAAAATGCTTTAGCCTTCAACGCGATTGCCTATAAGTGCATTCTTTCAAATGACAGAACCTATGAAGCAGTGGCCGACTTCATGCAGAAAAGCGGAGAAGGCTGGCTTCACATTTCAACATCAAGTAGTGCTGACAAAGAAACCAGTGCAACAAGCATAGAACGTTTCTGCATCCATATCGCCCAACAAACCAATCGACTATTAGAGTCCGGTGAGATTGATACAATCTTCTCTGACTCAGTACATGAATTACTTAACCCTAAGCGCCCACCATGGAAAAGACTTATCTTCCCAGGATACGCTCATGGAATTACTCGACCAAATGAGTTAATTGCAGCCTCACTTAATTCAGAGATAAACCTAGAAAAGCCTTTAAGGCCAGATCACCCCAATGATTATATATCTGCAGTAACTAAATCATGTAAAGCTGTTTTCGGCTTGCGAAGAAAGTTAGCAACAGACGCTCCGTTTGAGAATGACCTCTGCCTAACCACAGAGCCAATAATCTGGAACTTATACAAGGCCAACGTAGACAGAGAGCTATTCGAAAACATACCAGAGAGCAAAGAGATCGTTACCGCCTTGCGCCGCTTTGTTAAGGCAATTAGAAAGCCTGGCGGATACACTAAAATTCACATGGCCGAAAGCGAAGAAAGCTTTGAAGAGCTACTTAAAAATGAATCAGTACGAGCCTTCATGAGAAGCTATCGATTGGAGCTCCGAACATACAGCGCTTGCCTATCAATCCTTAACGCCTCCAGCATTACACCTACGCTCAGAATAGAGTCGAGGATCAATGGTATAAAAGGGGGCCTTGTAAATTTGGCAGCATGCGTCAGGGGTAGTAATCCTCACGTTAAATTCAAAGCATGCAAACTCGCGCTGACCATACAAAATAAAATGGAATCATTATTAGCGCCTGAGCATAGAAAGCTAATAGACAACTCCACCCCAGAATTCTCGGGAGTTACTTTATTTGGAGACATCCCTCTTGAATGGTTTCCCGTTCGAGGGCTACCACTCACGCTGAGGTGCGACGTAAGCCGAATTTCTGCAACGCCAGGAAATCTTAGCCTGCAGCAATGCTTACGAAGCCAATATACAAGCATCGCGCTGAAAGATTTTGAAGAAATATTAATAATCAGATCCTTCGACAAGAAGGACAAGATAAGAAACGTATTAGAAAACGCACTTTACAAACTATCCACCACACACAAAGATTACCCAAAATACAAATTTGTCGATGTTGAAAACGCCGAACAATTTGCCAGCGCTGTTAATGAGTTTGAAGGCGCATTGATGATATTCGACGGGCATGGCGCTCTAACTGACAGCACCGGTGTAGGTTCTATAGTTGTAGGTGGAAAGGCGCTTGACGTTTGGGAACTACGAAATTCTATAAGAATGCCACCGATTGTCCTGCTAAGCGCCTGCGATACGCTCCCCATTGATGGAGGGCATGGGTCGTCTGCTAACGGGATGCTAGCAATGGGCGCGGTCACAGTATTAGGCACGGTGTTACCCGTTGACTCCATACGATCTGCAATATTTATTGGTCGCTTGCTGCATCGAATACAAGAGTTCTTGCCAATTGTAGTTAATCGATCTAGCTATATGCCTTGGCGCTCATTTATTAGCGGAATGCTTAGAATGACATTTTGCACCGAGCTCGTCATATCCCTGATCGAAGACGCCAAAATAATATCTTTCGATGACTATCCAAAAATCCAAATGAGAGCAAATGTCGCGATTAACGCTTTAGACCCAAACTGGTACGAAGAAATTATATCTGAAATTTGCAGCTGCTCAGGCTTAGAAAGAAGTATCATTCTAGAGAAATGTCGATTCTGGGGCTCACTTGTCGACTCACTTAAATACATCCAACTCGGCAGACCTGAAAAAATCAGGCTCAGATCAAAGAGCCTTAATGAAGCCATTGAAACACTAATGCAAAGCAAATCAGTTCCGCTGGATTCAATACCCACCATGCAGGCATACCCAAGCTTATTTCATCACTCAGATCAGTTTGGCTATCGGCAAACTTAGCGCCTGTACTTGAGCATCAAAAAGGGTCGCATAAAGCGGCCCTTTTTACACCCTTCGATGCAAAGACAATAGTAATCCCGCCGAAAGCACATATAGATTGCGCCGGGATAGCAACGCCGAGAGAACCAACAATAGATACAACCCAAACCAAACGTACGGGAAGAAGACTCCTGGCGTTAGACCGCTATCCTCCGGAATGAGCAGCCTAAGAGACTTGACCACAAGCTCCCCTGAAAAGGTATTAGCGATCATCCATTCCCCATCCTGGCAATACTTTCCCTCGAAGCTCAGCCCTTCGCCTTAGGGTCATAGTAACTTTCCTCTCGACAAAGCCAATCAGTAGTCCCCCCGGCCCACATAACCCAATTCGCAAAGAGAAACCAAAACAGCAGAGAAGCATATCTTGCCATCTTCATTACGTAGCCTTACTCACACGCGCCAGACTGAAGCCTGTTCAGAAATTTCTTTGAAATAGGAGTCTTCCATTTTTCCTGAGAAACAAGCCGTAGCTCCGTAGCGCCATCCTCAGTTTTAGTGCCGAGAACTATGTCAGATGGAAGCGATGCGCCAAAGAAGCCCGGGAAGGAATACCTGACGACGAAACTGTCGTCATACGCATCGTACTGACCATCCACAAGCCATCCGGTGCCACAGTACGGATGGGCCTTCATTCCTTCATAAGCCTGCCTGACCGGCATATCTACGACGATGACTTGGTAGGGTTCCCGATGCTCCATCGGCTGACCAGCACACCCGGCAAGCGCTATACCCCCTATGCTCCCCAGTAGTAACAACCTCACGCTCATCAATGCTCTTCTACCTTCCAGTGCTTTTCTGTGATTCGGCGAGTGAAGACATTTAGCCACCTCGACGCGGAGCGCTAATCATAGTATGTAGAATCATGGTATGCATACGCTGACATTAGGCAAATGCCCGTCAAACCTCAGCAATGCGCCCTTGTCACCGTCTTCGCCGCCAATGTGCGGCGTAGGCGCCTTGAGCTCGGCCTCTCGCAAGAAGAGCTAGCCGAAGCAGCCGGTGTGCATCGTACCTATGTGGGGATGCTGGAGCGGGGGGAGAAGAACGTGACGATTTACAACATCGAGCGCATTGCCATTGCCCTCGGCGTAAGACCTTCAGCCCTTCTTGAGGGTGATCCAAGCTAGTCGCTTTGATAACTATGCGCTGGTTGGCTACATACGAATGGAGTCGAGAATGACTGAATATAAAGAATTTCAAGTCGGTCTTGAGAAGGATCACTTAGCAAAAATTAGCCGAGCCACCCCGGTGTCGGCATTAGCTGAGCTAGTTTGGAATGCTCTCGATGCCGATGCATTTAATATTGAGATTTATCTCAATAGCAATGATTTAGGTCTGTATGAAATAGTAATCAGAGACGATGGTCATGGCATTCCTTATCCTCAAAGCGAAAAGCTTTTTGGTTACTTGGGGGGCTCATGGAAGGCTAGCAACAAGCAGTCGCCACTAGGGCGATACTTGCATGGCCAGGAAGGGCAAGGAAGGTTCAAATCGTTCTCGGTAGGTCGAGTTGTAGAATGGATCACCACCTATAAAGATGGCGACAACTACAAGTCCTATACGATGCTTGGCACAGCAGAAAACCCTAAGAAAGTCCGCTGCACAAATGAAGTCGCTGCCGAAAGAAAGAAAACCGGTACAACCGTTAAGATTACCGAGCCACATAAAGAATTTCGACTTTCAAACAAAAAAACGCTTGAAAGCTTGTCCTCCATATTTGCGATTTATCTTTCAAAGTATCCAGGGATAAAGATTTCCGTCGATGGACAAGAAGTCGATCCAGAGTCTCAGATAGAGCAGAGAAAGGAGATCGATCTTGATCCTGTAATGTTCAAGGAGAACCTATACCCCTATGAGCTTGAGCTTATAGAGTGGAAAAGCTCTGACTCAAATGAGTTCTTCTTGTGCAACGAGAATGGCTTCCCGTTAATGCCGATTGATAAGCGCGTGCGCGGCGCAAACGGCATTAATTATTCTGCTTACTTGAAATCGGAGCACCTTAGTCAACTCAATAAATCCGGCCTTCTTGGGCTTGGCGATTTGGAAGAGTCGCTGAGAACCGCAGTTGATCGTGCAGTTGTCGCAATAAAAGACTATTTCATAAAGAGAAAACTTGAAAAATCTTCTGACAAAATCAGAAAGTGGAAGGAGGAAAAAGTATATCCATATAGCGGGGACGCATTCACTCCTGTTGACATGGCCGAAAGGCAAGTATTTGATATCTTAGCGCTAAATGTCAGCGAGCAACTTTCTGAATTCGAGAAGCAAGATATAAGCTCCAAGAAATTTCAGCTAAGGCTTCTTAAGCAAATAGTTGAGCAGAGTCCGAAAGAGCTTCAAAAAATAATGAATGAAGTTCTAGATCTCTCGACTGAAAAACAGCGGGAGCTTGCTGAGCTTTTAGAAGAAACCTCAATCTCCGCCATAATTTCCGCATCCAAACTAATTTCCGATAGGCTTAAATTTATCTCTGGACTTGAAGAAATAATTTTTCAAACGGAAATGAAGCAGGCGCTGAAGGAAAGAAGCCAGCTACATAAAATATTGGCGGAGAATACATGGATATTCGGAGATGAATTCTCGCTTTCAGTGAGCGATAAATCCCTGACAGAGGTGCTCAGAAAGCACCTTGGAGCATCAAATAGTAAGCTGGCCATTGATGAGCCAGTTAAGCGAATAGACGGCACCGTTGGCATCATAGACTTGATGCTAACAAAGAGCATTCCTTGCAATCATGCAGATGAGCGTGAGCATCTTGTTGTTGAGCTAAAGGCTCCAAAAGTTCCAATTGGTCATGAAGAGACCACACAAATTAAATCTTATGCCTTTGCCGTACACAAAGATGAAAGATTCAAGCATCTGAAAACTCGCTGGCATTTTTGGATTATTTCTAATGACGTCACAGAACATACTGCAATAGAACTAAAAGCTGACAGGACAGGCAAAGGAATACTTTATCAAACGGACGAAATAACTATCTGGGTCAAGACTTGGGCGCAAGTAATTCAAGAGTGCAAGCACAGGCTCGATTTTGTTAGGCAGCAACTGAATATAACTCTGGACAGCTCTAGTGGCTTGGACTATTTGCGTGAAAAGTACTCTGAATATACTCAGGGAGTGATTGTGGAAGTTGAGGCTGAGACTGAGGCTGAAGCCGTGGAATGACGCCGGACGAGGTAGCCCAGGGTGATTGCCTTCGTGGGTATACCATGTGAAGCTGTAGTGAGACATCAACCACTCCCACGAGAGTGATCCACTCAGCTAGCGCGAAGCTAGAAGGCCGGCAAAAAAGGCGCTTCTCAGGTCGTGGGTTCGAATCCCGCCGAGTGCGCCATCTTCGTTTCTTCATTTGAAACACAAGAAACCCGACGCTTTCGCCTATGCGAAACCGTCGGGTTTGTCGTTCCTGGGCCTTGAGAAACAACCAGGCTCAACGCCCGGTGCTGTCCCCCCAACGCTGCATCAGGGTATTGGAAGGCAAGCTTTCATCCAGCAACTTGCGCGCCGTCTCCACCCCTGCGACCGGCAGCCCTTCGGGGTTCAGCAGGCCAATTTGCACCAACACGCTGGCTTGGTCCCAGTAGATGTGCTCGTGGTACAGCTTGTCGCCACGGAACTTCACCACCCCCAGCATGGGAATTTCCACGGCCTTGCCGGTCGGCGCGACGTTGGGCAGCAGCCAGTCGATTTCCGTGGTGTGGGTGAAGCACAGGATGAACTCGTCGACGATCTGCAATGCGCCAATGGTGCGGGAGATGGGGATCAGCTTCATGTCCGGCGGGTTGCCGTGCACGAAATGGTGCTGGTAGAAGCGGCTCAACTCCTTGGCACCGACGCCGCCGGTCATGGTCGGGATATGGTTGACGTAGGGCTGGGCGACCATGGTCGCCATGGTGGCCGGCACGTCGCGGGTGTCGAACTCGTGCTTGATGTGCTCTTCCCACAGCGCCGACAGGTTGAAGTGCGGGCCGATCTCGCGCTTGAGCGCGGCGATGCTGCGCTCGTGGGCCATCAGCGAGGCGGATTTATCGAAGTGCGGGCTGCCAGCGCGGGCGAAGGCGTGGTCGGCGCCCTGGTAGAGGTACAGCTCGACCTTGTCGTTGCCCGCCAGGTGCTGGCCGATCTGCCCGCGAGCAGCGGCGTCGCAATACACATCGTTCTCGGCCATGTGCAGCACGAAACGGCCCTTGAGGTGCTCGGCCTCGCTCAGCAACTGCTCGATACCCATGCCGTAGTAGCCCACCGAACACGCCGCCTGGGTGCGGGTAGCGGTGAGCCAGGCGAGCTTGCCGCCCAGGCAGAAGCCTACGTAACCCTGGCGCTCGCCTTGCACCTCGGGCAGCGCACGCAGGGCGGCGAAGCTGGCGTCGATGTCTTGCACGGCAAGGTCCACGTCCAGGCGCTGGAACAGGTCGATGGCCACCGCGAAATCTTCCTCGGTGTAGCCCAGCTCCAGGCCGGGTTGCAGGCGCCAGAACAGGTCGGGCACCAGGGCCACATAGCCTTCCTCGGCATAGAAGTCGGCCACGGCACGCATGTTGGCGTTGACCCCGAAAATCTCCTGGCCAATCACCACCCCCGGGCCTTTGCCGCTGGCGGGCAAGGCGAGGTAGCCGCTGAAGGTTGCAGTGCTGTCGGGTGCCTGAATCTGGATGGTCTTGCCCATTGGGTTCTACCTCATCGGTTGCAAGGGTTATTGGCTGTCACGGAATTGTTCGAACCACACACGCGGAGACACGCCCCGGTCAGGCCCGAGAATCGAGAAACCACCGTCTACCGGCACATCGATGCCGGTCATCCAGCTGGCGCCGGGGCTGCACAGGAAGGCCACCACGCTGCCGATTTCCTCGCCCCGGCCTACGCGGCCCAGCGGGTGGAACGGTGCGCCGACGCGGTCGGCAAGCGCCGGGTCGTTGCCGCTGAAGTCGGCCACGCTGGGCGACCAGGTCCAGGCGGGCGACACACTGAGCACGCGAATGCCCTGGGGCGCCAGGCTGACGGCGAGGTTCTTGGTCAGTTGCAGGATGCCGGCCTTGGAAGCCGGGTACAGCGCGCGCCCGGCGGCGCCGAACTTGCCGCCGGTGCTGCCGATGTTGATGACCACGCCATCGGCCGGCAGGTGCGCCACGGCTTGCTGGGTAAAGATGGCCGCCGACACCAGGTTCACGTTCAGGGTCTGCAACCATTGCGCGCGGCTGGAGGCCAGGCCTTGGTCGGCATACAGGCAGGCGTTGTTGACCAGGATGTCGAGGCGCCCGAAACGCGCCAGGGTGGCGTCGATGCAGCACTGGATATCCTCGTCGCGCTCCACGTCGCAGGCGCTGAACGCACAGTGCTCGCCGAGCGCCTGGGCCAGCGCCACGCCGCTTTCGGCATTGCGCCCCACCAGCATCACCCGGGCACCGGCCGCCAGGAGCTGGCGAGCGATGTCCAGGCCCAGCCCCTGCGTGCTGCCGGTGACGATTGCCACTTTGCCTTCGAGCATCATGCTGCTTCCTCCAATGCCTGGTTCACTTCGCAGATACGCGCGATCAACGCCATGCTGGCCAGGGACGCTCGGTGCGCGTCGGCGTCGGCGCAGGCGCAGGCATCGGCGGCCACCGTCACCTCGAAGCCGCAGTCCACGGCATGGCGCACCGTGCTTTCCACCACCGAGTGGGTGGCCACACCGGCGATCAGCAGGCGCTTGCTGTGGAACTGGCGCACCAGTTGCTCCAAGGGCGATCCGTAGAACGCGTTGATGCGCTGGTGGGTAACGCTGAATTCATTGCTGCTCGCCAATGGCGCCAGGTCGCTGAAGAACTCGGCGCCCCAGCTGCCCTCCTGCACCGCGCCGATACGCGCGACGTTGCGCAGGATCGGCGCGTTCTGCTGCAAGTCGGCGTAATCCGGGCGGAACGCAACGCGCACATGAACGATCGGCCAGCCCCGCGCCCTGGCGCCGGCCAGCAGGCGCCCGGCGGCATCGAGCAACGCTGTGCGCGCCGCATCCTCGGCGCCCAGCCCGACGCGGATCTTGCCGTCGGGGTGCAACACGTCATTCTGGTAATGCAGGGCAATGACCACCGGCGCCGCCATCAGACGAACACCTCGAGGTTGGCGAACACGTCGTTGCAGTTGATCAGGTCCACGCGCTTGAGCTGGATCTTCCAACCGCCGCCGTCCTGGGCGGCCAGCTTGTAGGTGTAGCGCCCGGCCAGTTGGCGTTGCTCCAGGCGCCACTCGCTGAGCTGGAAGGTTGCGCTGACCACCAGCAAGCCCTGGGCATCGAGCCCCTCGATCATCACGTTGCCGACCAGATGGGCGGTTTGGGTTTGCGGCTGCTGCGACCAGTTGCGCGCATTCTCCACACGGCGGATGCGCACCTCGCGCAGCATGCGGTTCTCCCAGAACAGCGAGATATGGTCGAAGGGGTTTTCCTGCTCGTGTTTTTGCGGCACCCAGTACATGCCGGTGTCGGTGAACAGCTTGTCCCACGCCCAGAAGCGCCGCTCATCGAGCAGGCGCGCTTCGCGGTAGAGGAACTGCTCCAGGTCGCGCTGCGTGTCACGGGGCACGTTGACCGCAGTGAGCGTGCGGGTGTCGACGTCGATTCGGCGGTCAAGCAGCATGGGTGCTCTCCTTGGCGATCAGGGTGGCGGTCATGAAGTGCTTCCAGGCAGCGAACTGGTTGCGCATGGGCAACTCGCTGGTGCCGTTGGTGGAGACGGCGCCGTCTTCCAGGGTGAGGTCGGTGCCGACGTAGCGGTGCATGCTGATCCAGTCACCTCCGCGGGTCATGTTGCCCTCCTGGCAGCGGGCGTAGACCTCGACGTCGTCGGGCATCACGTTGGAGGATGGCGAGTTGATGACGTTGGCGTAGGTCAGGGCGCGGTCGAACACCGCATCCGGTGCGCCTTTGCAGCGGAAGGTCTGGATCTCGACCATGGTCTGGTCCACGGCAATCGGGCGGATCACGCGGAACTGCATGAACACCGTGTGCGGCGAGCCGCTGCCGTAGATCACCGTGTTGTGGCGGTTCATGCCGAGGATTTCCCGGGCACGCTCTTCGCCGTAGGCCTGGGTCAGGCAGTCGAAGTGCGCACGGGAAACCTCATCGCGCTCGGCGGCGGCGGGGTCGAAGATCGCCTCCATGTAGCCGTGGCCATTGTGGTAGGCGCGCAGCTCGAGTTTTTCCCAGAAGTCGTAGGGCTCGCCGTTGCCATCCATGATCAGCAGTTCGAACGGCATTTCGCCGATGGCTTGGGCCTCTTCACGCGCAGCGTCTACCGACGATTCGTGGGTGACGCGGGCGTGCATGGTGTCGTGCAGGTTCTCGTAGAACACCTTCCAGTTCGAACGCTGCTGCACGCGGAAGATACCGCCGGCCACTTCCACCTCGCCCACCGGCGAGCGGTCGCAGAGGTTGTCGATGGAGGTGATCACCCCGCCCAGGAAGCTTTTCAGGTCTGGGCCATAGGCCGCTTGGCTGGCGAACACGAAGCCGCGGTAGGTTTCCACGCGGGCCACGCTGACCATCGAGAAGTCGGCGTGCTTGGGGTCGTAGCAGGTGCCTTCGAAGCCGCTTTTCAACGGAGCCGAGAGGTGCTGGCCGTCGAGCTTGAAGGTCCAGGCGTGGTACGGGCAGCGGAAGAACTTGCCGACGCTGCCGTCACCGTCGGCCACAAGCTTCGCGCCCTTGTGCGGGCAGCGGTTGTACAGCACGTTCACCTGCTTGTCGGCGCCGCGCACCATGACGACGTCCTGATCGCCAATGCGCGTGGTGTGGTAGTCGCCGGGGTTCTTCACCTGGCTCTCGTGGCCGACGTAGATCCAGGCATAACCGTAGATGCGCTCCATCTCCAGCTTGAACAGCACGGGGTCGGTGTAGACGCTTTTATGCACGCTGTCCTCGCGGATCAAGGCAGCGATTTGCTCATTGGTAGGCTCTTTTGTAGAAAACACGGGCTTTCCTCGGCGGGTTACAGGTCGAGCACCAGCAGCGGGCCGCTGGCACGAGAAACGCAGGTGCAGAAGCTGCCTGCATCGCGGTCGCGTGCAGACAGGCAGATATCGCGGTGGTCGGCCTCGCCTTCGAGCACCTGGGCCACGCACACGCCGCAGTCACCGCGGCGACAGTCGAACATCGGGTCCAGGCCGGCCTCGAGCATGGCGTCCAGCACGGTCTGGCCGGCGGCCACTTGCAGGCTCACGCCGCTGCCTTGCAGGCGCACTTCGAAGGCTTGGTCGCCGGCTTCTTCAAGGGCGCCGTTGAACAGCTCGAAATGCAGGTGATCCTCCGCCCAGCCCAGTTCGCGGGCGCACGCCAGCACGCTGCTGAGCATGGCGGCGGGGCCGCAGATGTACAGGTGCAGGCCGGGGCGCGGGCTGGCCAGCACCTGGCTGGCTGGGAAGCGCCGCTGCGGGTCGCCGCCACTGATCCAGCAGTGGGCGTCGGGGTAGTCGCGGGCTTCTGCCAGGTAGGCCATGTGCGCGGCATCGCGGCCGGCGTAGTGCAGGCTGAAGGCCTTGCCCTCGGCTTGCAGGGCGCGGGCCATGCCGAGCATGGGTGTGATGCCGATGCCACCGGCGATCAGCAGCAGGTGATCGGCTTCATCGCACAGGGGGAAATGGTTTTTCGGCACATCTGCAGTGACCGTATCGCCTGCCTTGAGCGAGTGCACCCAGCGTGAGCCGCCAGTGCCAGTCTCTTCCAACTGCACGGCGATTTCGTAGTGCCCGGTGCCCGGCAGGTTGACCAGGGAATAGGCCCGGCGTTGGGGCCGCTCACCGGGGACGTGCAGTTCCAGATGAGCGCCAGCGGTGAAAGCTGGCAAGGGTTGGGCGGCGTCGCCCACCAGCAGCAGGCGGCGGATTCTGGGGGTCAGGGCTTCGACCTGTTGCACCCGGAGAGAGAGGCTGGGCATACGTGATTCCTGTGTGAATACGTAGCCACTTTATGAACTGGTCCTTTGGTGAAATAGCCGCAAACGGCAAACTTCTATCCGCAAATGGCGAGTTTTTTGGGGCGATGGAAGTAGCTGTTCTTTGCAGGATATAAAGCCACCGCAACCCCTGTGGGAGCGGGTTTACCCGCGAAGAAGGCACCGCGGTAGATGGCACCGGCTACGCCGGTGTTCGCGGGTAAACCCGCTCCTACAGGGTTTCGCCGTTCTCAATAGCGGCGCGGGCACTGTGGGAGCGGGTTCACCCGCGAAGAAGGCACCGCGATGGATGGCACGGGCTTCGCCCGTGTTCGCGGGACAAGCCCGCTCCCACAGGGTTCTGGGTTTACCTTGAGGGCAGTGATAGGTTTTGCAGCAGCGCGGGGAGTTGCTGGCCATCTAGGCGGGCGAGGTCATCGAGCACCTGGAAGTGGTTGCAGCCGGGCACCTCCAGCAACCGCACCGCCTGCCCCGCCGCCTCGCAGGTGCTGGCGTACTCGCGCGAATGACGCAGCAACTCCGGCAACTCATCAGCACCCACGGTCACCAATAGCGGCGCGCCGTCGCCAATCAGGCGTTGCGGGCTGAAATCGCGAATTTCCTCATCGCTCAACTGCAACTTCTCGTTCAGCCAACACTGGCTGATCGGCGCCAAATCCATCAGGCCGCTGATCGGCATCGCCAAACTCACCATCGGGTGGCTGCGATACAACGCCGCCAAATGCCCACCCGCCGAATGCCCGGCCAACACCACCGGCCCACCGATGCCGAACGCCTCGCGCTGATGCTGCAGGTAGCCCAACGCACGGCCTATCTGCTGCACGATTTCCTGCATGCGCGCATAGGGCGCCAGGGTGTACTCCAGCAGGCCGACATTGAACCCTGCCTGGATCAAACCCTCGGCGATAAAGGCGTAGTCGCTCTTGTCCGAGGCCTGCCAGTAGCCGCCATGAATGAACAAAAACGTCGGCGCACCGGCCTGGCCCTGGCCGCACCAGTCGATGCGCTCCCGTGGCGCCGGCCCGCACGGCACGTCGCGCTGCCAGCGATGCGCCGCATAGGTGTGGGCGCTGCGCTGGCGAAAACGCGCCATGATCTCGGGGAAGTTACCCGCCGCCGCGACGTTGTTGTAGGCCTGGTCGAGGTCCATCACGCCTCACACGCCCAAGTAGCGCTGCGACAGCTCAGGCTGCGCCGCAAGCTCCGTGGGCGTGCCCTGCCAGACCTGGCGGCCCTTCTCGATGATGTGGTGACGGTCCACCACCCGCGCCATTTCCTTGAGGTTCTTGTCGATCACCAGGATCGTCTCGCCCTCGGCCTTGAGGGTCGCCAGGCAATGCCAGATCTGCTCGCGGATGATCGGCGCCAGGCCTTCTGTGGCTTCGTCGAGAATCAGCAGGTTGGGGTTGGTCAGCAGCGCGCGGCCTACCACCAGCATCTGCTGCTCGCCGCCCGAGAGCGTGCGCGACAGCTGGTCCTGGCGCTCCTGCAAACGCGGGAACAGCGCGTACACCCGCGCCAGGTCCCACTTGCCCTTGCTGGCCGTGGCCAGCAGGTTCTCGCGCACGCTCAGGCTGCTGAACGCACGCCGTCCCTCAGGCACCAGGCCCAAACCGGCCTTGGCGATGCGGTAAGGCGCGGCGCCGCGCATTTCGGTGCCATTAACGCGAACGCTGCCGGCGCTGGGCTTTATCAACCCCATGATCGACTTGACCGTGGTGGTCTTGCCCATGCCGTTGCGCCCGATCAGCGACACCACCTGGCCCTGCTCGATGCTCAGGTGCATGTCGAACAGCACCTGACTCAGCCCGTAGCCCGCTACCAGCCCTTGCACTTCAAGCATGTTCTTCTCCCAGATAGGCGGCCCGCACCTGCGGGTCGTTGCGCACCTGCTCGACGGTGCCGGTGAGCACGGTCTGGCCATAGACCAACACGGTGATGCGGTCGGCCAGGGCGAACACCGCGTCCATGTCGTGCTCCACCAGCAGGATCGAATAGCGGCCCTTGAGGCTGTGCAGCAGCTCGGTCATGCGCGCCGATTCCTCGGCGCCCATGCCGGCCATTGGCTCGTCGAGCAGCAGCACCGAGGCTTCCTGGGCCAGGGCCAGGGCAATTTCCAGCTGGCGTCGTTCGCCGTGGGACAGCTCGCTGACCGGGTCGTTGGCCCGGGCCTGCAAGCCGACCTGTTGCAGGTAGTGCAGCGCAGGCTCCAGCAAGCGCTTGTCACTGGCCAGCGGCTGCCACATGCCAAAGGCCTTGCCCTCGCGGGCAGCAATGGCCAGGCCGACGTTCTCCAGCAGGGTGAACTCGGTGTACAGCTGGCTCACCTGGAAGGCCCGCGCCAAGCCAAGGCGCGGTCGGTCCCAGGCTGGCACCTGGGTGATGTCGCGACCTTGCAGGTGGATTTCGCCTTCATCCGGGAAAATTTCGCCAGCAATCTGCGCGATCAGCGTCGACTTGCCCGCCCCGTTGGGGCCGATGATCGCGTGCAGCTCGCCGCTGGCCAGCTCCAGGCTAGCGTCGTTGGTGGCCTTCACCGCGCCGAAGGCCTTGTACAGGTGGCGAATCGAGAGTTGTGCGCTCATGTGCGAGCCTCCACGCGTTTGGCAACCGGCTCAGGCGCCGCCTTGCGCTTGCGCTGCAACAGGCTCAGCAGCAGGCCGTACACGCCCTTCTTGCCGAACAGCACCACTAGCAACAGCAGCGGGCCGAAGATCAGCATCCAGTGCTCGGTCCATTGGCTGAGCACCTGCTCCAGGCCCAGGTAGGTGGCCGCACCCAGCAGTGGGCCAAGCAAGGTGCCGACACCGCCGAGAATCACCATCGCCATCAACTCGCCGGACTTCTGCCAGGCGCCCATGTCCGGGCTGACGAACAGCGCATAGTTGGCCCACAGAATGCCCGCTAGACCACCGCCGGTACCGGCGATCACGAAGGCGGTGAGGCGATAGCGCAGGGGTCTCAGGCCCAGGCTGATGGTGCGTCGCTCACTTTGTTTGAGGCCGCGCAGCACGAAGCCGAAGCGCGAGTTGACCAGGCGTCGGCACAGCAGCAACCAGCCCAGCAACAGCGCGCTGCACAGGTAGTAGAAGTGGTTGGCGTCGCCCAGGTCCAGGGCGCCGATGGTGTTGCGCTCGTTGAGCAGAATGCCGTCGTCGCCGCCATACAGCGACAGCGAGCTGAGCACGAAGTACAGCATTTGCCCAAACGCCAGGGTGATCATGATGAACTGCACACCCGTGGTACGCAGCGACAGGTAGCCCACCACCAGCGAGAACAAGGCGCAGATCAGCAACGCCAGTGGCCACACCACCAGCGCATTGTTGCTGCCGTCCCAGCCCCACAGCGGCATACCCTGGGAAGTATGGAAAGCGACGACGCCGACGATATAGCCGCCCAAACCGAAGAACGCAGCGTGGCCGAAGCTGACCATGGCGCCATAACCGATCAACAGATCGAGACTGACGGCAGCCATGCCGTAGATCGCCAGGCGGGTGAAAAAGCTGACCAGGTAGGGCTCGTTCAGCCAACTGGCCAACAGTGGCACCAGGGCGAACACGGCCAGACAGACCAGGTCGATGACAAGACGTGGTGACATGGTTCTCTCCTCAGGCACGGGCCGGCAGCAGGCCACGTGGGCGCAGCAGCAGCACCACGGCCATGACGATGTAGGCACTGGCGGAAATCAGCCCGGCACTGACCGTGCCGCTGCTTTCGGCAGGCAGCAGTTGGTCGAGCAGCGGCGGTATGTAGGCGCGGCCCAGGCTGTCGACCATGCCGATCAGCAAGGCGCCGACCAGCGCACCGCGTACCGAGCCCACGCCGCCAACCACGATGACCACGAAGGTGGTGATCAGGATCTTCTCGCCCATGCCGATTTCCACCGACAGCAACGGCGCCGCCATGAACCCGGCAAGCCCGCAGAGCACACAGCCAAACACGAACACCAAGGTGTACAGGCGCGAAATGTTCACCCCCAGCGCGCCGACCATTTCGTGGTCGTCGGCACCGGCGCGAATCAGCATGCCCAGGCGGGTGTAGCTGATCAGCCACCACATGCCGACGGCCACCACGATACCGGCGGCGATGAACAGCAGGCGGCTGACCGGGTACATCAAGCCGGGCAGCACCTGCACGAAGCTCGAGTACCACTCAGGCGTAGGCATGGCCGGCGGGCTGCGGCCGAACAGCACGGTGAGCAGCTCGTTGGTGAAGAACACCACCGCCAGCGTGGCCAGCACCTGGTCGAGGTGGTCGCGCTGGTACAGCCTGCGCATGATCGAGGTTTCGATCAGCGCGCCATAGCAGGCGGCGCCCAGCAGGGCCGCGAGCCCACCGAGCCAGAACGAGCCGGTGCTCATGGCGGTGTAGGCGGCGCAGAAGGCGCCGACCATGTAGAAGGCGCCATGGGCCAGGTTGATGACCCCCATGATGCCGAAGATCAGGGTCAGCCCCGAGGCCAGCAGGAACAGCAGGGCGCTGTACTGCAAGCCGTTGAGAATCTGTTCGAGCAATAGCATTTGGCGTTCCTCATGCAAACGCCCCGCAGCAGGCTACGGGGCGACCAGCGTCAGCAGCGGTTCACAGCTTGCACTGCGCCGCGTAGCTGTCCACGTGGTGAGTGGCCAGGGTCTTGATCGGCACTTGCACCAGCTTGCCGCTGGCATCGGCCTGCACTTGCAGCAGGTACCAGTCGATCACCGGGTGTTGGTTCTGGGCGAAGCTGAAGTCGCCGCGAATGGAGTCGAACTTCACGTCCTTCATGGCGGTGCGGAACGCCTGGGTGTCCTTCAGGTCGCCCTGGGTGGTCTGCAGCGCCGCGCCAATCAGGCGTGCGGTGTCGTAGGTCTGGGCGGCGTAGACGGTGGGTTCACGCTTGTACTTCTCGGTGAACGCCTTGACGAAGGCCTGGTTGGCCGGGTTGGTCGACTGCGGGTTCCACAGGGTGACGATATTGGTGCCCTTGGCCACTTCGCCGGTGGCCGCCAGCATGCGTTCGTCCATCGAGAACACCGGCACCACCATCGGGATCTTCGCCGAAAGGCCCGAGCTGCCGTACTGCTTGGCGAAGTTGATGCCGCCACCGCCTGGGTGGAACTGGAAGATCGCATCGGGGGCCAGCGAGCGGATACGCGCCAGCTCAACCGAGAAGTCCAGCTGGTTGAGCTTGGTGTAGATTTCGGTCACTTCGCCCTTGAAGGTGCGTTTGAAGCCTGCCAGCGCATCGCGGCCACCCTGGTAGTTGGGCGCCAGGATGACCATTTTCTTGTAGCCCAGCTCGTTGGCAGCCACACCGGCCATCTCGTGGATGGTGTCGTTCTGGTAGGAGCCGACGAAGTAGTTGGCCATGCACTTTTCACCGGCCAGGGTCGACGGCGCGGTATTGATGCTGACGTAGAAGCCGTCCTTGGTGGCGGTGTTGATCACCGCCGCCAGCACGTTGGAGAAGATCACCCCGGTGTACAACGAAATGCCATCCAGGCTCATGCGGTCGGCGATCTGCTTGGCCTTGGCCGGTTGCAGCGCGTCGTCCTCGACGATCAGTTGCACGGGTACACCCCCGAGCTTGCCGCCTTCCTGGTCGATCGCCAGCTGGAAGCCGTCGCGCGAATCCTCGCCCAGGTAGCCGGCTGGGGTGGACAAGGTGGTGATGAAGCCGATCCGGACAGGTTCCACCGCCTGTGCGGCGGTTACCGCGCAGAGCGAAGTTGCCAGACATGCACGCAATATCAGGTTTTTCATGATGCGGCCTTTGCTGTTATTCGAGGAGGGCAGCGTTTCTGTTCTCGGGCGGGCCGAGGTGTTGTTGTTATGGGTTCAGCTGTTGCTTTCGGTGAATTTCTCCAGGTACAGGCGGCTGTGCTCCAGGCCATGCTCGCTGCGCCAGGTCTTGATCGACTCGACCATCGGCGGCGGGCCGCACAGGTACACATCGAAGGGCTGATCGCGTAGCGCCGCCACGTCCAGGTGCTCGGCAATATAGCCCGCCTTGCCTGGCCAGTCGCCATCAGGGTCGCTGACTACCGGCGTGAAGGTAAAACCGGGTATACGGGCGGCATAAGCCTCGATACGCGCCAATTCGCACAGGTCGGCGGCGTTGCGCACGCCGTAGTACAGGTGCACCGGGTGGCCGCAGCCGCCCTGCTCGGCGATCTGGTCGAGCATGCCGAGGAACGCCGAAAGCCCCGTGCCGCCTGCCACCATCAGCAGCGGGCGGTCGACGTGGCGCAGGTAGAAGGCGCCCAGCGGCGCTTCCATGTCGATCACATCGCCCACCTGGCAGCGCTCACGCACGTAGTCGCTCATCACACCGCTGGGCAGCAGGCGAATCAGGAACTGCAACTGGCTGCTGCCCGGTGCGCAGGCAAACGAGTACGAACGGCGGTGCTCGGTGCCCGGCACCTTCAGGCGGGCGTACTGGCCGGGCAGGTAGTCGAGCGCGGCACCGGCGGCGCCGGTTTCCACATGCACGATGGCAGTGGTGGGCGACACCTGCTGCACCTGGCTCACGGTGCCTTGCAGGCTGGCCGGGCCGCTGCTGCCGCACAGCGTGGAGTCGAAGTCGAAGTAAAAGGCGGCGTCGGACTGCACGCGGGTCTGGCAGGTCAGGACCTTGCGCTCGGCCAGGTCCTGGGCCGACAGCGCCTCGTCGTCCACGTAATCCTGGGTGTACTGCCCGGACTCACAGCGCCCCTGGCAGGTGGCGCAGACGCCTTCGCGACAGTCCAGCGGGATCTTGATGCCGCTGCGCAACGCGGCGTCCAGCAGGATCTCGTTGCCCTGCACCTGGCAGAACAGCGTCTTGCCGTCGGCAAAACTGAAGGCGACTTTGTACGTCATAAGGCAGGTTCCGCAGGGATCAGAGGTGGTAGAAATCGAGCACGGAGTTGATCTGGTCGTTGAGCAGCACCACGTGCTTGCGCGCAATCTTCCAGCTCTCGCCGTCCGGGCGCAGGCGGTAGGTGGCCAGGCCAAAGAACTGCTCGGCGGTCTGCATGCGGTAGAACAGGGTGTGCCAGTTCACCCGCACTTCCAGCTCATCGCCTTGCAGCGGCGCGATGCGCACATTGTTCAACAAGTGCACGGTGCGCGGCATCGGGATGGTCGAGGCGGCCTTGCCTGTACGGATGCGGAACACGCGGTCTTCCAGGCCACCGCGGTTGGCGTAGTAGATCAGCGACATGCCTTTCTTCGGGTCGGTGGTGTACACGTGTTCCGAATCCCATTGCGGCAGGTGGAACTCGCTGTCCTCGCTGAACATCGCAAGGTAGGCGTCCCAGTCCTGGGCATCGCAGGCCTCAGCGTTGCGGTAGAGGAATTGCTCGACGCGGTATTGCAGTTGCGCATTCATGGTCACACTTCCTTGAGCTTGAGCAGCTGCTGTTCGTCGTTGGCCTTGCGGGCCAGGCCTTCGAGCAGGAAGCGCTGCCAGTTGGCGTGCTGGTTGACGTACAGGCCTTCGTGGGTGAATTCGGCGCCGGTCATGGCCGGGCGGATGCCGATGGTTTCGCTGTTGGGCGTGGCGCCTTCGATCCACTTGCCTTCGCCACGGGAGATGTCGCTCCAGCGCTCCAGGCGCGCCTGGAAGCCGCGCTGGGCTTCGCGGAACTCCACCAGGTCGTCAGGGGTGCCCATGCCGGAGACGTTGAAGAAGTCTTCGAACTGGCGAATGCGGTTTTCGCGGTCTGCGTCCGACTCGCCCACCACACCCAGGCAGAAGCTGTTGATCTCGGTCTTGTTCCAGGCCACGGGGCGGATGATGCGCAGTTGCGAGCTGATCTGGTCGAGGAAGAACATGCTCGGGTAGATGTTCAGGTTGCGCAGGCGGTGCATCATCCATTCGGCCTTGCCCTGGCCGTGTTCTTCGACCAGGCGCGGCATGATGCTGGCGTAGCCAGGGCGCACGGCGGGGTTGGGCATGTCGCTGAACAACACGCTGTGGCCGTTGTGGAAAGCGAACCAGCCGTCATCGGTTTCCTTGTCGCCTGCGCCGAGCTTGCTGTAGTCCAGGGTATCGCTGGAGGTCAGGCCTTTCTCGGCGTTGACCTGCTGACGGTGCTGTACGGTCGCCACGTAGTTGTAGTGCACGGTGCTGACGTGGTACCCGTCCAGGCCGTTCTCGTTCTGCAGCTTCCAGTTACCGTCGTAGGTGTAGGAGCTTTTGCCCGGCAGCACTTCGAGCTGGCCGGTAGGCGACTGCGCCACCATCATGTCGAAGAACACCTTGGCGTCACCCAGGAATTCTTCCAGGGTATCGCTGCCGGCCACATCCAGGCTGACGAACACGAAGCCCTTGTAGCTTTCGATGCGGGCTTTCTTCAGGCCGCGGGTGGCCTTGTCGAAGCCTTCGGGGTATTCGCCCGGCGCCTTGACCTTCACCAGGCGCCCGTCGCTCTTGTAGCACCAGGCGTGGAACGGGCAGGTGAACGTGGACTGGTTGCCCTTGCCGACCCGGGTCAGGGTGGTGCCGCGATGCTGGCAGGCGTTGATCAGCGCGTTGAGCTTGCCTTCGCCGTCGCGGGTGATGATCAGTGGCTGGCGCCCGGCGCGCATGGTCATGAAGTCGTGGTTGTTGGCGATCTCGCTTTCGTGACAGGCGTAGATCCAGTTCTTCTCGAAAATCAGCTCCATTTCCAGGTCGAACAATGCCGGCTCGGTGAACATGTCGCGGGCGATCCGGTAGACGCCATCGGCGGGGCGAAAGTCCAGGCAACTTTCAATGAAGTGTTTCCACTGTTCGACGCTTCTCGCTTGGTGCATGGGGGTAGTCCTCGGCCATCGGGCTCATTCATGCATCCATTAAATGAGCTGGCGTCGCGCAGGGTCTATCCGCTTAGTGGGTGAATACCATCCAGAAAATCGGCGGCATTTTTCCGGATATTTTCCAACCCCGCGCAAACCGGGATATCCCCCTTTTCCAGTGCTGAGCAAATGGCTATTTGTCCTTAAGTAACGGGATAGCCGCTGACGCAGGCATACCGCTTAATTCCCCCAGGCACCGAAAGAGTGTCGTTGCATTGGTAACACGACTGCCCTCTTGCATAGCGGCCTGTGGCCGTCCAATTAAAAATGCCGCGCTGCACGCGGCCTGGGGAAGAACGATATGTTGCAAAGAACGTGGTGGGTCCGGGGCGTATTGACCGCGGGTGTATGTGCGCCATTGTTGGCGCAGGCCGACATCGTCGAAGACAGCAGCCTGGCGCTGGGCATGCGCAACTTCTACATCGACCGCGACTTCAAGAATGACAACCCGGCGCGCTCGCGGGTGGGCAGCTGGACCCAGGGCTTCGACCTGCGCTTCGCCTCGGGCTACACCGGAGGCCCGCTGCAATTCGGCGTGGACGCCAACGTGCAATACGCACTGCGCCTGGACGGCGGTGGCGGGCGTGGTGACGACAGCATCATTCCCTACAGCGTGAGCAGCCAGAGCCAACCGCACGACTACGGGCGCGGCGGGCTGACCTTCAAGATGCGCTACTCCAAGACCGAGCTGAAACTGGGCGAGCTGCGGCCGATCCTGCCGGTGGTGGTGATCGACGATTCGCGCCAGCTCATCACCACCTACCGTGGCGGTTTGCTGGAGTCCAAGGAAATCGACGGCCTCACCCTGCATGCCGGGCGGCTCACCGAGATCGGCGCACGTAACTCGGGCAACTACGAAAAGCTGTACCTGCAAACCGGCTCGGGCGTGGTGCGCGAAAGTGACGGCATGAACCTGGCCGGCGGCAGCTATGCGTTCAACAAGGCGTTCACCGGCAGTTACTACTTTGCCCAGCTGGAAGATATCTACAAACAGCACTACCTGGGCCTGACCCACCTGGCCGACCTCGGCGGCGGCTACGGGCTGAAGACCGACCTGCGCTACTTCAACAACAACGAGGACGGCGATGCGCTGTATGGCAAGATCGACAACCAGTCCTACGGCCTGATGACCACCTTGCGCAAAGGCGCCCACGGTTTCGGCGTGGGTTACCAGCGCATGCTCGGCGACAGCAACTTCCCCACCCTGGGCGGCTACGTGCCACAGCCGTTCCTGGTGAACTGGTCGCGCGTGGCGTTCATCAAGCCCAACGAGAAGTCCTGGCAGGCGCGTTATGACTATGACTTCGCCGGCATGGGTATTCCGGGCCTGAAGTTCATGACCCGCTACCTGCACGGCACGTCGGTGAAACGTGCTGGCGACCTGAGCGAGGCCGCGGAAAGCGAACGTAACCTGGTGCTTTCCTACGTGGTGCAAAGCGGGCCATTGCAGGGGCTGGGGTTCGAGGCGGGTAACGTGGTGGCGAAGTTCAGCCACGGTAACGACTGGGTCGAGAACCGGCTTATCACGACCTACACGTGGAAATTTTGGTAACGGTCTGCCCTGAAATAGAACTTCGCCCTGCTCTGATTTGCCCCGGAGCAGGGCTTATATTGGATCCGGACACATCTGGAATTAGATATAAACCGAGTGGATATCCAGTTAGTCAGTCATTGCTAGCCAAAAAATCTGGATATGCCCAAAGGTCACGACTACGGGCATAGGCTTTGCTTACCTAACGTGCATAAACGCCGATAGAGCGTGTCGATATCCCTAGCCGTGGGTGCACTGTCATGAACCAACCCAACATTGTGCAAATAAGAGATATTCGAATAGATCGCTACGATCTTGCCGGTGCAAGGGACTGGATGGCCGGCATCTGTGGGCCGCACGAATTGCAGACTCGCCAGCCGAACCGCATTCATTTCCACCACAGCGCCAATGTCTTCAAATCCATGTCCACCACCTTGGGGCGCATGGAGTATGGAACCGACGTGACCATCGGCGTCGAGGATGCCGAACACCTCAATTGCTACAGCCTCAGCCTGCCGATCCGTGGCGAGCAGGAGCTGCTCAAGAACGGCAAGCGCCTGAACTCCGACCGCGACCAGGGGCTGATCGTCACCCCCTACGAAACCCAGACCCTGAGCATGACCGGCGACTGCCACAAGGTCTCGGTGGTGATTACCCGCATGGCCATGCGCCAGACCCTGGAATCGATGCTGCAACGCCCGCTGGACATGCCGCTGGTGTTCGAGCCGCTCATGGATGCCGTGGAAGGCGCCTCGGCTTCCTGGTGGCGCATGGCACGCTACTACGTGGATGAACTGGAGCGCGGCCACGGCCTGTTCGAGCACGTCTCGTTCACCCGCGACGTGGAAACCGCGCTCATCAAGGGCCTCATTCTTTCGCAGCCCAACAACTACAGTGCCGAACTGCGCGAGCAGATGGGCAGCAAGCTGCCGTACTACCTGGTACGCGCCAAGAACTACATCGAGGCCAATGCCCGCGAGGAAATGCACCTGGAAGACATCGAGCACGCTGCAGGCGTTTCGCGCTTCAAGCTGTTCGAGGGCTTTCGCAAGCACTTTGGCCTCTCGCCGATGGCCTACCTGAAGAAGTACCGGCTCGGTGCCGTGCGCCAGGAAATTCTCGAAGACGCGTCGGTGCGCAATATCTCGGTGATCGCCATGGGCTGGGGCTTCTCGCACCTGGGGCGGTTCGCCAGCGAATACCGCAAGCTGTTCGACGAGGCTCCCAGCGCCACCCTTCAGCGCAACGAAGCCCGTCGCAACCGGACGCTGTGACATGGGCAGCCTGCACAGCACGAGCGCCAACCGCCTCGGCCTGGACCTGTCCGCCCTGATCGGCCAGCCGGGGTTCACCAGTTGCTCGGCCCAGGCCGTACAGCAGCGTTTGGGCGAAGCGTTGGTGGCCCATGAACTGGAGTGGCCCGATGGCCGGGTAGACGTGACCTTGCACCGCGGCCAGGTGGCCAGCTGCGAGTTGTATGCGCTGCGCTACGGCGGTCAGGTGGAAATTCGCCCGCAACCCTTCGACGATTTCGTGCTGGTGCAGATGCCATTGCACGGTACTGCCACCTTGCAGTGCGACGGCATGAGCCACAGCGTGAGCCCCGGCGATGCCGCTGTGCTGGCGCCCCGCGAGAGTGCTCGCGTGCTGTGGGAAGCCGGCTGCGAACAGCTGATTCTCAAGCTGCCCCGGGCATTGATCGAGACCAGCCAGGTGCAGATGCAGCAGAGCGCCGGGCTGCCGGCCCTGAGCCGCCTGCAACGACCGCTGGCGGTGCGCTGGCTGCGCTTGGTCAGCGAACTGCTCGAGCATCTGCCCCAAGGCGCGCAAGCGCAGCCGCTTTCGCCCTGGCTGCAACATCTGGAGCAGAGCCTGCCGCTGTTCCTGCTCAGCCATTGCTCGGCCGAGCCACAGGGCAGCAACGACCTGCGCCATCCGCCACGGCACCTGGAGCGCATCGAGGCGTGCATGCGCGCCAACCTGAACCAGAGCATCAGCCTGCCGCAACTGGCCAGCGAAGCGGGGGTGAGCATTCGCAGCCTCAACACCCTGTGCCAGCGCGAATACGCGCAAAGCCCGATGGACCGGCTGCGCAGCCTGCGCCTGGAGGCGGCGCGGGACTATCTGCTGGGCAACCCCGGCGCCAGCGTCACCGAAGTGGCGTTGGAATATGGCTTTGCCCATACCGGGCGTTTTTCGGCGTACTACCGCCAGCGCTTTGGCGAATTGCCGCGCCAGACGCGCGGTTAGCGCAAACGCTATTGGGGCCGTTACGCGGCCCCAATACCTCACCCGTTCAAGCACCACCCCTTTCCCCCTCCCGCAAGCCACCTGAATGGTGTTAGCGTTGCCGCCTCCCCGTTTCCTACAAACGGGCACCGTCTTTCAACACCTCGCGAAGGAATGCGCATGCTTTTGAACAAGCTCTCCGCCACCACCCTCATACTCGCCAGCCTGGCGCTGGTCACCGGCCACGCTCAAGCCAACCTTTCCACAGAACAGTCCGCCGCCATTCTCAAAGCCTACGACGGCAGCAACCCCGTCGACTTCAAGCAGTTCCTCGGCACGCTCGCAGGCAGCGAACAGGCTAAGGTCGATACGCTCGGCACCACGCTCAAGACCTACCTGGCCGACAAGCCGCTCAGCGCCGAGCAGCACAACGAAATCAACCGCCTGCTGGGCCTGTACACCCGCATCAAGTACGGCAAGGCCGCCACCGAGACGCTGCGCGAACTGGTGGAAATTCCCACCTTCCGCGTCGACGGCCTGGCCCAGCACGACAACCCCCAGTTCCACAAGGTCGCCGCCAAGATTGAAGCCCTGGCCAAGGATTTCGGCCTGCAATTTCGCAATGTCGACAACCGCGTGTACGAAATCACCCTCGGCGAAGGCAAGGAAGTGGTCGGTATCCACGCCCATGCCGACGTGGTGCCGGTGAACCCGGACAACTGGAAGCTCGAAGACGGCACCCGCCTCGACCCGTTCAAGGTCACCCTGGTCGGCGACCGCATGTACGGTCGCGGCACCGAGGACGACAAGAACGGCATCGTCGTGGCGATGTATGCAATGAAAGTGGCCAAGGACGAGAAGCTGCCGCTGGCCCGCCAGTTCAAGCTGCTGATCGACACCACCGAGGAAACTTCCGGCGACGCCATTCCCTACTACTTCGCCCGCAACCCCACCCCGGCCTACAACCTGGCACTGGATGGCGGCTACCCGGTGGTGATCGCGGAAAAAGGCTACGGCACCGTGATGGCCAGCTTCAGCCGGCGCACCGCCACCGGCAAGGGCGCCGAAGTGGTGAACCTGACCGGGGGCCTTGCCACCAACCAGATTCCTACCACCTCCGTGGCGACCTTGGTCGGCGACAACCCGGCAGAACTGGCCAAGCGCCTGGAAAAGGCCGGCGCCGAGTACGCCAAGGCCAACGGCGGCGACTTCACGGTCGATGCCAAGGTGTCCGGCAAGCAGGTGTTGCTGACGGTCACCGGGGTGTCGGCGCACTCGTCCGAGCCCGAGTCGGGGGTAAACCCCGTTGCGCGCATGCTGGTGCTGCTCCATAGCCTGGGCCAGCAGGTGCCGCTCAAGCGCAACCACATCACCGACGCCGCCCGCTACGCCGCCGAAAACTGGGGCCTGGACTACCTCGGCAACAAGCTGGGCATCGGTTTCAAGGACGACTTCATGGGGCCGCTCACCGCCTCGCTGACCTACGTGAACCTCGACCAGAAGACCCTGAAGCTGGCGGTGAACCTGCGCATCCCGAAAGGCAAGCCGGTGGCCACGATCAAGGACGAACTGGCCGACAAGCTCGGCAACTGGGCACGCAGTAGCCACACCTCGGTAGCCCTCGACTACACCCTGGACGAGCCGATGTACCGCAACCCGGAAGGCGAGTGGGTCAAGGCGCTGCTCGACGTAGCCACCGAAAACCTCGGCCTGCCCCACGCGTTCGACAGCTCCGCCGGTGCCACCTCGGTACACGACCTGCCCAACGGCGTGCAGTTCGGCCTGGCGATGCCAGGGGTGAAGTACACCGGGCATAACGACAACGAGTTCAAGACCGTGGAGCAGTTCCTGCTGGACTTGCAAGTCGTCAGCGAGATGGTCGCGCGGATCGGGCAGATGCCCAAGCTCTGATCATCTCAAGAGCGCCGCAATACCTGTAGGAGCGGGCCGACCCGCGAAAAGAAGACCCCCAGTTATGGCACCGGCTGCGCCGGTGTTCGCGGGCAAGCCCGCTCCTACAAGGGCTGCGCCGAATCGAGAGCGGCGCTGCGCAAATGACGTTTTTCAATTACCTCGATGCCGTTTCCTGCATTGCCGTGCAGAGCGCCGTGGCGGATGCTTTATTTACTCCACAACAAGATTTTCCACCCTCCGAGGCCTGTATGAAGAACGTCGAACAAATCCTCAAGACCAAAGCCCAGCATCAGACCGTCCACACCATAGGCCCTGATGACTCGGTGCTCGACGCCCTGAAATTGCTGGCGGAAAAGAACATCGGTGCGCTGCCGGTGGTGGAAGACGGCCAGGTGGTAGGCATCGTCAGCGAACGTGACTATGCCCGCAAGCTGGTGCTCAAGGGCCGCTCGTCGGCAGCGACACCGGTACGCGACATCATGAGCGCACCCGTCGTCACCGTGGAGCCCAAGCAGAACCTCGAGTACTGCATGAACCTGATGACCAACCGCCACCTGCGCCACCTGCCGGTGGTAGAAAACGGCCAGTTGCTCGGCCTGCTGTCGATCGGCGACCTGGTCAAGGAAACCATCGCAGAACAGGCCAACCTGATCCAGCAACTGGAGCAGTACATCCGCGGCGAGTAAGCCGTCCTAGTGGTAGGCGCGCTCCAGCTCGTCCAGCTGATGGTCGAAGCTGCGCAGCCGTGCCGACCAGGTGTACACCAGCACTTCCAGGTCGCGGTTGAGCACGGCGGTGTTGCCACCGTCGCGCCCTTGCGGGTCGCACAGGTCCAGTTGGTAGCGCTCGCGGGCCATGGCTGTGGCCACGCTGGACAGGTCGCGGGCGTTGGCCAACCAGTGGTGATGATGGTCGTGCACTTCGCGGTCGAGCTCGCGGCATTGCAGCTTCAAGGCGTCCAGGCATTGCTCCAGCGGCGTGCCCTTGAGCTCGCCCATGACTTCCTCGAAGGTTCGTCCCGAATGCCAGTAGCTGCCCCAGAAGTAGCGGTCGAACACCGTCTCGACCCGGCGCAAGGCGACCTTGGTGTTCCAGATGGTCACCAACGTTCGGCCCTGGGCCACTTCGCGCTTGTTCAGGTGCAGCTGCTGCCAGGCGATCCACGCCAGGCCGCAAAGCGCCACCGCCGCGGTGACCGCAGCGGCGGCGTAGAGAAACTGCACCGCCTGGTTCATCTGGTGGGTGTGCCGGATACCGTAGAAGTAGCCGGCCGTCAGCGTGCCCAGGATCGTCACGGTGCACCAGAAGCCTGGTGCGTAGGGATCTTTCATCGCGCCATCCCCTTTTTGTTTTCCTGAGCATAGCAACGACAAATCACCCATCAGGTGCCGCTCGGCGCTTTATTTCTTCTGCGGATGAAGCGCCTCGTTGAGCTGATCGATCATGACTATCCAATCGGAGTCGGCGATGTAGTTTTCCTTCAGGAAGGCGCGCTGCGAGTCGTTCCAGAACGGCGCATCGACCAGCTTGATGCCATCATCGAGCGGCGAATGGGTGGTGATGAACCGCTCGATCTCCACAGGATCGTCCGGCAGGCCCAGTTGCTTGAAAATGTCGGAAAACGGATGAATAGGTGCGTCCATGGGTAGCTCCTCGGTTTCACGAACAATGCCCAGGATAGACAGCAGAGCTGCGGCATCGACTCGATCGGGTACGCTGCGATATCAGACTGGCGCCCGACGCAAGGTCGCGAGGAAAGCCGCCGCACCCAGGAACAACCCAGCAAAGGTGCGGTTCAGGCGTTTCTGCTGGCGGGGCGTGCGCAGCAGGCGCAGCACCCGCGCGGCCAGCCCGGTATAGCCGGCCATCACCAGCAGGTCGACGCTGACCATCGTCACGGCAATCGCCAGGTACTGCGCCAGCAGCGGCTGGTGCGGATCGATGAATTGCGGCAGCACCGCCAGCATGAACACCAGCGCCTTGGGGTTGCTGACATTCACCAGAAAGCCCCGGAACACCAGGCTCAAAGGCTTGCCAATCGGGCGCACGGCAGCGTTATCGGTCATGTCCATCGGCAACGCGCGCCATTGGCGGTAGGCCAGGTACACAAGGTAGGCCACGCCAAACCACTTGATAACCTGGAAGGCCGTGGACGAGGCGGCAAGTATGGCGCCGACACCGGCGGCGATGATGGCGATCTGTAAGATCAGCCCCAATTGCAGGCCCAAGGCATTCCAGTAGCCACGCCAGAACCCATACTGCAGCCCGCTGGACATCGAGGCGATGGCCCCGGCACCCGGCGACAGGCTGATGACCCAGCACGCGGCAAAGAACGCCAACCAGGTTTCCATCGACATCACACACCTCGCTCTAACAAATGTTGCAAAAGGTTAAGCTACGGCGTGACCGGAAAATTGGCAATCGCCACCCCGCGTCAGGCCTTGGAAAGGCGGCTGAGAATGCGGTCCAGGGCATTGGCGAAGGCTTGTTTCTCACGCTCGCCATAAGGTGCCTGGCCACCGCCGACCTGGCCTTGTTCGCGCAGCTCGGTGAACAGGTTGCGTACCGCCAGGCGCTCGCCCATGTTGCGTTCGTCGAATTCGCGTCCGCGTGGGTCCAGCGCAGCCACGCCCTTCTTGATGAGCCTATCGGCCAGCGGCACGTCACTGCAGATCACCAACTCACCGGGCACGGCATGCTCGACCAGGTAGTCGTCGGCCGCGTCCGGGCCACTGGGGACCACGATCAGGCGCACAACGGCGAACGCTGGCTTGATCTGCGACTGGCCGGCCACCAGCACCACCTCGAACTTGCGCTTGAGGGCGAACTTGACGATCAGGTCCTTGGCCGCCTTGGGGCAGGCGTCGGCATCGATCCATACACGCATTTTGGCTGTTTCCGTGATTCTGAATTTGCATAGTGTCGGCTGCGGCCTCTTCGCGGGCAAGCCCGCGAAGCAGACGCCGCCGATCTCAGCTGGCCGCCGCCCGCCGCTTCTCGGCCCGCCACGAACGCCCGTACAGGATCACGATGGCCAGCAACGCCAGTGCCTGCGCCCCCGCCTCTTGCACAGCCTTCACGCCATGCCCGGCGAACACCACCGACAACGCGCACGGCAACGCGGCATCTCGGTGCCGTCAATGCCCAGGCCGACCGTGTTGTGTTCTCGACGCTCAAGGCTCCGGGCGGATTTCATGAAAACTTAGGCACACTTTCCGCCCGAGTCAGCGTCGTCTTCACTGTGCTGCACCCCTCCAGGCTCGCTGTCTCAGGCCAACCGGCGACCAGGTAAATCTGCCAGTTGCGCAAGCAAAACATCACGCAGATGCTTAATTTCCTATCAGCCCAAACGGGTCATCCAACCTGGGAAATCACATGAAAGCCACTCATTTTTTTTATTGTAAACAGCAGTTGACTCAGGCTATCGATCTCAACGAACAATGCACTTTCATACGGTATAAAGAAATGCCGCTTGCCGAGACCACATCCTCCAAAACTACTAAACTCCTGATAACTGATCAAAAACACTCGACACTACAAGCCTTCCACCCCGCGCCTTCGAAACTCAGCTATACGCCCTATGGGGCGATGTCAGGCTCCACAGCGACCGCTTTATCGCTTGGATTCAATGGCGAAATAATCAATGTACTGCCTGGCGGCTATCTGCTCGGCCAAGGGTATCGCGCCTACTCACCGTCCTTAATGCGATTTTACGCCCACGACAACTACAGTCCCTTCGGCCAGGGGGGGCTCAATAGTTACGCCTACACTGCGGGCGACCCGATAAATTTTTCCGATCCCAGCGGCCATGTTCGAGCCTCGTTCACCAGTGGATTCAACCCCACAGCACCCACGTTGAAATCGCTGAAAAAAATTCATTCCCTCACGATCGCGCATCGCCAGGCGAAAGAAAGCTACCAACAGGCACGTCAAGACTTACAGCGAGCCAATAAACTAAGTAATGACTCGTTTGACACACTCTTGATGGCTGAAAATTTATCACGCGGAGGCAACCTTTCCTCGGTACCCCTTTCCGATATACGTCGAACCCATTCAAACATAGACGCACTAAGGGAGAGCCGCGCCACTACGGTCAGGGAGACCTTTAATAATATGCAAAACATTCAAAGTGAACGACGTCATCTACAAGAAGTGGTACCGGGTGCGTATAGTGCCGACGCAGCGCTCGCTGCTCGCATTTCAATAAACCCGTTCAATCGGCCTGATAAACCATCTTTAACTCCCACGCTTTTTACCGAAGAGAACGCGCGCATTCGTATGCCGCGAACAACTTGAAGCACTGACCATCGCCTAGGTTCTGTACGCAATCCCAAGCAACCGTAAATCCTTTCAACAAACCGCGATACGTTCGGGCTTGCTGAGGGAGCAAGGAGCGCCAAAACCCTGTGGGTAGCACGGCTTACTGACCAAGCAGCGCCATCACCAAAAAAGGCGATTAGCCATCATAAAGCCACTACTTTAGTTATAATCCCTGCCTTTTAGCGCCATCCACTCAGGGAAGAACCCACCAATGGTCACCCGCGCCCTCCCCTTGGCAGCCCTGCTCGCCACCTTGCAACTCACCGGCTGCGCCGCGTTCCGTAGCTACGACAGCGAGTTGCAGCAAACCAACCAGCAGCTGGCCGCCGGTAATGTCGACGCCGCCCTGACCCTGCTGGAGAGCAACAACAAGGGCGAAGACAAAGACCTGCTCTACTACTTCGAGAAAGGCGAGCTGCTGCGCTCCAAGGGCGACCTCACAGGTAGCCAGGACGCCTGGCGCGCCGCCGATGGCGTGGTGTTCCAGTGGGAAGAGGCGGTCAAGCTCGATACCGACAAGTACCTGAGCCAGTTCGGCAGCTACCTGGTCAACGACAAGGTCCGCCGCTACGAGGGCTACGACTACGAAAAAGTCATGCTGACCACCCAGATGGCCCTGAACCTGCTGGCCAACAACGACTTCGACGGCGCCCGCACCGAAATCAGGAAGACCCACGAGCGCGAAGCGGTAATCGCCGAACTGCGCGACAGGGAATACCTCAAGCGCGAGGAAGACGCTGAGAAACAAGGCGTTCAGACCGAGCTCAAGGACTTGAAGGGCTACCCGGTGGCCAGCCTCGACGCCCCTGAGGTGGTCAACCTCAAGAACAGCTACCAAAGCGCCTTCAGCCACTACCTGTCCGGCTTCGTCTACGAGGCCCTGGGCGAGAAAGGCCTTGCCGCACCGGGCTATCGCAAGGCCGCCGAACTGCGCCCGAACACCCCGCTGCTGGAGCAAGCCCTGCTGGACCTGGACAAGAACGCCGCCACCCCCAGCGAAAGCGACGTGCTGATCGTGGTGCAAAGCGGCCTGGCCCCGGCTCGCGACTCGGTACGCATTCCCCTGCCGCTGCCCATCGACGGCAACCTGGTAATCACCCCGCTGTCGTTCCCGGTCATGAAGGACGACACATCCACCGCGCATTTGCGCGAACTGCAGCTCAACGACAAGGCCCTGGCCCTGACCCCGCTCAACAGCACCAGCGCGATGTCGCGCCGCGCGCTGCGCGACGATATGCCGGGCATCATCCTGCGTACCAGCGTGCGTGCCATCACCCGTGGCGTGGCGCAGAAGAAAATGAACGAAGTGAACCCCATGGCAGGCCTGGTCATGGGCATCGCCTCGGCCGTGGTCGAAGGTGCCGACACCCGCACCTGGCGCACCCTGCCGGATGAAACCCAAGTGGCCCGCGTGCGCCTGGCACAGGGCGAACACCGCCTGAGCCTGCCGTCGAGCCTGGGCGGCACCCAGGTGAAAGTGAAGATCGACCGCCCCTACCAGGTCGTCAGCCTGCGCGTGGTCGGCAACCAGGTGTTCGCCGGCGGGGCAGCCATTCAGCTGCCTGCCCCGCTACCACCCCAAACCCAGGCCATCGCCCTCAAGTAACTGCTCAGGACCCGACCATGCGTAACACCTGCCTCGCCCTTATCACCGCCGCCTTGCTGGCCGGCTGCGCCACCCCGCCCCCACCGGCTCCCGGCAGCGCCGCCAGCAAGGTGGCGACCATGGGCCAGTTGGACGACATCGAAGTCGGCCAGATGCGTGTGGCCCGCGAAAACGGCTTTCTCACCGTCAAGGTGGCGCTGAACAACACCAGCCGCAGCAACCAGACCCTGTTCTACCGCTTCGCCTGGCTGGGCAACGACGGTTTCCCGGTGGCCGAAGAAGAAAGCTGGAAAACCCTACCGCTGTATGGCAAGCAAGCCAGCACCCTGCCTGCGATCGCGCCGACCCCCAAGGCCACCGACTTCCGCCTCGAAGTCCACACCCGCTGACCTCTGTTTTCGGAGCTTCTCCCATGTTTGCACGCATTTCCCTCGCCGCCGTCGCCATCGCCCTGGTCAGCGGCTGCAGCACCCCGTCACCCGTGCTCGGCGGCAAGAACATCAGCTACGGCGACGCCAAGGCCGTGGAACTGGTGACCAACGAATTCGGCTCCACCGACCTGCAGATGATTGCCGAGAGCATGACCCGCTCCCTGGCCCAGTCCGGCGTGCTGCATGGCCGCCCGGTGGTGCAGGTGTACGACGTGAAGAACAAGACCAGCGAATACATCGACACCCGCGAGATCACCACGTCGATCAAGACCCAGCTGATGAAAAGTGGCGTAGCGCGTTTCGCCAGCGACAACACCGACATGCAAAGCCAGGTCGACCAGCTGAAGTCGCAGAACCAGAGCGGCCTTTACAAGAAAGACACCGTGGCCAAGACCGGCAACATGATCGCCGCGCAGTACCGCCTGGAAGGCTCCATCAGCTCCATCGTCAAGCGCAGCAGCGACTACAAGGACGTGTTCTACAAGTTCAGCCTGCAACTGGTTGACGTGGAAAGCGGCCTGGCCGAATGGATGGACGAAAAAGAAATCCGCAAGACCACGGAGCGCTAACCAATGCGAGCATGGATGGCAGTGATGGGCCTGGTATGCGCGTTCAGCGTGCAGGCCGCGCCCAAGGTGGCGGTGACCGACCTGGCCTACCAGGAGCGGGTGCAGGAATACATTCGCATCGTCAGCGCCCAGGCCAGCCACCAGGTCAGCGCCTACAGCGCCAGCGGCCAGGCGAGCTACAACGAGTTCGAGAGCCTCAGCAGCTACATTGAGCAGGGCGAGCTGCGCAAGTTCGGTGGCGACATCAAGGGCGAGATCCTCAAGGGCGGGATGTTCCAGCTGGTGCAGGGTTCGGCCCACACCGCCGACTCGAAGGGTGATGTCTACGACGTGATCCGCCGCATCAAGAGCGGCGCATTCAAAGGTGCCGACTACGTGCTGTTCGGCACCGTGTCGGACATCGACTTCCAGCAGGACATCAACGCCCTGGACCACACCAACGCCTACTCGGCGGTGCTGGGCCTGACCTTGGTGGCCGACTTCAGCCTGATCAACACCCGCACCTACGAGATCACCTCGGCGTTCACCGCCATTGGCGAGGCGCAGGACACCAAGCTGGTGAAGAGCCAGGATGCGCGAGTAACCCTCAACCGCCCACGGGTAGTGCGTGAGGTGTCCAAGGCGCTGGGCGTGGATGTGGCGCAGCAGTTGGCCGAGCAGCTGGGCGGTGTGGTGCCAGGGCAACCTGGGCGAGCGCAGGGGCAAAGCAACTTGCCGCCGGATGAGCCGGCGAAGATTCTGCGCTGAAATGCGAACGCCCGGTGATACCGGGCGTTTGTTTTTCAGGGAGTCAGTCGTCGTAGTGGAAGCGACATTGCAGAACGGTAAGTTGCCCAGCTTCGAATAGGTACACCAGACGGTGCTCACGGGTGATGCGGCGCGACCAGAAACCAGACAAGTCGCCCTTGAGTGGTTCAGGCTTTCCCGTGCCTTTGAACGGAGTGCGCAGGCACTCTTTGATAAGTGCATTGATCGCGCTGAAGACGTCAGCATCCGCATCCTTCCAATGGCTATAGTCCTCCCAGCCCTCGGCGGTACACGCAATGCTGACGGCGCTTCTGGCTTCAGTCTTGTTGCGTTGCTTTGACTTCATGTTCATCGAGGGTCAGCTCATGGGTAACAGCCTTACCTGACCGAAGCTGATCGATGGAGGAACGCAAGCGCTTGGCGTTGGCCGATGTTCCCAGCAGATACATCGTCTCTTGCATGCCGTTGTAGTCCTCCAGGGAGATCATGACCACAGGCTCGCCACGCTGGCGTGTGATGATGGCGGGCTCATGGTCCCGACATACATCATCCATAGTCTGCTTCAGGTCGGCGCGAGCCTGGCTAAAAGTCAGTACGTGCATACTTTCGAATCCTTTCCAGGCTTTGCCCAGATGAGGTTTTCACGACCCCGAAGCTTGGCTTCAAGAGTGACAGGCTTTGTCGTAGCGGTGGTAGGCGACAACGCAACATTGTACAAACCTAAGTACAAACTTCAAAGAACCTATAGTCGGGAATCGTGAGGGCTGAAAGCTTAATGCTCGCTTTCCTTGAGATGAAGGTTGCGACCTACCCAGTTGGCTGTAGGCAATTTCCGTGATCGACGCGAGTCAGATCGCACGTCGCAATGATCATTTCAACAGCAGGTAAGATCTTGCGGGGTGCGTCACATGGACCGACGAAGGCCCGGAAAACGTTGAGATTGTTGATTATCACTGAGGTACATCATGTTCAAGAACGGCATGCGTCCCGTACACCCTGGCGAAATTCTGCGCGAGGACTTCCAGCGCGAAATGGGCTTCAGCGCTGCGGCCTTGGCCCGAGCGCTCGGCGTTTCTACCCCTACGGTGAACAATATCCTGCTCGAGCGCGGCGGGGTTTCTGCCGACATGGCGCTGCGCCTTGCTGCCTGTTTGGGCACTACCGCAGAGTTCTGGCTGAACCTGCAAACGGCCTATGAACTGCGCAAGGCCGAGCTGGAGCATGGTGAAGAAATCGCCGGAACCGTGCAGCGCCTGGTTGCCTGAGCGAAGTCCGGCAAACCCAGGCGCCTTTGCGCCACCGGTTCAGCGCTGACGATTCATCCCTATCTCCAAGTCATTGATCAGCGCCTTGGCCATGGCGCTGAGCACCCGCGCTGCGCTGCCCGCTTGCAGGTCGCCCTCCATCTCGGCCTCGGTGGTGAGGTGGCGGATGCAGCCCAGCAGCATGGAGATTTCATCCAGCGTGCGGTCCAGAGGGATGCCGGGCTGTACGCGGAACAGCTCCAGGAAGGTTTCCGTGCCTGCCGTGGTGCAGGCTTTGAGGTCATCGTCGCTCATGCCGATACCTCCCGCTCGATGTTGAGCTTCGCCAGCGTGTGCTCGACCAGGGCGCAGGCCATGTCGGCGGCGTGGGTGACGTTGGCGAGCATGTTCTGGCCGGGCTCACCGACGTGCAGGCGGCGGTGTTCTTCGAGGGTTTCGATCAGGCCGCGCAGCAGTTCGCTGGTGTGGGCCAGGGCATCGGGGGGGAGAAGGTCAGATTGGACGGAAAAGTAGGAATAGACGACGCGTGGGGGATCGGGGACGAGCTTTTTCATAAGAAGGCCCTGTATGCGCAAGTATGGAAACTGCCGTCCTCGTCGTCTCACGGAATTGGGTGGCAGTCGTGCACGGGGTGAGACCCGGGGCATACAGGAACCCGGCCAGGCCGAAGCCTGCCCGCACACGACCGCCATTGAAGCGGTGATCCTGCAAGCCGGGTGTCTCACGCCCGATCGCCTGGAAAGGCGACCTGGGGACGTTATCCGTGAGGCATTTCCCCGACAACACAGAAGCTTCCGCAAAATGCGTAGGATACTTCCCAAACAAGCGACACCTGAACCGATAGCTTTAAAGTTCAGAATTGCCTTACTGGAAGTGAGCACCCCCGCAACCCCATGACCTACCTATTACTTTTGCCAGTTGAGCTAACGCGTCATGGAAAACATATTGTCGACTTCATAAGAAGAGAGGCAACACCCATGACCACCACTCGACTATTCTATCAAAGTAGCTTGATGACTCATTCAATCACTGAAAAAGAACAACGCGCCCTGTTGAGAGTCGGCCAAACCCCACTCGCAGAGAACGCTCAGCATTCAGGAAAAAAATCAAACGTCATTGCTTGCCGCTGACGAAAAAAACTCCGTATTAAAGGTACATAAGCCAGAACAAAAAAGCCCAACCTACACGCCCTATGGTTACAACCACGCGGCCATCAGAGAGCATGCTTTGCTTGCGTTCAACGGCGAGTATCAAGACCCCGCAACGCACCATTACTTACTGGGTAGCTATCGTTTATACAGTACAACCCTCATGCGCTTCCATTCGGCTGATAGTCTCAGCCCCTTCGAGCATGGCGGAATCAACGCTTACGCTTACTGCGCCGGAGATCCCATAAATCGAACGGATCCTAGCGGGCATATGTACAGCGTAGGGACAGGAAGAATTTACCCTGGCCTCCATAAAATGGCTGGGCTTCAGAATCCTGCGCGCCCTGTGAGCCCCACCCCTACTACGAGCACATCGACGGTATTGAGCAGTTCACCGAAAAGGGTACGCTTGATGCCAGAAACCGCGGCACCGATAGGCCCTGGGAGTATCGTCGGGGGCAATGGCAATAGCATGAAGGCGTCAAAAACAGTAGAGATCATGCTGAACAGCGCAGAAAGGGAAGCATGGCGTACCTTCCATCCACCACAAACACCAAGTGACGCCTCCATAACCGGCTTAAAATATTTCACAGTAGGTGTCGAACTGGAAGACCGCGGCTTAATTACAGCCGCCGAATATGCCTTTGGTTTTGCCAAGAGCCAAGCGCCCAATGTGCTCAACTGGGGTGGGCTACCCAATGCCAGGCAAGCGCAGGTAGACAAGACTTGGGGCTCGGTCTTCCAACGCTCCGAACACGACATCGTAGGTTTGTTAAACAAAGAGGTGAGGCTGCAACTCCCCGTTTAATCGGTAGTTTTCAGGCACAGGTGATGCAGCTGCGGCGTCGCCTGCTTCCATCCCACCCAACGCCAAAAAACACCACCGTCTGCCCCATCGCCACGTCTCGAACGTGAGGGTTTTCCGTTTGAAGTGAGAGCAGATTTTCACCGTCAGCGGGAGTTCTCACGTATGAGTTTGCAACTCACTCAAGAAGCTACAGACCTCCAGCACATGACAAGTACTCGCCGTGCGGAGCGCGAAAATCTTATGCCCCTGCCTCCACAACCTGAGAGCACCAACACGCAAGGGCAGAGACAGGTAATCGACACCAATAATAGAATCAGAAATACCCGACAATCTCTGTAACCGTTAGAGATGCAGGAAAGGCTTTTAGAGAACCTTTGCCAATTCACTGGCCCTCTATAGCCTTCCAGCCCCCACCCAACGCCAAGAACACCCCCACCTGCCCCATCGCCACCTGGCTATTGGCCGCCGCCAACTGCGCCCGCACATCGGTGTAGGTGCGGGTCGCCTGCAAATCTGCCAGGAACGACTCACGCCCTACCTGATACCGCAAATGCGTTTGCTCAGCCGACTCTTTCGCCGAGCGCTCCGCCTCCGCCAGCGCATCACGCCGATCCAGCAACGCGCTGTACTGCGCCAAGCGGGTCTGGGTTTCGCGAATGGCGTTCAGCACCACCCCATCGAAATGCGCCAACGCCGCCTGGCTCGACGCCTCGGCCATGCGGATGCGCGCGCGGGTGCCATTGGTGGGAATGGTCCAGCTCACCAACGGGCCGAAGCCCCAACGGTTGGTAGCGGGCTCACCAAGGTTATCGAGGATACCGATAGTGCCCACCTGGGCGCCGAAGCTGATGTTCGGGTACAGCGCACCCGTGGCCACGCCGATGTTGGCGGTGGCCGCAGCCAGTTGGCGCTCGGCCTGGCGCACGTCGGGGCGGCGCTTGAGTAACGCGGCGCCGTCGCCGACCGGAATCAGCTGCGCCAAATGCGGCAGCTCGGCGCATTCGGCGGTGCCGGTGGGCAGCTTTTCCACAGGGGTGGCGAGCAGCGCGGCCAGGGTATACAGGCCCGCCTCGCGCTCGGCCTTGAAGCGTGGCAGCTCGGCACGCAGGGATTTGAACTGGGTCTGCGAGCGGGTCACTTGGGTGTCGTCGCCACGGCCTGCATCACGCAGGCGCTGGGTGAGTTGCACGCTCTGCTGCTGCAAATCCAGCGACGCGTGGGCGATGTGGTATTCCTCGTTGGCCGAGCACACCTGGGTATAAGCCTTGACCACATCCGCCACCAGGGTGATGCGGGCGGTGTCGGCGGCGGCCTGCACCGCGTCGGCGTTGGCCTGGGCGGCCTCGGTGCCGCGCTTGAAGGTGCCCCACAGGTCGAACTGGTACGAGGCGCTGAGAATCGCCTCGCCAATATTGGCCACCGGCACTTTTTCCGGCAGCAGGAAGGCCTCGCCGGACTCCTGCAAGCGCTGTGCTGCTACCTTGGCACCGCCGCTGAAACCGCCCTGGGCATCGGCCACCTCCACCTGGGCGCGGGCCTTGGCGATGTTGGCGGCGGCCACACGCAGTTCGGTGTTGGCGGCCAGGGCCTGGCGTACGAGTTCGTTCAGGCGCGGGTCTTGGTACAGCTGCCACCAGTCGTCAGGCACCGGCGCCGATACCACGCTATCGGCATCCTGGCGCAACGGGCCGTTGAGATCGCTGCGCTGAATCGCGCCGTCCTTCGGCACTTCATAATCCGGCCCGACCATCGCGCAGGCCCCCAACGACAACGCCAGCCCCAGCAACATCAGGTGTTTCATGGCTGCTGGCCCTCAATGATCGATACCGTGGCAGTGCGCCCGGCGATCATGCGGAAGTCCTCCGGCACCTCATCGAAAGCGATACGCACCGGAATCCGCTGGGCCAAACGCACCCAGCTGAACGCGGGATTGACGTTGGGCAGCAGGTTGGCGCCGCTGACCCGGTCGCGGTCCTCGATGCCTGCCGAAAGGCTCTGCACATGGCCAAGCAGGCGGGTGTCATCGCCCATCACGCGGATGTCCACGGCATCGCCAACATGAATGCCGCCGAGCTTGGTTTCCTCGAAATAGCCATCGACGTGGTACGACGCACTGTCGACCACCGACAGCACCGGCCGGCCCGCGCTGACGAACTCGTGGGCACGCGGGGCGCGGTCATTGAGGTAGCCGTCCACCGGGCTGCGCACCACCGAGCGGTCAAGGTTGAGCTGGGCGGTATCCACTGCCACCTGCGCCTCGCTCACCGCCGAGCGGGCGCGGGCCTGGCGGGACTGGCTCTCTTCGAGCTGCTCGGCGGCCACCAGGTTGCCCAGCTTGCGGTTGCGCTGCGCTTCGCGGCTGGCCTGGGCCAGGGTTTCCTCGCGCTCGGCGAGAGTCGCCTGGGCGTGGCGCAGGGCCAGGCTGAAACGCGCCTGGTCGATGGTGAACAGCACGTCACCGCGCTTGATCGGCTGGTTGTCGCGAACTTCAACCTTTTCGATCAGGCCCGAGACATCCGGGGCGATCTGGATCACGTCGGCGCGAATGTGGCCATCGCGGGTCCAGGGGGCGAACAGGTAGTACACGACCATCTGCCACACCAGTACGGCGGCGAAGGTCACGACCAGCAAGGTCAGGGCCACCTGGCCCAAGGTCAACAACGGCTTTTTCATGGCAGCATCAGGCTTCGGCAAAAGTGGTCTACGCCGCCAAGCAGCACGGCGTAGAGGGCAACGTTGAACAACGCCCGGTGCCAGACCAGGCGGTAGAAATGCAGGCGCACCAGCACGGCGTGCACGCCCAGGAACAGCACATAGGTACAGACCATCATCACCAGCAGGGTGGGCAGGAATACTCCGCTGATATCCAGTTCACCGATCACAGCGGTGCTCCATCGATGCCCGCAGGCAGTTGTGGTTGTTCGGCGGGCTCAAGCATCACTTCCACACCCGGCAGCAGCGCCAGGCGCAGGCCGCTCAGGGCATGCAGCAGGTGCACGCGGGCGTCGCCGCGCTCGCTCGCCTCACCCAGCGCCAGGGCCTGACGGGCGCGTTCCATGTTGCGCAGCAGCGCCGCCGGGGCGTGCAGACGCTCGCCAGCACGCAGGCAAGCGGCGTAGTGCTCGCCCACTTCCTCTATCACCGTGCGCAGGCGCTCGCGCGGCTGTTGGCCAACACGCGGCAGGTAGGCCAACAGGTCAAGCAGGTTCAGGCCCACGCGCAGGTCACGCAGGGCAACGCCGCTGTCCTGCCCGGTTTGTGACAGGCGCGGCAGGTGCTGCATCAGGCGGTCGAGCATTTGCACACCTACCTGGCGCTGCTCGGCGAGGGTGGCCGGGGCAGTCATTTCGACGATGTCGCGCCAGGCGAAGCGGGTCATGCGCTTGGCCGCCAGCTCCACCCCGAACGGGCGCAGCAGCAGGGTCCAGATGAAGGCGAACAGCAGCCCCACGGGCCCGGCCAGGTTGGCGTTGATGAAGGTGAAGAAGTCGGCGTCGTAGGCACCCTGGATGCTGATGAAGGTGGAGGTGTTGACGATGGTCAGCAAGGTGCCGAGGTAGAAGCGCGGCTGCACCGTGAGGGTGCCGACGCAGATGAACGGTACGGCGAAGGCCAGCACCAGCATGGGGAAGTCGTGCAGGTTCGGCAGTACCAGGAACAGGTAGACGCTGGAGAAGATCACCGACAGCAGCGTCCAGAAGAAGAACCGGTAGATCTGCGGCGCCGGGTCGTCCATGGCGGCGAAGAAGCTGCACGCAACAGCGGCGAGGATCACCGCACTGGCGCCGTCGTTCCAGCCCAGGCCAATCCATAGGCCGCAGGCGACGATGATCGCGGTGACGGTGGAGAATACCGAGTAGAGCATCAGGCCACGGTCGAAGAACGGCGTCAGGCGGCCCAGGCGCCAGTGGCGGTAGACCGCACGCCAGGGCGTGGCATCGTCCAGGCGCAGGGCATGTTGCAGGGTGCAGCAATCCTGCCACAGGTCGACCCATTCGCTGAGGCGGTAGAGGGCATTGGACAGCAGCAGTTGCGGGCGTTGGTCGAGGGCTTCGGCGCTGGGTTGCAGTTGCTCGATGCGTTCGCGCAGGGCGCTCCAATGGGCTTGCGAGGCGTCTTCGGCGGTGTTCGCAAGCCAGCTTCCAGCCTGCGCCAGCAGCGGCTGGACCACCGCGAACTGTGCAGGCGCGCGGCTTTCGAGGGCCACCAGGGCATCGTCCAGTGCATCGATCACCGGCAGCAGGTGGATCATCCGCCCGCGCAGCTCGCGGGCGTTCTTCAAGGTGTGCGGGCCGGCGCCTTCGTGGCCGAGTTGGCCGATCATCAATTCGAGGCTGTTGAAGGTGGCGACCATCGAGCCGCGCAGGCCGCCGACCTTGTCGCTGGAAGCCTCGCGGGCCAGATACGTGGCGCTGTAGCGGATCGCCTCGGCGAACCAGCTGCCGGTTGCGCCGACCACCACGGGCGCCAGCCGGCGCGGCCAGAAGATCGCCCCCACCACCGCCGCGCAGACGATGCCCAGGCAGATCTCCTGGGCACGGGACGACGCCACGTCGAACACTGCCAGCGGGTTGTCGACCACCGCCAGGGCGATCATCGGCAAGGTGTAGCCGGCCAGCATCAGCACGTAGTTGTTGGCCGTGCGCAGGTTCAGCGAGAGGAACAGCAAGGTGCCGGTCCACAGCGCGATGGCCACGCTCAGCAGCAGCGGTGACTGCACCAGCGGCGGCACCAGCAATATTGCCCCGCCTGCGCCGAGCAAGGTGCCCAGGGCGCGGTACAGCGCTTTGGAGCTGGTCGGCCCGACGAACGGGCTGGAGACAATGTACACCGTGGCCATGGCCCAGTAAGGGCGCGGCAGTTGCATCAGCAAGGCGATGTACAGGGCGATCATCGAGGCGGCGAAAGTGCGCACGCCGTAGAACCAGTCGCGCGCCGGGGGCACCGAGGAAAAGAACCCGCTCATGCCGATTCGCCCGCTTCTTCGAAGGCGCGAATCACCCGCAGGGTGGCTTCCAGGTCGGCCTGGTCGATGCCACGCAGCACGTCGCGGCGCAGGCGTACCAACTCGCCTTCGATGGACTCCGCCAGCGTGCGACCCGCCGGGGTCAGGCTCAGGGCCTTGGCGCGGCGGTCGAGGGGGTCTTCGCTGCGTTGCACCAGGCCGGCCTTGCACAACTGGTCAAGCAGGCGCACCAGCGACGGGCTTTCCAGCCCGGAGGCGTGAGCCACCGCCACTTGGTGCACGCCATCGCCCAGGCGCACGATCATCAGCAGCGGCACCGCGCAGGCTTCGGAAACGCCATAGCCGGTCAGGGCCGCATGGCAGATGCGCCGCCAGTGGCGAGCGGCAACGACCATGCCGCTGCTGATTTTCAGGTGCAGTGCGTCGAGATTCATGAGTGGGTATCGGGCATATTCATAGTTTGCTAACTATCAATATACGCCTAGCCCTACCCCCAGCGTCAACCCGAGGGAGTTTGGGTTAGATGAAAGGTTGTTCATGTGGGGGGGCATTGAGATTTATGTCGTATGGCACGGGCTACGCCCGTGTTCGCGGGTGAACCCGCTCCCACAGGTAGTGCACCGTTCTCAGGCTCGGCGCGCGCCCTGTGGGAGATTTGTGTCGTATGGCACGGGCTGCGCCCATGTTCGCGGGTGAACCCGCTCCCACAGGTAGTGCACCGTTCTCAGGCTCGGCGCGCGCCCTGTGGGAGATTTGTGTCGCATGGCACGGGCTGCGCCCGTGTTCGCGGGTGAACCCGCTCCCACAGGTAGTGCACCGTTCTCAGGCTCGGCGCGCACCCTGTGGGAGCGGGTTTACCCGCGAAAAGGCCAGAACAGGCGGCTCAGGGCTGAATCTGATCTTCCAGCTTCATGGTCAACGCCAAGGTGCTGCCCATTGCAATCGCCTGGTCACGCCAAGCCAAGTAGCGCGCCGCATCCCGCCGACTGAAATGCACCGCCAGCTCTTCCGCCGCCTGCATCACCCCCGCCCCCGCCGCCAGCTCCAGCCAGTACAGCGCCGCCTTGGTCTCGGCCTCGACATTGACCCCATGCAGCAGTCGGTAGCCCACCTCGAAGCGGCAGCGCGCCTCGCAGGCCTCGGCGCCGCGCAGAAACCAGCCATAGGCCTCGACCAGGTCCACTTGCCAGAGCTGGTCGCCATCGCACACTTCTTCTTCGTAGAGGTCGCCCAGCGCCGCCGCGGCATGGGCCATGCCGCACTCGAAGGCATGCCGATAACACTCGGCAGCATTGGCGTAGGACACCACTACGCCCTTGCCGAAGTAATGCTGCTGCCCCAGGTTGAACCAAGCCGCGGCATTGCCCTGCATCGCCGCCATGCGCAACAGGTGCCCGGCCCGGGTGACGTCTGAGCGCCAGTACTTGCCGTTCAGCCATACCCAGCCCAGGTCGTTGAGCGCCGCTGCGCTGCCTTCCAATGCCTGGCGCCGCAGCTCGGCATAGATGGCCTGCAAGTCGACCGCCTCGTCCAGGCGCTCGGCCAGGCTGAAGCGCTCGCCCAGCAACGCGCGCTGGCTGGGCATGCCAACCCCGGTGAACACCCGGCGTTGCCCAGGGTTGGCCGCGGCAGGCGCAATGCGCTCGGGCAACAGCCGAGCGAGCAGCGAATGGATATTGCTGGCAGCAGACATGTTCATCCTCATTGAACGATCCACAGCGTCGACCTCGACTGTGATGAGGCGTGATTCTGCGCGATGGCACGACAAAACCTGTCGCGAACGATTCGATCCACGGCAACCATTGTTATCTTCCTTGGTCGGAGCGAAACATGGCCATTTGCCATGCAGCCTTACTGCCGCCATGCTATGCCGGCAAGCCTAGACAAGGACGTTACCTTTTGCCCTTCGCCACCACCCGCGCCACCCTCAGCCGTCAATGGGCGCTGTTGCGTCAACTGCCCAGCCGTTCGCCCGGCACCACCAGTGCCGAGCTGGTGTGGCGGCTGCGCGATGTCGGTTTCCACGTCAGCAAGCGCACGGTCGAGCGCGACCTCAACGAGCTGTCGCTGATCTTCCCGCTTGAGCGCAACGACAAGAGCATCCCGTTCGGCTGGCACTGGTCGACCAATGCCGTGGGCGACTTGCGTGGAAATTTCGATTTGCACGGCTACTTGCGCAGCGACTCGCTCCTACCGCGCGAGGATGAAGGAATCGAGTTGCAAGCGTGGGTCAGTGATGCCCTGGCGCGCCAGTTGCGCGAAGCGCCGCTGACCCCGGACATGCAGCTGACCGCGCTGGAGCACGGGCACCGGCTGCGAGCCACGGTCAGCGACTGCGGGTCGCTGCGCTGGTGGGTGCTGGGGCAAGGGGATGGGGTGGTGGTGGAGCAGCCGCAGTGCTTGCGCGAGGAGATTGGGCGGATATTGAGCAGTGCGGCGGCTCGGTATCAGGGCTGAGATCGGCTGCTGCCTTCGCGGGTAAACCCGCTCCCACAGGGATTGCGCCGAGCCTGAGAGCGGTGCAGTACCTGTGGGAGCGGGTTTACCCGCGAAGGCAGCAGCGCAAAACCCCAGCTCAGCGCTGCATCCCCCAGCGCCGCACGGTCACCCGCTCCAGGGTATTGAACACCAGCCCCTCCACCAGCAGGCCAATCAAAATCACCACCGCCAACCCAGCGAACACCTTGTCGGTGTACAGCTCGTTGCGGTTCTGGAAGATGTACCAGCCCAACCCACCCTTGCCGCTGCTGGCGCCGAACACCAGCTCTGCAGCGATCAAGGTGCGCCAGGCGAAGGCCCAGCCGATCTTCAGCCCCGACAGAATCGACGGCAGCGCCGCCGGCACCAGCACATGCGCCACCAGCCGCAACCCTCGCAGCCCATAGTTGCGCCCGGCCATGCGCAGGGTTTCGGAAACCCCGAGAAACCCCGCATAGGTGTTCAGCGCCAACGCCCACAGCACCGAGTGCACGAGCACGAAGATCAGGCTGTTGTCGCCCAGCCCGAACCACAGCAAGGCCAGCGGCAGCAAGGCGATGGCCGGCAGCGGGTTGAACATCGATGTCAGCGTACCGAGCAGGTCGCGGCCCACCTGGGTGGACACCGCCAGGCTGGTGAGCGCGAAGGCCAGCACGATGCCCAGCACGTAGCCCTTGAGCAGCACCACCAGCGACACCGCCACCTTGGCCGGCAGCTCGCCGCTGAGCATCCCGTCCCACAGCGCCGTGGCGGTTTGCAGGAAGCTCGGCAACAGCAGGTCGTTGTCGGTATAGCGGGCCGCCACTTCCCAGGTGACGGCCAGTAGCACCAGGATCAGCGCCTTGCGCAGCCAGCCCTGCTGCCACAAGCGCTGGGCCAGCGGCAGTTCGCGCTCTACCGAAAGGCCTGGCAGGGGCGCAAGCTGCACTTCGTATTCCTGGCGTGCAGGTGTAGTCGTCATGGGTCGGCTCCTGTCAGTAGGCGATGCGAATGTCGTTGAAACCGAGGTCTGCGGCCGGCTCCGGCTCACCGGCCTCGTCGAACAGCAGCCGATGGATACGCCGCGCGCTGGCCTGGAAGTCGGTACCGCCCAGGCTGCCCAGGTCGTACTGGTGGCTGTGCACTTCTGCGCGCACCCGGCCTGGGTGCGGCGACAGCAGCAGGATACGGTTGCCCACCACCAGTGCTTCCTCGATGGAGTGGGTGACGAACAACAGGGTGAAGCGCACCTCCTCCCACAGCAGCAGCAATTCCTCCTGCATCTTGCGGCGAGTCAGGGCATCCAGCGCGGCGAAGGGCTCGTCCATCAACAGGATCTTCGGCTGGGTGGCCAGCGCCCGGGCAATCGCCACGCGCGCCTTCATGCCGCCCGACAAGGTGTGCGGGTAGGCGTCGGCAAAGGCGGCCAGGCCGACCTTCTCCAGGTAGTGCAAGGCCCGCTCCTCGGCCTCGGCACGCTTGAGCTGGCCCGACACCAGCAGCGGGAACATCACGTTCTGCTTCACCGTCTTCCACGGCGGCAGTTGGTCGAACTCCTGGAACACCACGATGCGGTCAGGGCCGGGGCCCTTGACCGGCTGGCCCTGCAACAGGATCTGCCCTTCCCTGGGCTCGATGAACCCGGCCACGGCCTTGAGCAAGGTGGACTTGCCGCACCCAGAGGGGCCGAGCAGCACGAAGCGGTCGGCGCGATCGACCTCGAAGCTGACCTGGTGGGTGGCCCGCACCACGCGCTGGGCGGTGCGGTATTCGAGGCTGAGGTTGTCCACCTGCAACAGCGGCGGCGTATCGACACGGCTCAGGTTGCTGGCCGTGTGGCCTGGCAATGGGGCGGTCATGGCTAATCAGCTCCCTTGCAGCGGGCGTTCGTCCTGGAAGAAGTAGTCCTTCCACGACTCGGGCTTGTTCTTGATCGCGCCCACCCGGTAGAGAAACTCGGCCAGCGGGTAGGTGTTCTTCGGCGTGACGGTGAATTCGTACTTCGGGTTGTCGATGATGCGTAGCAACGCCTCGCGGTCGATCTTGGCCTTGGTCACGCGGATGTAGGTGTCGGCGGCAGCGCCCTTGTCCTTCTGGGCGAAGTCGGCGGCTTCGGCCAGCGCATCGATGAAAGCCTTGTAGGTCTTGGGGTTGTCCTGGCGGAATTTCTCGGTGGCGAACAGCAGGGTCGGTGAGTTGGGGCCGAGCAAGTCGTAGCTGTCGAGCACCACGTGCACGTTCTTGTTGGCCAGGGCCTGGTCTTGGAACGGCGGGTTGGAGAAGTGCCCGTTCAGCTCGGTGCCGCCGGCCAGCAGCGCGGCGGTGGCATCCGGATGCGGTACGGCCAGGGTGTATTTGTCGAGGCGGTCGAATTCCTTGTCGCCCCATTGCTTGGCGGCAGCGTATTGCAGGAAGCGCGACTGCACCGAAACGCCCACGGCCGGTACGGCGATGCGGTCTTTCTCGCCGATGTCGGCGATGGTTTTCACCTGGGGGTTGCTGCTGACCAGGTAGTACGGAAAGTTGCCCAGCGAAGCCACGGCCTTCACGTTCTGCCGGCCTTTGGTGCGGTCCCACACCGTGAGCAGCGGGCCGACACCGGCACCGGCGATATCCACCGAACCGGACAGCAGCGCATCGTTGACCGCCGCGCCGCCGGACAACTGCGCCCAGTCCACCTTGATGTCCAGGCCCTGCTGCTTGCCGTGCTTTTCGATCAGCTGCTGGTCACGTACCACGTTGAGCAACAGGTAGACGATGCCGAACTGCTCGGCGATGCGGATCTGCCCTTCGGCCTGGGCCACCGTGGGCGCAGCAAGACTGCCGACGACCAGGCTGGCGCCCAGGCCAATGCTTGCCGCCAGGCGGCTGATGGATTTGCGCATGATGAAGTGTCCTCAGTCGTCAGAACGGGGCATCGCCCTGGATGGTGGTTCGGTAGAGTTTGCGCCGCAGGTGGGCGGGGCAGCCGGCCGCCAGGTGAATCAGCGAGCGGTTGTCCCAGAACACCAGGTCGTGGGGCTGCCACTGGTGCCGATAGATGTTCTGTTCCAGCACGCTCAAGGCATACAGCTGTTGCAGCACGTCACGGCTTTCGTCGTCGGGCAGGCCAACGATGCGGGTGGTGAAACCCTCGCTGACGAACAGTGCCTTGCGGCCGTTCTCCGGGTGGGTGCGCACCACGGGGTGGATGACTTCGTTGACCTGCGCCAGCTGCTCGGCGGTCAGCGTGGGGCGCCAATTGCCTTCGAACTTGGTCTCGGCGTAGCGCGCGGTGTACGAATGCGCAGCGCTGCGGCCCTCGACCACCTTGCGCAAGGCCGGCGGCACGGCGTCCCAGGCCTTGTGCATGTCGGCGAACAGGGTGTCGCCGCCTTCGCTGGGCAGTTCCTGGGCGTGCAGCATCGAGCCGAGGCTCGGCAATTCCTTGTAGGAAAGGTCGGAATGCCAGAACTTGCCGGCGTCGCCCAGGCCGACATTGCGGCCATCCTCGATGATGTTCGAAACGATCAGGATCTCGGGGTGACCTTCAAGCAGGAACTGCTTGAGCACATGGATCTGCAACTCACCAAAGCGGCGGCTGAAGGCGATCTGTTGTTCGGGGGTGATGCGCTGGTTGCGAAAGACCAGCACGTGATGATCGAGATGGGCACGGTGGATCTTGCGAAAATCCTCGGCATTGACCGGCAGGCTCAGGTCGAGGCCGGTCAACTCGGCGCCGACGGCGTCGCGGAAGGGGCGGATTTCGAAGGCTTGCGGCTGGGCGCTGTCGATTGACGACAAGGCGTTAGAGGCGGCGGACATGGTTCACTCCCACGCAGAGCGCGACGTTCAAGGGCGCGCATCGATTCAGAAACGCACGGGGTTCTCCCGTGTGGGTTCGAGTCGTGCGGCGCGCCGATTGGTCGGCAGGTACGCAGTGGGATGAATATAAAAGAATAAAAAAATATTTTTAAATACGTTTATTGCATAAGCATATGTAATGAGCTGTGTACGGATTCCGACGATCAGCAGCCCTGGGATGCTTACGCTATACCGTAATATGGATATCATTCGTAAGCATTATCCTATAAGCGGAATCGGCATAAGAGGACACCAGGTCCCGCGCCCCGACCCGTTTGCAACGCCAGCGTCAAAATCCTGCCTAAGACCCTTGTGCATTCAACTTCTGCCGTTAGCCGCCGAAATAAAGGCTATGGCTCGGGTTAGACAGGTCGTGTAAAAGTCAAAAAAACGGCGCTATTTTTTCGATTTCAGAAATTCTGAATCGAAATAAACAAATTATTGACACAGCCATTTTGATATCAGACCCTTTCCCTCGTGGTAGGCCTGATCTGACCCCAAACGCCCAGATAGCCGTAGGCTGGAAGTACACATATGAGCCAAGCAGACGATGTAGGGAACCTGTTCCTGAGGTTCGGGGCGAGCGCCGACAGCTACAAGGAAATCAATTCCGAGTTCGAGTACTTCGAGCCGCTGATCGCGAGCGTCGAAGCGCCCGTGCCTGCGCCGCCACCTGCCCTGGCCAAAAGCCCGGCAGCCACCCTGGTCGAACTCAAGCGCACGCCAGCACTGCCCGCCGTCAGCCTGCCCGTGCAGGCCACTGCGCAGCCTGTGCCCGCCAGGCTGCCGACGCCAGCCGTAGCGCCGTCGCCAGCCCCCGCAGGCTCGCTGCGCGAACGTTTGCTGGCCGTGGCCAGCGAACGCCGCGCCCAGGTGCAGCCGCCGGCAGCGCAGCCCGGCACGCCGGCACAGCGGCCACAAGCCCAGGTGATCGTGGTGCTGTCGGCCAAGGGTGGGGTAGGCAAGACCACCGTGGCAGCTTCCCTTGGCAGGCTGCTCAAGCGCCGTGCAGGACGCACCGTGCTGCTCGACCTTGACCCGCAGAACGCGCTGCTCAGCCATTTCAACCTGCCACGCAGCACTCCCGGCCTGAACCAGGCCCGCCTGCACGCCAGCACCTGGGGCACGCACTGCGTCATGACCAGCGCTGGCATCGAGTGCCTGCCCTTCGGCCCTAGCAATGCAGCCGACCTGCGCGCCCTCGACAGCCTGCTGGCCACACACCCGGACTGGCTGGCAGGGCAACTGGCCGACCTCAAGCTGGGCCGCGACGACCTGTTGGTCATCGACACCCCCACCGGCGCCTCGCCCTGGCTGCAGCAGGCGCTGGCCATGGCCGACCAGGTGATCGGCGTGACCCACGCCAACGCCGCCTCGTACCTGGTGCTGGACAAGCTGCAAGCGTGGCTTTCGCACCTGCACCCGCAGGCCTGCCACTACCTGGTCAACAAGGTCGACCCGCAAAACGCACTGAGCGTGGACATGGCCGAGTTGTTCCATCGCCACCTGGGCAACCAGTGGCTGGCCGCCATTCCACTGGACGCGCACTTCGACCAGGCCTTGGCCTTCGAATACGACCCTTTCCAACAACCGGCCGACACCCCCGCCTGCCAGGCGCTGCGGGCGGTCGCCGTCAACCTGGCTCAACGGATCGAGCATAACCGCGAAGAATCCAGCGCCAGATGACCGTACACCACAAAACGGCGCCGGTCCCCCCGACGCCGAGCAGCGCGCGGGCGGCTGACTGGCTCGCGCCGCTGCAACAGCTGCCGCCTGGGATCAAGCGCGCCCTGAAAATCGTCGCACTGCTCCTCAGCCTGCTGTTCCTGGTGGCCGTGGTCACCGCGCCCCTGGACCTCGAGCGCCAGTTCGCCTTCGCGGCGCTGTGCTTCGTCTGCCTGCTGGTGCTGCGCAAGGTGCCCGGGCGCCTGGCGGTGATCATGATGATCGTCCTGTCGCTGGTGGCCACCCTGCGCTACGTGTACTGGCGCCTGACCGACACCCTGGGCTTCGACAACTGGCTGGACATGTTCTTCGGCTACGGCCTGGTGGCCGCCGAAACCTACGCGCTGATCGTGCTTGCCTTCGGCTACATGCAGACCGCCTGGCCACTCAAGCGCCAGCCGAAGATCCTCACCACGCCCCCTGAAGAATGGCCGGTGGTGGACGTGTTCGTGCCCACCTACAACGAAGACCTGAGCATCGTGAAGCTCACCGTGCTGGCCGCCCAGGCGATGGACTGGCCGAAGAACAAGCTGCGCGTGCACATCCTCGACGACGGTCGGCGCGAACACTTCCGCGAGTTCGCGCGGCAGATCGGAGTGAACTACATCGTTCGCGACAACAACCGCCACGCCAAGGCCGGTAACCTCAACGAGGCCCTGAAAGTCACCGATGGCGAGTTCGTGACCATCTTCGACGCCGACCACGTGCCGACCCGCTCGTTCCTGCAGATCGCCATGGGCTGGTTCCTCAAGGACCCGAAGCTGGCGCTGCTGCAAACCCCGCACTTCTTCTTCTCGCCCGACCCGTTCGAGAAGAACCTCGACACCTTCCGCTCGGTGCCCAACGAAGGCGAGCTGTTCTACGGCCTGGTACAGGACGGCAACGACCTGTGGAACGCCACCTTCTTCTGCGGCTCGTGCGCGGTCATCCGCCGTACCCACCTGCTGGAAGTCGGCGGCGTGGCGGTGGAAACCGTCACCGAGGACGCCCACACCGCGCTCAAGCTCAACCGCAAAGGCTACAACACCGCCTACCTGGCCATTCCCCAGGCCGCGGGCCTAGCCACCGAAAGCCTGTCGCGACACATCAGCCAGCGTATTCGCTGGGCGCGCGGCATGGCGCAGATCTTCCGTACCGACAACCCGTTCACTGGCAAGGGCCTGAGTTTCGGCCAGCGGGTCTGCTACGTGAACGCCATGCTGCACTTCTTCTACGGCCTTCCGCGCCTGGTGTTCCTCACCGCACCGCTGGCCTACCTGATCTTCGGCGCGCAGATCTTCCATGCCTCGGCATTGATGATCACCGCCTACGTGCTGCCGCACATCTTCCACGCCAGCCTGACCAACTCGCGCATCCAGGGGCGCTTCCGCCATTCGTTCTGGAACGAGGTGTACGAGTCGGTGCTGGCCTGGTACATCATGCGCCCGGTACTCATGGCCCTGGTGAACCCCAAGTTCGGTGGCTTCAACGTGACCGACAAGGGCGGGATCATCGACAAGGAATACTTCGACTGGAAGCTGGCGCGCCCGTACATCGTGCTGTTGAGCCTGAACCTGATCGGCTTGGGCTTCGGCATCTTCGGGCTGATCTGGGGTGACCCCAATGCGATGGTCACCATCCTGATCAACCTGGCCTGGACCGTCTACAACATCATCATCACCAGCGCCGCCGTGGCGGTCGCCTCGGAAACCCGCCAGGTGCGCACCGAGCCACGGGTTCGCGCGCAACTGCCGGCCAAGGTGACCCTGGCCGACGGCCAGGTGCTCGACTGCACCACCGTCGATTTCTCGCAAAGCGGCGTGGGCCTGCAGTTGCCGGGTGATGGCTTGATCGAGAAAGGCGCCAGCGTCGAGGTCACCTTGCTGCGCAACAGCCAGGCCTGCGTGCTGCCAGCCCAGATCGTGTTCGCCAAGGGCCGCATGGCCGGCGCGCGCTTCAAACCTCTGACCCTGCGCCAGCAGAGCGACATGGTGCGCATGACCTTCTCGCGCGCCGACACCTGGGCCCAGGCCTGGGGCAGCAGCAAGGTCGATACCCCCTTGGGGGCGCTGCGCGATGTCAGCGGCATCGGGGTGCGCGGCATGCTCGACCTGAGCCGCGCCACCCTCGCCGCCCTGCGCCACCGTCGTTACAAACGCCCGACTTCCACTCCTTTGGAACCTTCCCTGGACCCGCAATGACCGACATGCCTGACATCGACCGCGAGCCTAACCCGCTGCGCCGGCCACGCCTGCTGCTTGCCTGCTCGCTGCTGTGCCTCGCCGGCCTTGCTCCTTCGGCGCAAGCCGAGGAAGCCGCCGCCCCGGTCGCCTCTGCGCCGGCCCAGGATGGCTACCAGCTGACCTTCAAGCAGCTGGGCAAGGACTACACCATGGGCCTGCGCGGCATCGAGTCGACCGACACGGTCAACTTCGACGTGCGTGCCGACGAGGTGGTGACCGGCGCCCAGCTGACCCTGCAATACACCTATTCGCCGGCGCTGCTCAGCGACCTGTCGCAGATCAACATCATGGTCAACGACGAAGTCGCCGCCAGCCTGCCGCTGCCCAAGGAAACCGCCGGCACCGTGCAGAAGCAGACGGTGGAGATCCCGCCGTACCTGCTCACCGAGTTCAACCGCATCGGTGTGCAGCTGATCGGTCACTACACCATGCAGTGCGAAGACCCGCTGCATTCGAGCCTGTGGGCCAAGATCAGCAGCGACAGCCAACTGAACGTGCAGGTGGCCCCTGTAGCGCTGCCCAACGACCTGTCGATCCTGCCGCTGCCACTGTTCGACCGCCGCGACTCGCGTCCGCTGAACCTGCCGTTCGTGTTTGTCGGCACCCCGGACAATGCCATGCTCGAAGCCGCCGGTGCGGTGAGTTCGTGGATGGGCGCCCTGGCCAGCTACCGTGGCGCGAACTTCCCGGTGCAAACCCAGGGCCTGCCGGAAAAAGGCAACGCGGTGGTACTGGTGAGTGGCGACGGCGCCCGCCAGTGGCATGGCCTGGACCTGCCCTCGGCACAAGGCCCGAGCCTGACCCTGGTCAGCAACCCCAACGATCCGCACGGCAAGCTGCTGATCGTCGCTGGCCGCGACGGCGCCGAGCTCAAGCGCGCCGCCACCGCTCTGGTTATTGGAAACCGCAGCTTCGCAGGCAGCAGCGTGCTGATCGACAAGCTCGACGTGCTGCAACCGCGCCAGCCGTATGACGCACCGAACTGGCTGCCGTCCGACCGCCCGGTACGCCTGGGCGAGCTGATCGAGGCACGCCAGCTCAGCGTTTCCGGCTACAACCCCGGCGTCATCACCGTGCCGCTGCGCCTGCCGCCGGACCTGTTCAACTGGCGCGAGCAAGGCGCGCGGCTGAACCTGAAATACCGCTACACGCCGCAGCAGACCAGCACCAACTCATCGCTGCTGGTGAGCTTCAACGACAACTTCATCCAGTCGATGAACCTGCCGTCGGTGGAAACCCTGGGTGCAGGCGAAGCGCTGCTGGCCTCGCTCAAGCGTGACGACAGCCTCACCCGCGAAGCGCGCCTGCTGCTGCCGCTGGACAGCGTGGCGCTGCAATCGCGCCTGCAACTGCGCTTCATGTACGACTACATTAAGCAGGGCGAATGCCGCGACATCATCATCGACAACATGCGTGGCGCCATCGACCCGGAATCGACCCTGGACCTGAGCGGCTACGACCACTTCATGGCCATGCCGAACCTGGGCGTGTTCAAGGACAGCGGCTTCCCCTTCACCCGCCTGGCGGACCTGTCGCAAACCGCCGTGGTCCTGCCTGAGCAGGCCGGCCCCGCCGACTGGAGCGCCTACCTGACCGTGCTCGGGCGCTTCGGCGAGTCCACCGGCTACCCGGCCACTGCCGTGACCGTGGCCCAGGCCGCCCAGGTACCGAGCCTGGCCGACAAGGACTTGCTGGTGCTGGCCTCGGGCAGCAACCAGCCGCTGCTGGACACCTGGGCCGACCGCTTGCCAGGTCGCAACCAGGAAGGCGCGCAGTACGTCGAGTTCTCCGACCTGCCGCTGCGCCTGCGCGAATGGATCAGCCCGGACCCGGTCGCCAACCTGCGCAAGGCCCGTGGCGCGTTCACCTTCAGCAGCGACGCCAGCAACTCCTACGTCACCGGCTTCGAGTCGCCGCTCAAGAGCGGGCGCAGCGTAGTGGTGTTGTCCAGCCCACGCCCGGAAAACCTGGTGGACGTGACCGATGCGTTGATCGGCGGCGAAGCCTACACCCAGACCCTGCAAGGCAGCCTGGCGGTGATCAAGGGCAAGAACGTCGAGTCGCTGGTGGCCGAGCAGAGCTACTACGTGGGCAGCCTGGGGCCTCTGCGCTACGTGCAGTGGTTGCTCTCCGAGCGTGTCTGGGCGCTGTTGCTGCTGACCATCGTCGGCGTGGGCCTGGTCAGCGCCCTGGCCTACCTGTGGCTGCGTGCGCTCGCCCGCCGCCGCTTGAACGAAGGTGAATAAGCCCATGGCCAAGCGTTGCATCCCTTCCCGCCTGCGCGGCCTCGCCGCCGCCCTGGCCTGCCTGCTGCTGCCGGGAATGGCCCTGGCCGAGGCGCAGGCCTGCGATGCCAACGCCTGGCCGCTGTGGCAAACCTTCCGCACGCACTTCATGCAGCCCGACGGCCGTGTGCTGGACGCCAGTACGCCACAGCAGCACAGCTCGTCGGAAGGCCAGTCGTATGCCATGTTCTTCGCCCTGGTCGGCAACGACCGCGAAAGCTTCGACAAGCTCTGGGCCTGGGCCAAGGACAACCTGGCAGGCAGCGATATCCGCAGCAACCTGCCGGGTTGGTGGTGGGGGCTGGACGACAAGAAAAGCTGGCGCCTGCTGGACCGCAACTCGGCCTCCGATGCCGACCTGTGGTTCGCCTACGCCCTGCTCGAAGCCGCGCGCCTGTGGAAGGACGAGCGCTACACCAACGACGCCCGCGCCCTGCTGGCCAACATCGCCCGCCAGGAAGTCGCCGACCTGCCGGGCCTGGGCAAGATGCTGTTGCCAGGCTTCATCAGCTTTGCCAAGCCCGACCACTATTGGCAGCTCAACCCCAGCTACCTGCCGATTCCGGTGCTGCGCCGCCTCGCCGTGGCCGAGCCGAATGGCCCTTGGAGCGAGATCGCGCGCAACACCGGCAGCCTGTTCAAAGGCGTCAGCCAGCATGGCTTCGTCGCCGACTGGGTGGGCTACCGCGGCACCAGCCCAAACAGCGGCATGTTCGTGACCGACCCGGCCAAGGGCCCACTGGCCAGCTACGACGCCATTCGCGTGTACCTGTGGGCCGGTGTCACCCCGGCCAAGGACCCACAGGCCAAGCCGATACTCGACAGCCTGCAAGGCATGAGCCGCGCCGTGGCCAGCCAAGGTACGCCGCCAGAGAAGGTCAGCCTGAACGACGGCGCACTGCAAGGCACCGGCCCATTCGGCTTCTCGGCCGCGCTGCTGCCGTATTTCAAGGCCCTGAAACAGCCCTACCTGCTCGACCAGCAACGCGCCCGGGTCGACCAGTTGATGGCCGCCAGCCTCACCGAAGAAGCGGTGAAGATGCGCCAGCCCCCTTACTACGATTTCGTGCTCAGCCTCTTTGCCCTCGGTTACATCGACGCGCATTACCAGTTCCTCGATGACGGCAAGCTGAAAACTTCCTGGGAGTCCTCATGTCCGCCCGCCGCAACACGCTAGCCCTGGGGGTCATGCTGGCCCTGATCCACAACAGCGGATACGCCGAGCTCAGTGCCAACGGCAAAGTGCTGCTCGAACAGGGCCAGTACTGGCAGGCCCGCAAGGACAACGCGCGCGCCACCGAAGCCTGGCGCAAGCTGCTGCTGATCGACCCGCAACAGGCCGACGCGCTTTACGGCCTGGCCCTGCTGGAACTGGACGGCAACCGCCCTCAAGGCGCACGCCGCTACCTGGAGCAATTGCGCAGCGCGCACCCCGATGCCCGCCAGACCCTGCTGCTGGAACAGGAAATCGCCCTGCACGCCGGTGGTAACGAGGAGCTGCTGGCCGAGGCCCGCCAGCTGGCCATCTCCGGCGAGCTGGACCAGGCCGTCGTCGCCTACCGCAAGCTGTTCGCCGGCCAGGTGCCGCAAGGTGACCTGGGCCTGGAGTTCTACAGCTACCTGGGCTACACCGAAGGCGGCTGGCAGGAGGCGCGCCAGGGGCTGGAGCGCCTGTCGGGCCTTGCGCCCAACGACATGAAGATCAAGCTCAACCTGGCCAAGCTGCTGCTGCGCAACGAGAGCACCCGGGTCGAAGGCATTCGTCGCCTGGCGTCCTATTCCTCGGACACGGTGATCGGTGGCGAGTCGGTGGAAGCCTGGCGCCAGGGCCTGTCCTGGCTGGGCAACCCGCGCCCGGCGGAAGTGCCGTTGTTCGAGGCGTACCTCAAGGCCTACCCGGACGACGAGGAAATTCGCGAGCAGCTCAAGAGCGGCGCCCGCGCTGCGCAACCGGCCGCCTTCCAGCAGAACGCCAACCTCACCCGCGGCTTCAAGGCCCTGGACAACAACGACCTGGCTGGCGCCGAGCAAGCCTTCCAGGCGCGTCTGCGCGAGCAGGCGCAGGATGCCGACGCCCTTGGCGGCCTGGGCGTAGTGCGCCAGCGCCAGGGCCGCCTGGGCGACGCCGACGCGCTGTTCAAACAGGCCATCAGCCGCGGTAACAGCAGCCGCTGGCAAAGTGCATTGCAGGGCAACCGCTACTGGGTGCTGCTCGACGATGCACGCCTGGCTCGCGACAACGGCAACCCGCAGCAAGCCCGCGAACAGCTGCAACGGGCCATTGCCATGAACCCTCGGGAAATCCAGGGCCACGTGAGCCTGGCCGACCTGCAAGCCGCCCAAGGCCAGTTCGATGCTGCCGAAACCACCTACCGCCATGCCCTGTCGCTGGACGCTGGCAACCCCAATGCCTTGCGCGGCCTGGCCACCGTGCTGGCGCAGAGCGGCAAGCTGGCGCAAAGCCAACGCCTGATCGACGGCCTCAGCGATGCCCAGCGCCAGCGCCTGGGCGACCTGCGCACGCTGCGTGCGGCCATCGCCATCGGCCAGGCCAAGGAAGCCGAGCGCAGCGGCGACCTGGCCGGCGCCCGCACCGCCCTGGAAGCGGCGCTGCGTGACGACCCGCGTAACGTCTGGGCCAGCTACGACCTGGCGCAGCTGCACCTGAAGGCCGACGCCTCCAGCAAGGCGCGCCAGGTCATGGAGCAGATGTTGCGCAACAATCCCGGCCAGGCCGAAGCGCTGTACGCCAGCGCCCTGTACGCCAGCCGCCAGAACGATTGGGCCACGGCCCAGCAACAGTTGGCCCAGGTGCCGACTGCCCAGCGCACGCCGGCCATGCAGGCCCTGGCCGACGAAGTGTCGCTGCGCCTGCTTTCCGATCAAGCCCAAGACCTCGCCAGCCAAGGCCAGCGTCAACAGGCCGTGCGCCTGCTGCAACGCGCCGAGAGCACTGCGGGCAACGACCCGGCGAGCCTGTCGGCACTGGCCTCGGCGTATATCGAAATCGGCCAGACCGACCGCGCCCTGACCCTGCTGCGCAGCGCCATCGCGCAAAGCCCGGCAGCAGCCCCGGGCCTGCGCATCGCCTATGCCAACGCCTTGCTCAAGGCCGGCAAGGACGAAGAAGTCAGCAAGCTGCTGCGCGAGCTGCGCAGCGAACCGTTGCAAGGCGCCGACCAGCGCCAGTACGACGACCTGCTGTTCCAGTACACCGTGCGCCAGGCCGACCTGCTGCGCGAGAAGGGCGACCTGGTGGCAGCCTACGACACCCTGGCCCCGGCCCTGGCCCAGCGCCCGGACAACGCCCAGGCCAACGCCTCGCTGGCGCGCATGTACCTGGACAACCGCAACCCGCAGAAAGCCGTGGAGCTGTTCACCCCGCTGCTGCGCCGCGAGCCGCAGAACGCCGACGTGCAGATGGGCGCGGCGCAGGCCTTCCTGGCCAACGGCGAGGCTGGCAAAGCCGAGGAGGCCGTGGAAAAGGCCGTGCAACTGGCACCGCGCAACCCGCAGATCCTCTCCAGCGCAGCCGGTTACTACCGGGGTCGTGGCCAACTGGCCAAGGCCCAGGAGCTGTACGCCCAGGCGCTGGCCCTGCAAGCCCCGCAGGAGAAGGAAATCCTCAACCCGTTCGGCCAGGCCGTGGCCGCCAACCCGTTCGTTGGCCAGCCAGGCCAACGCAAGCAGTCGCGCCTGAACGAGTCGGTACTGGCAGAAATTCCAGAGCCTGCCGCCGTGCAGACCCAGGCACGCCGGCAAACCGCCTTCGATGCACCGACCCTGGTGGCCAGCCGCGAGGCCGAACCGCTGCCACGTGGCGAGCGCAACACCCTGGCGATGAACGACGCACCCGCGCCGGTGGTCGACCCGCGTGCCGCCATCGAGCGTGAACTGGAGCAGATCCGCGAGGCGCGCAGCCCGCAGATCAAGCAGGGCGTGACCTATCGCGGCAACGACAGCGAGTCGGGCATGGGCAAGATCACCGATATCGAGACCCCGCTGGAAATCAGCCTGCCGTGGAACGACGACCGCGTGGCGCTGCGTGTGACCCCGGTCTCGCTCAATGCCGGAAGCGTGGGCGACGAGCTGTCGTCCACCACTCGCTTCGGTGGCCCAAACGCCGCCCAGGTCGCGCAGTACCTCGCTGCACCGACGGACGTCGCGCGCAATGCGCTGGCCGACCAGTTCCTCGGCGCCAGCACCGGCTCGCAAAAGGCCGAGGGCGTGGGCCTGGCGGTCGCCTACGAGAAGCCGTCGATGGGCCTGAAGGCCGATATCGGCACCAGTCCGTTGGGCTTCCGTTACACCAATGCGGTAGGCGGCATCAGCCTCGACCGGCCGTTCGCCGAGAACAGCAACTTCCGCTACAACCTGAACCTCTCGCGCCGCTCGGTAACCGACAGCGTGGCCTCCTGGGCCGGTGTGCGCGATGCGCGCAGCGGCCTGGAATGGGGCGGCGTGACTGCCACTGGCGGGCGCCTGCAACTGGGCTACGACAACCAGGAGTTCGGCAGCTACGTGTACGGCGCCTGGCACAGCCTGGAAGGCAACCATGTGGAGTCCAACACCCGCATCGAGCTGGGCAGCGGCATCTACTGGTACCTGGTCAACAACCTCGACCAGCGCCTGACCCTGGGCCTGTCGCTCACCGGCACCCGCTACGACGAGAACCAGAGCTTCTTCACCTACGGCCATGGCGGCTACTTCAGCCCGCAGAACTTCTTCTCCATCGGCGTGCCGGTCACCTGGGCGCAGCGCGGGCCGCGCTGGAGCTACCAGGTGCAAGGCGCCGTGGGCCTGCAACACATCGAGCAGGACGGCGCGCCGTACTTTCGCGATGGCACCACGCAAGCCGCGCTGGAGCAGTTGAGCCGCGACTACGCTGCCGACGGCCGCGAACTGCGCACTCGCTACGAGTCGCAGAACAAGTCGGGCATTGGCTACTCGCTCAATGCCAGCGGCGAATACCGCCTCGGCGATGGTTTCTTCTTCGGTGGCAGCCTGGGCGTGGACAACGCCCGCGACTACCAGCAATGGACCGGTGGCCTGTACCTGCGCTACCTGTTCGACGGCGCCAGCGGTGCGATGCCACTGCCGGTCAGCCCTTACCGTTCCCCTTATTCGAACTAAGTTCAAGGAGCCCTAACCATGGCGTCTTCCCTTCTCGCAGGCCTGACCATTCTGATGATCGGCGACAGCCACCTGGCTACGCCCGACTACCTGATCAAGAGCCTGCACGACAACTTCGTGCAGCAAGGCGCGCAGGTGCATTCCATGGGCGTGTGCGGCGCCAATGCTGGCGACTGGCTGAAAGTGACCCCTGGCACCTGCGGCGGCGCCGAGCGCCGTGGCACCGACAAGCCGGTGGTGCTGGGCACCAAGGCTGCCACCCAACCGGTGGGCGACTTGATCAAGGCCGACAAGGCCGACCTGATCGTGGTGGTGATGGGTGACACCATGGCCAGCTACACCAAGCCGGCCTTCCCCAAGGCCTGGCTGTGGCAGCAGACCAAGGACTTCACCACGGCCATCAAGAACTCCGGCGCCAAGTGCGTGTGGGTTGGCCCGAACTGGGGCAGCGAAGGCGGCAAGTACGGCAAGACCTACGCCCGGGTGAAGATGACCTCGGACTTCCTCGCCGCCAACGTGGCGCCGTGCAGCTACATCGACTCGCTGGCCATGTCCAAGCAAGGCCAGTGGGCCACGGTCGATGGCCAGCACCTCACCGCACCGGGCTACCAGGCCTGGGCCAAGGCGATCGGCGAAGCGGTCGCCCAGAGCCCTGCCGTGAAGGGGGCCAAATGATGCGCCGCGCCCTGCTGTCGCTCTCTTGCCTGCTGGCGGCTGGCGCCGCCCAGGCGGAAATCGCCTTGTACCCCACAGGCCCCAGCGAAGACTCGGCCTTCCTGCGCTTCGTCAACGCCACCCCTGCCCCTCTGCAACTGGTGGCGGCGGGCTCCAGCGCAAGCCTTGAGCTGAAGACCGCGAACAGTGTTTCGGACTACCTGCCGGTACCTGCGGGCAAGCCGATCAAGGGCACCCTCAAGCAACCCGCCGCCTCCGCCGCGCTGGACCTGAGCGTAGCGCCAGGCGAGTTCGCCACCGTGGTGGCGATTGCCGACGCCAAGGGCCTGCGCCAAGTAGTAGTGCGCGAGCAACCCGATGACTTCAACGGCCTGAAGGCCTCGCTGGCTTTCGTCAACGTCGACCCGGCCTGCACCGGCGCCGCCCTGCGCCCGGCCGGACGCAACGCCGACCTGTTCAAGGATGGCGCCGAAGGCCAGGTGCAGCGCCGCTCGATCAACCCGGTGAAGTTGTCGGTGCAACTGGTGTGCGCCAACGCCAACGTCGGCGCCCCGGTGGACCTGGGCGACTTGCAGGCCGGCGAGCGCTACAGCGTGATCGTGCTGCCGGGCGCCAACGGCCCGCAGGCACTGGCCACGGTCGACACGCTGGCTCACTGACAAGGAACCCCGGCCGACCATGGTTTTCGCCTCGCTCGAGTTCCTCACGCTGTTCCTGCCGCTGTTCATGCTGGTGTATGCGCTGAGCCGTCCAGCCTGGCGCAACGGCGTGCTGCTGATCGGCAGCTGGCTGTTCTATGGCTGGCTGAGCCCGCTGTTCCTGCTGCTGCACATGGTGCTGACGGTGATCGCCTGGGCCGGTGGCCTGGCGGTGGACCGCAGCCGCGAGGATGGACGAGGGCGAGTGCGCCTGCTGGTGGCGCTTATCGTGCTGAACACCCTGGTGCTGTGCTGGTACAAGTACGCCAACATCCTCGCTGCCACCTACAACCAGCTCATCACCTACTACGGTGCGCTGCCCATGGAGTGGCAGCGGGTGGCCTTGCCGGCAGGCTTGTCGTTCATCGTGCTGCAGGCCATCTCGTACCTGGTGGACGTGCACCGGCACACGGTTCCGGTGGAGCGCAGCTTCGTCAACTACGCCACCTACATCTCGATGTTCGGGCATTCGATCGCCGGCCCCATCATTCGCTACGACTGGGTGCGCCGCGAGCTCGAGCAGCGCTACTTCAACTGGGCGAACTTCTCCCTGGGCGCGCGCCGTTTCATGATCGGCATGTGCATGAAGGTGCTGGTGGCCGACACCCTGTCGCCGCTGGTGGACGTGGCCTTCTACCTGGAGAACCCGTCGTTTCTCGACGCCTGGCTGGGCTGCCTGGCCTACTCGCTGCAACTGTTCTTCGACTTCGCCGGCTACAGCGCCATGGCCATAGGCCTGGGATTGATGCTGGGCTTCCATTTCCCGGAGAACTTCAACCGGCCTTACCTGGCCAGCAGCATCCAGGACTTCTGGCGGCGCTGGCACCTGTCGCTGTCGAGCTGGCTGCGCGACTACCTGTACATCGGCCTGGGCGGCAACCGCTTCGGCACCTGGAACACCTACCGCAACCTGTTCCTGACCATGGCCATCGCCGGCCTGTGGCACGGCGGCGACAGCTGGAACTACCTGCTCTGGGGGGCGGCCCACGGTATCGCGCTGTGCGTCGACCGCGCCTGGAGCCGCTCGAGCCTGCCGGCACTGCCCAAGGTGCTGTCGCACACCCTGACCCTGCTGTTCGTGTGCCTGGCCTGGACACTGTTCCGCGCCCCGGACTTCGACACCGCCCTGAACATGTATGCGGGCCAGTTCGGCCTGCATGCCTTCGCCCTGGGCGAGGCGCTGTCGGCCATGGTGCGCCCGGTGCACGGCCTGGCGGCGCTGCTTGGGGTGTTTTGCGTGGTCGCGCCGCTGTGGCAGGCGCGCATCGAACGACGTTTCGGTCACAGCGCGCTGTACGCGGTGGTGGCTGCCCTCTGGCCTGTGGCCGGTTTCCTGCTGGCGTTCTCGTTGATCGCCAGCCGTGATTCCGTGCCCTTCCTGTATTTCCAGTTCTGATGACCAACACGACCCCACCTCCAAGCACGGCCCCGACGCCCCCGAGCGACATCGCCGTGCGCACCAGCCCTGTGGCTGGCATCGCCCTGGCGGCCTTCCTCGGCATCGGGCTGGTGTCCTGCGGCTGGCTGTTGGCTTCCGGCAAACTCACCTTGCTGCCTGACCAGGCGGTGTCCAACGATGAAATGCTCGAAGGCGAGATCACCCACCGCATCGCCAAAGAGCTGGCCAAGGCACCGCTGCCCGAACAGGCCGCACGCCTGGAGCGCGCGGGCACCTGGCTGCTGCTCGGCGACAGCGGGCCGCGGGTTCGCCAGGGCTGCGAGCAATGGCTGTTCATCAGCGACGAGTTCAAGCTCGACCGCCATGCGCTGGCGAACGCCCAGGCCAAGCAGCAAGCGGTGATCGCATTGCACCAGGCCTTGGCAAAACGCGGCGTGAAGCTGTTGGTGAGCGTGGTGCCGGACAAGAGCCGCATCGCCGCCAGCCAGCTGTGCGACCTGCCGCGCCCGGCGAGCCTCGAGCCGCGTATCCGCGATTGGGCCGATGGGCTACAGGCTGCGGGCGTGCCCGTGCTGGACCTGACTGCCAGCCTGCAAGCCCTGGGCAGCGATGCTTTCCTGCGCCTGGATACTCACTGGAGCGAAACCGGCGCCAAGGCTGCCGCGCAGGCTATCGCGGCCAAGGTGGCGGCGCTGGGAATCCAGGCCACGCCTACCCGCGCCTTCGACGTCGGCCAGCAAGCGGCCGCACCGAGGCCGGGCGACCTGGTGCGCCTGGCGGGGCTGGACTGGCTGCCGACCTCGCTGCAACCACGGCAGGAGTGGGTGCAGGCCACCACCTTCAGCGAACAGACGCCGGGCGGCGACGATCTGGATGACCTGTTCGGCGACGACAACCTGCCGAACGTGGCGCTGATCGGCACCTCGTTCTCGCGCAACTCGAACTTTGCTGGGTTCTTGCAACAGGCGTTGTCGGCGCCGATCGGCAACTTCGGCAAGGACGGCGGCGAGTTCTCCGGTGCGGCCAGGGCGTATCTCGACAGCGCGGCGTTCAAGCAGACGCCACCGAAGCTGTTGATCTGGGAAATACCTGAGCGCGACTTGCAAACGCCTTATGCGGGGGATGTGACGCTGTAGCCCGCGAATGAAACAACGCGGTGGATGCCACCGGCTATGCCGGTGTTCGCGGCGGTTCGGCGCCCCGACAAGCCCGCTCCAGCGGGCGTGGTGAACCTGAGGCTGCGCTGTACCTGTGGGAGCGGGTTGACCCGCGAACACCGGCAGAGCCGGTGCCATTCACCGCGGTGCTCTTTTCGCGGGTAAACCCGCTCCCACAGGGGCTCTTTGTCGCATCAGAGAAGTCACTCACCGCTCGCGTAACGCCTCCGAGCGGGCCTTGAAGATCGGCTTGAGCAGGTAGCTCATGATGGTCTTCTTGCCGGTGAGGATATCCACCGTCGCTACCATCCCCGGAATGATCAACAGCGGCTTTTCATCGGTGCCCAGGTGGCTTTTGTCGGTGCGCAGCTTGATCAGGTAGTAGGTGGTCTTCTTGTCGTCATCGGTGACGGTATCGGCACCGATCTGTTCCAGCTTGGCCTTGAGCCCGCCGTAGATGGTGTAGTCGTACGCCGTGAACTTCACCGTCGCCTCCTGCCCTGGATGCAGGAAGGCGATGTCCTTGGGCAGGATCTTCGCCTCGATCACCAACGTGTCATCCAGCGGCACGATCTCGATGATGTCGCTGCCTGGCTGGATCACCCCGCCGATGGTGTTCACCAAGAGCTGCTTGACGATGCCGCGCACCGGCGAGGTAACCAGGGTGCGGTTGACCCGGTCGTCCAGCGCCTTGCTGGTGGCGGTAGCCTTGCTCAGCTCGGTACGCGCCTCGTTCAGTTGGGTGAGTGCCTCGCTGCGGAACTTGCCACGGGTTTCCTCGACCTTGCTCTGGATTTCCTTGATGGCCGCCTCGGCCCGGGGAATGGCCAGCGCGGTGGCGTCCATCTGGCCACGGTTCTCTACCTCGGCACGGCGCAGACGCAGGATCTCGACCTGAGAGACCGCCCCCCTGCCTACCAGCGGCTCGGACATGGCGATTTCCTGGCGTAGCAGCTGCAAACTGCTGGCGTACTGGGCGCGCTTGGAATTGAACTCGCGCAGCTCCTGCTGGCGCTGCACCAACTGTTGCTCCAGCCCGCCGATTTCATCCTGCAACTGCTGGCGCCGGCTCTGGTACAGCGATTCCTCGCTGGCCGCCTGGCTGGGGGAGGCCTGGCGCAGTTCCTCGGGTATCTGCAACGGCCTGTCCTCGACCTCGGCACTCAGGCGCTCGACCCGCAGCGCCATGGCCACGCGCTCGGCCTCGGTTTCGCCGACGTTGGAGGCGAAGCGCGTTTCATCCAGGCGCAGCAGGGGTTGGCCGACTTCGACGATCTCCCCTTCCTTGGCGAAGATCTGCGCGACGATGCCGCCCTCGAGGTTCTGCACTTTCTGCACCTTGGACGACGGGATGGCCTTGCCTTCGCCACGGGTCACCTCGTCGATGGGCGCGACGCTGGCCCAGACGATCATGAACAGGAAGAAGGCGATGATCCCCCAGATGGTGAACCGCACGATGCGCGGTGCATCCTCGATCAGCGACTTGCCGACTTCGGGCAGCGGCTGGCCGGCGAGCGATTCGGAGCCCTTGAAATAGCGGCGCAGGTTGTCCTTGAAGCGGCCTGCCTCGAGCTTAAGCGACACTGATCTGCCCCTTCTTCAGTGCTTCCATGACGGCGGCTTTCGGGCCATCCGCAACGATTTGACCACGGTCGATGACGATCAGGCGGTCCACCAGCGACAGCAACGAGGCGCGGTGGGTCACCAGCAGCACGGTCTTGCCTTCAATGACCGCCTGCAAACGCTGCTTGAGACGTTCCTCGCCGGTGTTGTCCATGGCGCTGGTGGGCTCGTCGAGCAGCAGGATCTGCGGGTTGAGCAGCAGCGCCCGGGCCAGGGCGACGTTCTGCCGTTGCCCGCCGGAAAGGTTCTGCCCGCGCTCGCCCACTTGCAGCTCGTAGCCGTCCGGGTGCAGCCGGGCGAACTCGTGTACCCCGGCAAGCTCCGCGGCCTGCAGGATCATTTCGTCTTCGATGTAGCGCGCGCCGCTGACCAGGTTGTCACGCAGGGTGCCGGCCAGCAGCTGGATGTCCTGTGGCACGTAGCCGATGTTGTGGCGCAGTTCGCTGACGTCGATCTGGCGGATGTCCACGCCATCGACCAGCAGCGAGCCACCATCGGCCTCGTAAAGGCCGACGACCAGCTTGGCCAGGGAGCTCTTGCCCGAGCCGCTGCGACCGATGATGCCGACCTTCTCGCCGGGCTTGATCACCAGGTTGATGCCCTTGAGCGCGAGGTTCTGCTGGTTCGGGTAGGTGAAGTCGACCCCACGGAACTCCACTGCGCCTTGCAGCACCTGGCGGCTGAGCGGGCGTTCCTCGAAGTTGCGCTCCTGGGGCAGGCCCATCATCTGGTCGGTGGCGGTCATGGTCACCTTGGCCTGCTGGTAGCGCGCCAGCAGGCCGTTAAGCTGGCCGAGCGGGCCGAGGGCGCGGCCACTGAGCATGTAGCAGGCCACCAGGCCTCCCATGCTCAGGTTGCCGCCGATGATCAGGTAGACACCGACGCAAATCATGGCCACCCCGGCCAGTTGCTGGATCAGCAGGGTGATGTTCATCGCCAGCCCCGACAGCACCTTGACCCGCAATTCGAGGCGGCTGAGGGTGCCGAGGGTCTGCTCCCACATGTACTGGCGTTCGCTCTCGGCGTTGTTGACCTTCACCGCATCCAACCCGGCGAGGGTTTCGATCAGGCTCGACTGGCGCTCGGAGGCCAGGGCCATGGTACGTTCCATGGTCGCCATCAGCGGTTTTTGCAGGGCGTAGCCAATGCCCAGGGCGAGTGGGAAAGCGATGATCGGGATCCATACCAAGTGGCCGCCGATGAGGGCGATGACCATGAGGATCAGCAGGGTGAACGGCAGGTCGATCAGGCTGGTGAGGGTAAGCGAGGCGAGGAAGTCGCGCAGGCCTTGGAACTCGTGGATGTTCTGGGCGAAGCTGCCGACCCGTGCCGGGCGAAACTTCATCGACATCCCGACGATACGTTCGAACAGCGTGGCCGAAATGATCAGGTCGGTCTTCTTGCCGGCCAGGTCCAGGCACAGGCTGCGCAGGCCCTTGAGGACAAGATCGAAGACGTAGGCCCCGGCGATGCCCACGGCAAGTACCCACAGGGTCGAGGTGGCCTGGTTCGGCACTACCCGGTCGTACACGTTCATCACGAACAGCGGTGCGGCCAGGGCGATCAGGTTGATCACCAGGCTGGCGGCGATGGCGTCGATGTACAGCCACTTGCTGCGCAGCAAGGTGTCGCGGAACCACGAGCGGGTGCGAGGGATGAGGTTGCCGTGGTTGACGTCGAACTTGTGTTGCGGCTGGGCGAAGAACACCTTGCCGCTGTAGTCGCTGACCAGCGCCTCGCGGGTCACCAGCACTTCGCCGCCGTCGCTCTCGCTGAGCAGCAAGCGCGCGGTGTCGGCGTTCTCCCAGCCCAGCAGCACAGCGCTGCGGCCTTCCTTGAGCAGCAGCATGGCGGGCATGGCCAAGGTGGGGATCTGCTCGAGCTTGCGTTGCAACAGACGCCCCTGGAGACCGGCACGGGCGGCGGCGCGAGGCAGCAGCTCGGGGCTCATACGCTGGGCCGGCAAGGGCAGCCCGGTCGTCAACATGGCCCGGCTGGCCGGCTTCTGATGCAAGACACACAGGGTCAGCAGGCTATCCAGCAAGGGGTCGTCATGCTGACTGCGGGGGTCGTGACTGAGTTGAACTCGACTGACTTCAGATTCCACGCGGCGCTCTCTTCATCCTTGCAGTAGATGGGCAGTGAGCCTTCCGAGCAAAGGAGCAGCCCACCCAACTTTCAGCCTTTCTAATTAATGAATTAGCAATATCCCGGCTTCATTAATTCGTACCAGTCAATAACATGACAGGCTGTACCGTTATTACCGGGCTAACGCTCGCTTGCTCTCCACGTATACCAGACGGCGGCAGGCGCGGAAGGTTTCATATCGCCCCGGCATTGCGGATCGAACTACCTCTCGACGTCCCAGCAAGACTAACCTGTGATTGAGCCGATGCAAGGTATTGCAGCGAATTCCTTGCAAACCCGTTGAGACAGGCCAGGAGGCCCGTCATTGACACGTCCAGTTCCACGCTCGCAATCAAGGCTTGCCATAACCGGCATTTCGCCGAGCGATATTGCAATGGAATCACTGGGAACACCTCCTAACTAATACCAAAGTAAGAATTGGCAAGCCGGCAACTATCGATGTGACATGAGGTCAGGTGCGTCTGGATTTTCCAGAGGCCTTACTGCCGTCAGTGGCGCACATACCCTCCGCCCTGAAAGTTGCGAACCCCACTGACTCAAGAATATTCCTCCGGCACGGCGCTTCTCTGCGCCAGCCGGGCACGGAAGCGACTGGTCGGGTAACCCGGAGAACTTCATGAGCACTGCCGTTGCCATCGTCAAAAGCGTTGTTGGCCAAGTTATCGCGGTATCCCCGGAAGGCGTTCGCCGGGTTCTCATCGAAGGAGACCGATTGTTCGCTGGCGAGCAGGTGCTGACCGGCCCAGGGGGCGCGATCACCCTCGAGCTGGCCGACGGCCGCCTGCTCGACCTGGGCCGCGACACGCAATGGAGCGCGGATACCCCCGATGCGAGCTCCGACCTGGGCCAGGCCAGGGCACAACAGGCGCCTTCGGTGGAAGAGCTGCAGCAAGCCATTGCTGCCGGCGCCGACCCGACCACCGCACTGGACCCCACCGCCGCAGGCCCCACCTCGGCGGGGGGCGGTAACGCGGGCGGTGGCCACGGCTTCGTGCAATTGCAGGAAACCGCGGCCGTCGTGGACCCTACCGTGGGCTTTGCGACCAACCCGCTGGGCTTCGCCATCAGCATGGCCAACCTGGAGCTGGGCGCGCCGGATACCAGCGTCAACAACCCCCTTGCCAGCACCACCCCGGCGCCCATCGGCACGGCGCTGACCCTGAGCGCCACGCAGACCCTCACCGAGGCCGGCGGGGTGATCGTGTACACCGCCACCGTGGGCCAACCACCACTTACCGACCTGACCGTGACCTTGTCCAACGGTGCAGTGATCGTCATTGCCGCAGGCCAGACCAGCGGCACGGTCAACGTGACCCTGCCGCCCAACGACACGGTGTACCTGGACGGGGGGCAAGTGTCCGCCACCGTCGTCGGCACCAGTGGTGGCAACGGCCTGGTCGTCACCCCGAACCCCGCCCCTGCGGTCACCACCATCACCGACACCCTCGACACCACCACCGCAACGCTTTCGGCCACGCCGACCGTGGGCGAGGGCGGCGTGATTACCTACACCGTGACCCTGAGCAACCCGGCACAGACTCCGGTGACCATCACCTTGTCCAATGGCCAGTCGATTCTGGTCGAAGCCGGCAACTCGACTGGCAGCATCGCGGTGCAGACGCCAACGAACGATGTGTATGTGAATGGCTCCACGATAACCACCACGATCGCGGGGGTAACGGGCGGCAACTTCGAGAATCTCGTGGCCAACCCGACACCTGTCAGCACGCTGGTGAGTGACAGTATCGACACCGTGGCGGTCAGCATCACCGCCAATGGCAACGTGACCGAAGACCAGGCGCCGACCTTCACCCTGTCGCTCAACCAAAGGCTCGACCACGACCTGAACGTGACCTTGAGCAATGGCGCTACGGTGGTGATTGCTGCGGGCCAGACCCAGGCCACTTACAGCCTGCCGGCCCAGGGCGATGACGTATTCAAAGATGCCGGCCAGGTCAGCCTGGGTGTGAGCGATGCCACCGTGGCTGGCAAGACCTTCGAGCACCTGGTACTGGGCGGCCCGGCCACGGTGCTGATCAATGACACCACCAGCGAAGTGGTCGCCACCCTTACGGCAGACAAGACCACGGTCAGCGAAGGCGGCGAGGTGACCTATACCGTCAGCCTCAGCAGTGCCCAGGGCCTGCCGGTCACGGGACACGGCGGTCTGACCTTCACCTTGAGCGACGGCACCCAGGTCACCGTCGCGGCGGGCAGCGCCACTGGTACTGTCACGGTCGTGGCCAAGGACGACGCCTATGTAGGCGGGCAAGCGTCGCTGGTCAACAAGCTCGAATCGGTCGCCGGT
>NZ_JAVAYC010000011.1:0-180338 GCF_042709235.1 Pseudomonas sp. LS_2 | reverse complement strand
TTCCCCAGTGCCAAGGCGAAAGCCGCAGGGGCACCGGTGAAGGTCAATATCGCCAAGGTCGAGCCGGGCCAGCAGATGGTGGCCGAATGGCGCGGCCAACCAGTGTTCATCGTGCGACGAACGCAGGAGATCCTCGACAACCTCAAGAAAATCGCGGGCGACCTGTCTGATCCTGAGTCCAAGGCATCGGTACAGCCTACCTACGTCGACCCGCAGGTTCGTTCCATCAAGCCGGAAATCCTTATCCTGGTCGGGCTCTGCACCCACCTGGGCTGCTCGCCGACCTTCCGCCCGGAAGTCGCACCAGCTGACCTTGGGCCGAAGTGGGTAGGTGGTTATTTCTGCCCTTGCCACGGCTCCCACTACGACCTCGCTGGCCGCGTCTACAAGGCCCAGCCGGCACCTCTCAACCTGCCCGTGCCGCCGCACTCTTACGAGTCGGACGAGATCATCGTCATCGGCGTCGACCAGGAGAACGCATGATGAGCAAGTTCATGGACTGGATTGACGCTCGCTTCCCCGCCACCAAGATGTGGGAAGACCACCTGAGCAAGTATTACGCGCCCAAGAACTTCAACTTCCTGTACTTCTTCGGCTCACTGGCGTTGCTGGTGCTGGTCAACCAGATCGTCACCGGTGTGTGGCTGACCATGAGCTTCACGCCTTCGGCCGAAGAGGCGTTCGCCTCGGTCGAGTACATCATGCGCGACGTGGAGTACGGCTGGATTCTGCGCTACCTGCACTCCACCGGAGCCTCGGCGTTCTTCGTGGTGGTCTACCTGCACATGTTCCGTGGGCTGCTCTACGGCTCGTACCAGAAGCCGCGCGAGCTGGTGTGGCTGTTCGGCATGCTGATCTATCTGGCGCTGATGGCCGAGGCCTTCATGGGCTACCTGCTGCCTTGGGGCCAGATGTCCTACTGGGGTGCCCAGGTGATCATTTCGCTGTTCGGCGCCATTCCGGTGATCGGCGACGACTTGACCCAGTGGATCCGCGGTGACTACCTGATCTCCGGCATCACCCTGAACCGCTTCTTCGCCCTGCATGTGATCGCCTTGCCCATCGTGATTCTGGGCCTGGTGGTGCTGCATATCCTGGCCCTGCACGAAGTGGGCTCGAACAACCCGGATGGCGTGGACATCAAGAAGAAAAAGGACGAGAACGGCATCCCGCTGGACGGCATTCCCTTCCACCCGTACTACACCGTCAAGGATATTGTCGGCGTGGTGGTGTTTCTCTTCGTGTTCTGTGCCGTGGTGTTCTTCTTCCCCGAAATGGGCGGCTACTTCCTGGAAAAACCAAACTTCGAACAGGCCAACGCCTTCAAGACGCCCGAGCACATCGCGCCGGTGTGGTACTTCACGCCGTTCTACGCGATCTTGCGCGCGGTACCCGACAAGCTGCTAGGGGTCATCGCCATGGGGGCGGCGATCGCCGTGCTGTTCGTGCTGCCCTGGCTCGACCGCAGCCCGGTACGCTCGATGCGCTACAAGGGTTGGCTGAGCAAGATCTCCCTGCTGGTGTTCTGTGTGTCCTTCGTCATCCTGGGCGTACTTGGCGTGCTCGCGCCTACGCCGGGGCGGACCCTGCTGTCGCAGGTCTGCACCGTGCTGTATTTCGCCTACTTCCTCCTGATGCCGTTCTACACAAGGATGGAGAAGACCAAACCGGTTCCGGAAAGGGTGACTGGCTGATGAAAAAGCTTATTGCAGTATTTTGCCTGGCAATCATGCCCAGCTTGGCCTTCGCCGCGGGGCAGGGCGTAGCACTGGACAAGGTCGATATCGACCTCACCGACAAGGCCGCCATGCAGGACGGTGCGCGTACCTTCGCCAACTATTGCATGGGGTGCCACAGCGCCAAGTTCCAGCGTTACGAGCGTGTGGCCGACGACCTGGGTATTCCCCACGAGCTGATGCTCGAGAAACTGGTATTCACCGGCGCCAAGATCGGCGACCACATGAAGATCGGCATGCAGGCCGACGACGCCAAAACCTGGTTCGGCGCCGCGCCGCCGGACCTGACGCTGGTCGCCCGGGTGCGTGGCAACGACTGGCTGTACAGTTACCTGCGCAGCTTCTATGAGGACAAGTCGCGCCCTTACGGGGTGAACAACAAGGTGTTCCCGAACGTCGGCATGCCCAATGTGCTGGTTGGGCTGCAAGGCAACCAGGTCATCGGTTGCAAACAGGTGCAGACCGTGGTCGATGGCAAGAAGCAGTACGACCCGCTGACCGGTAGCCCGTTGACCCATGAAGCCTGTGACCAGCTGACCATCGAGCCGAAATCCGGTACCCTGACGCCTGAGCAGTTCGACGAGAAGGTCAAGAACCTAGTGACCTTCCTGGCCTATTCGGCCAACCCGGTCAAACTGGAAAGCCAGCGCATCGGTACCTACGTGTTGCTGTACCTGGCTTTCTTCTTCGTGTTCGCCTACTTGCTCAAGCGCGAATACTGGAAGGACGTGCACTGATCACGCAGTAGTTTCTGGTAGTTGAACGCGCCCTGGGGGCTCCTTCGCGATGGCGAAGGAGCCCCCAGGGCGCGTTTGCATTTGCAGTATTACAAGCATTCCCATGCGAGGAGGAGCTTCATGGGCGCGACCAACAGGTTAGCCTGCTATTCCGACCCCGCTGACCATTATTCTCATCGGGTACGCCTTGTTCTCGCCGAGAAGGGCGTCAGTGTGCAGATCATCGACGTTGCCGCCGATCGCCTGCCACCCAAGCTGATCGAAGTGAACCCCTACGGCAGTGTGCCAACCCTGGTCGACCGAGACTTGGCGTTGTACGAATCGACCGTGGTGATGGAGTACCTCGAGGAGCGCTATCCCCACCCACCGCTGATGCCGGTGTACCCGGTGGCGCGTGGCAATAGCCGCCTGCTGATACACCGCATCCAGCGCGATTGGTGTGCGCTGGCCGACACGCTGCTGGACGTGCGCAGTTCCGCGGCGGCGCGTGACGACGCTCGCAAGGCACTGCGTGAAAGCCTGACCGGCGTCTCCCCGCTGTTCAGGGAGTTCGCGTGCTTCATGAGTGAGGAGCAAAGTCTGGTGGACTGTTGTCTATTACCCATCTTGTGGCGATTGCCGGTGATGGGTATCGAATTGCCACGGCAGGCCAAGCCGCTGCTGGATTACATGGAGCGACAGTTCGCTCGCGAGCCTTTCCAGGCGAGCCTGTCTGCTGCGGAACGTGAAATGAACAAGGTTTAAGGAGTCGGTGATGAAATCCAGTCGCCCCTATTTGCTCAGAGCGCTGTACGAGTGGATCGTCGACAACGATTGCACCCCCCACATGCTGGTCAATGCCGAGTACCCTGCGGTCCAGGTGCCCCAGGGCTTTGCCAGCGATGGCCAGATCGTCCTGAATATTTCCCCTAGTGCCGTGCGTAGCCTGCACATGGACAACGAAGCGGTCAGTTTCGAAGGGCGCTTCGGTGGCGTGGCGCATTCGCTGTATGTGCCGGCAGGTGCCATCCTGGGGATCTATGCACGGGAAAACGGCCAGGGCATGGTCTTCGAGCTGGAGCCGCCGCTGATGGAAGAAGCGCAGGAGCTGGAAGATGAGCGTGGGGAACCGGATGAAGATGGCCCGCCTGAAGGCGGAGGCCAGCCGCCACGCCCCTCGGGCAGGCCGAGCCTCAAAGTTGTGAAGTAACAAAAAAGGCGATCCTTGCGGATCGCCTTTTTCGTGGCCGCCGGCCGAGGGTTACAGCTCTTTGATCGTGCGAACCTGGTCTTTGTTGACACGGGTTGGCTTGCCGTCGAGCTGCTCGAACTCGTAGAAGCCCGATGCGCGGTCGAACTCCGGAGTGTCGGTGGTCTGTAGCTCGCGGCCGTCGTTCAGGGTAATCACGCTCGGGGTGGAGCAGCCTGCCAGGGTGGCGAAGGCGGCGATGGCGAGGGCAGACAGCAAGTGCTTCTTCATGGGGGCTTCCTAACGCTGTGAAGTTGTTGCGGGTATCAGTCGATGTATTCGAACAGCTTGACGATCTTCTGCACGCCAGAGACGCTCTGCACCACGGCGGTGGCCGCATTGGCCTCGCGTTGGGTGACCAGGCCGAGAAGGTAGACGATGCCGTTTTCGGTAATCACTTTGATGCGCGAGCCGGGTACATTGGCGTCACCCAGCATCTGAGCCTTGATCTTGGTGGTCAGCCAGGCGTCGTTGTTGCGCGCCAGGATGGAAGAGGGCTGCATCACCTGCAGCTCGTTGTGTACTTTCTTGACCCGCTGTACCTGGCCGGCGGTCTGCTCGGCGAGGCTCTTGAGGTCGGCGCGCGGGGTTTGCCCGGCGAGCAGCACGATGCCGTTGTAACTGCTGACGACAATGTGCGAGCCGCTGTCCAGGTCGGGGTTGGCCTTGGCCACGTTGACCGCCACCTTGGTCTCGATCAGCGAGTCGTCTATCTTGCTGCCGATGGTGCGGGTGCCGCGATCGTCTTCGATCGGGTTGTCACGGGTCGAGGTCAGTACCGAGCTGCAACCCGAGAGGGTCAGGCACAGGGTCAGGGCCATCAGGCCAAAACGCTTGGGGATCATTCTTCACTCCCGAACAGTTGGCTGTCGATCAGATCGCACAGGCAATGGATCGCCAGCAGGTGGACTTCCTGGATACGCGCAGTGACCGTCGAGGGAACGCGGATTTCCACGTCCTCGGGCAGCAACAGCGAGGCCATGCCGCCGCCATCGCGCCCGGTCAATGCTACGACAATCATTTCGCGATCATGTGCCGCCTGGATCGCCTGGATCACGTTGGCCGAGTTGCCGCTGGTAGAGATCGCCAGCAGTACGTCGCCGGGCTGGCCCAGGGCGCGGATCTGCTTGGAGAACACTTCGTTGTAGCTGTAGTCGTTGGCGATCGAGGTGAGGGTCGAACTGTCGGTGGTCAGTGCAATGGCCGGCAGGCTCGGGCGCTCGCGCTCGAAGCGGTTGAGCAGTTCCGAAGAAAAGTGCTGGGCATCGCCGGCCGAGCCGCCGTTGCCGCAGGCGAGCATCTTGCCCTCGTTGAGCAGGGCGCCGACCATGACCAGGCTGGCCTGCTCAATGTGCGGTGCCAGGGTATCCATCGCTTGCTGCTTGGTGTCGATGCTGGCCTGGAATAGCCGGCGAATTCGGGATTGCATGTCCATCAGGTGTGACCTTAAGTGCGGCGGAGGCCTGCGCGACGCGCGACAGGGGCCAGCCCGCGAAACATAGAGCAATGAAAACGAAATGGGTTCAGCATTCGAAGGCGTTTTTTAGCCATTGAAGCGGTCGGCCTGCGTGTTGGTGGCCTTGTAGGGCGACAACGTCGAAGCGGCAGGGGTGATCGGCCCAGCGGGATTCCTTCTGCAGGAACAGGCTGGCGGCAAGCACCAGGCGTTTCTGCTTGCGCCCATCGACACTGCCGAGGGCGCCACCGAAGTCCGCGTGCAGCCGGTAGCGGACTTCGACGAATACTACTGTATCGGCGTCGAGCATGACCAGATCAAGCTCGCCGCCCTTGCATCGCCAATTACGCGCCAGCAGTTGCAGGCCTTGCCCTCGAAGGTGTTCGAGGGCTTGGTCTTCTGCCGCCTGGCCGGCCGTGCAGGGCGAAGCTTGGAGCATCAGCGCGGGGTGTCCGGCAGGCGCTTGACCTGGCCGCCCGAGAACTCCGCCCAGGGAAGCTGGCGTTCTACGCGCTGGCTGGGGCTCATGGTCAGGCTGCCGGACAGGCCTTCGATACGGTTGTCGGGCAGCGCCTTGAGCTGGCCCAGGCGCGGCGCGAGGCTGTAGGCATCGACACCCATGGCGTACAGGCGGCCCAGGCTGCCGGCAGCTTGCGGCCACTGTTGCACCACCTGCTGGCGCAGGCTGTTGGTGTTGTCCAGCAGCCACGGGGTTTCGCAGAAGCGGATGCCGTTCATGTCGTTGTACTGGTTCACGTCACCGCTGGCGCTGTACAGGTTGGAGGTGGCGTAAACCGGTACGTCGCCGGCGTACTGGAAGTTCAGGGTTGGCTTGATCTGCTGGGCCTGCTGCGGGGTGGCGGCGAGGAAGATGAAGTCGATGTCCTGGCGGCGCGAGGGCTGTGCATCGATATTGCCGCCCACGGTGCTTTGCAGGCTCTTGGCGCGGCCTTCGCTTTGGCGCAACTGGAACAGGTCGGCGATCTGTTGGGCCAGGGCGACTGGCTGGGCGATACGTTCGGCTGCCAGCAGGGTGCCGCCATTGGCTTCCCAGTCCTGACGGAACGCAGCCAGCACGCGGTCACCCCATTCGCCGCTCGGCACCAGGGCCACGGCACGGACCAGGCCGTCGGCACGGGCGCGGCGGGAAACCTCGCGCGCTTCGTCCTCGGCGGCGAGGCCGAACTGGAACAATTGCGGCGGCGCGGTCTGGCCGGCTTCGGCGTAGTTCAGAGCGAGCGTGGTGATGGGCAGTTGCGGATAATCGGCAAGCTTCTTCACCAGGGTTTTTTCCAGCGGGCCGATCACCAGCTGTACGCCGTTGGCCTGGGCCTGGCGGTAGAAGTCATCCAGCGAGGTCAGGCGCGAGCTGTCGAACACCTGCACGGCGGGCGCTTGCTGACCAGACTGCTGGGCCTGGAAGTGGGCAGCCATGAAACCGTCGCGCAGGGCGCGGGCGACACCGGCCAGGGGGCCCTCCTGGGGCAGCAGCAGGGCGATCTTGGTCAACGGCTGGCTAGCCAGGTCCTTGAGTTTCACCAGGGCTTGCGGCAGTTGCTTGGCTGCCGGGTGCTCGGGGTTCTGGTTGCGCCAGGTGTCGATGGCAGCCTGTTGCTGTTCGAGGGTGCCGGCGCTTTTCACGGCCAGGGCCAGGCTGGTCCAGCCGGCCAGGGTCTGGTCGTTGCCAGGCTGGCGCAGTTGCTCGGCTGGCAGCGAGGCGACCAGCGACCAGATCGCATCGTTGTTGGCAGTGGCGGCCTGCTCGCTGAGCAGTGGTGCCAGCAGCACGCGCTGCTGGGCGGCAGCCAGGGCCTGGCCGTCTGCCTCCAGGGCTGCGGCGTGCACGCTGTAGGTGCGCACCTGCTGTTCTGCCGGCAGTTCGCCAAGCCGTTGCAGGCTTGGGTGAGACAGGACGCTCAAGGCTGCCTTGGGCTGGTTGCGGCTCATGGCCAGTTCGGCGGCCAGAGTGCTGGCGAATACCTGCTGGGCCGGCTTGAGCGATTCCAATGGTACCTGCTCGAGGATGCGTGCCGAGCGTGGGTAGTCCTTCTGCTGGAAGGCCATATCGGCGGCGCTCAGGCGCAGCAGCGCGGCGTCTTCGGCGGACTTGCTGGAAGCCGCCTTGTCGAGCAGTTGCTCGATGCTGGCGTCCGGGGTGCGTGGCAGTTCGCCCAGGCTGGATGAGGGCGAGCTGGCGCAGGCTGCCAGCAGGGCAGCGAGACAGAAGGCTGTGAGCAGCCGCAGGCAAGCGATCATGTAAGGGTCCTGTTACTCGATCAAGTTGGTCGGCAATTGTACCCAAGCGCTGGCTGGGGCGCGATCTTGCTGACGCGCAACCTTCACTATAGGTCGCTGTCCGGGTGTGGCTGGTGAAGTTGTTTGCGCCTTGTTGCGGGCGCTCGGGCTACAATGACGCCTTTGATCGGCAAGGCAGGTGTGTGCAGTGACAGATGTTGCAGGGGCTTCGAAATCCGCTGTGGGGACGCTCTATGTCGTCGCCACGCCCATCGGCAATCTCGATGACATGAGCGCTCGTGCGCTCAAGGTACTGGCCGATGTGGCCTTGATCGCCGCCGAGGACACCCGGCACTCGGTGCGCCTGCTGCAACATTTCGGCATCGACACGCCGTTGGCCGCGTGCCACGAGCACAATGAGCGTGACGAGGGTGGACGTTTCATTACCCGGTTGCTGGCGGGTGATGATGTGGCGCTGGTGTCCGACGCGGGCACGCCATTGATCTCCGACCCCGGCTACCACCTGGTGCGCCAGGCACGCGCTGCGGGAGTCAAGGTAGTCCCGGTGCCGGGTGCGTGCGCCCTGATCGCTGCGTTGTCCGCTGCTGGGCTGCCCTCGGACCGTTTCATCTTCGAGGGCTTCCTGCCGGCCAAGAGCGCCGGGCGCAAGGCGCGTCTGGAGCAGGTTCGCGAAGAACCGCGGACCCTGATCTTCTATGAGGCGCCACACCGTATCCTCGAATGCCTGGAAGACATGGAGGCGGTGTTCGGCGGGGAGCGGCCTGCGCTGCTGGCGCGGGAACTGACCAAGACCTTCGAGACCCTGAAGGGCTTGCCGCTGGCCGAGTTGCGCGCATTCGTCGCGGCCGATGCCAACCAGCAGCGTGGCGAATGCGTGGTATTGGTGTCAGGTTGGAGTGCACCGCAGGATGAGCAGGCGATCAGTGCCGAGGCGCAGCGTGTGCTCGACCTGCTGCTGGCCGAGTTGCCGCTCAAGCGGGCGGCGGCGTTGGCTGCGCAGATTACCGGTGTGCGCAAGAACCTGTTGTACCAGGCGGCCCTGGATAAACAGCAGAATCAGTGATGACCCAGGGGCATCCAGTGAGTTCGTGCTTGTTCTTGGGCGCCTGTGCCGTTAACCTTGGCGGCGGAGAGTCGATTGGACAGTCGCTGCCTTCTTTTGTTCCGCAAAGGAAGGGGGAGGAAAGTCCGGGCTCCATAGGGCAGAGTGCCAGGTAATGCCTGGGAGGCGTGAGCCTACGGAAAGTGCCACAGAAAACAACCGCCTAAGCACCTCGGTGCCGGTAAGGGTGAAAAGGTGCGGTAAGAGCGCACCGCACGACTGGCAACAGTTCGTGGCTAGGTAAACCCCACTCGGAGCAAGACCAAATAGGGTTCCATACGGCGTGGCCCGCGTCGGAACCGGGTAGGTTGCTAAAGGCGTCCAGTGATGGCCGTCGTAGAGGAATGACTGTCCTCGACAGAACCCGGCTTACAGATCGACTCTCCACCTTTCCCCTCCCTGCTTTTCGATAGCAGATCGCAATTTGTAAGATCAAAAAATTCTTACTCTTAATAAGTCACTTTAAGTGTGATCACTATCCGCTTGAGTGCGTTTGACTTTTCCCTCGTTTTTCCTTCTTGGGTAATCCTTCCGCCTTCTTTTGTTGCGCTAAATCTCGGTCCTGTAAGGGTTTTCCTTATGAACGTGCCTTGACGGTGTGGCGGGCGGATTCCTATAGTGTGCGCAAGTGGCAGAAAGTGGGATGAAGTGGGTTTTCTGACACAAAAAACCGAAAAATGTGGGAGTCGCAGCCGTGTTCCGCGGAGCCAACGCCGTCAGCCTCGATGCCAAGGGCAGACTCGCCATGCCGAGTCGGTACCGCGACGAGCTCGATTCGCGTAGCAACGGCCAGCTGATCGTGACCATCGACGCTGTCGACCCCTGCTTGTGTGTCTACCCGCTCGATGAGTGGGAACAGATAGAAGCCAAGTTGCGTGCGCTGCCGTCCTTGCGTGAAGAGAACCGCCGCCTGCAGCGCCTGTTGATCGGCAACGCGGTAGACCTGGAGCTCGATGGCAGCGGGCGCTTCCTGGTTCCGCCCCGTTTGCGCGAATACGCCAAGCTCGACAAGAAAGCGATGCTGGTGGGGCAACTGAACAAATTTCAGCTGTGGGATGAAGATGCCTGGAACGTGGTTTCGGCAGCCGACCTTGCAGCTATTCAACAACCGGGCGCCATGCCCGATGAACTGCGTGACCTGATCCTGTGACGATAGATAGCGGCTTCAACCACATCACCGTGCTGCTCGACGAAGCTGTCGAGGCATTGGCCCTGCGCGCCGACGGTTGCTATCTGGACGGTACCTTCGGGCGTGGCGGTCACAGCCGGCTGATCCTCAGCAAGCTCGGGCCGCAAGGGCGGTTGCTGGGGTTCGACAAGGATCCACAGGCGATTGCCACCGGGCAAGCGCTGGCGGCCGAAGACGGCCGCTTTGTCATTGTGCAGCGCAGCTTTGCCGAAATGGGCGACGAAGCTCGCGCGCGCGAGCTGCATGGCAAGGTCGCTGGCGTGTTGCTGGACCTCGGCGTTTCCTCGCCGCAGCTCGACGACCCGGAGCGTGGCTTCAGCTTTCTCAACGACGGCCCGCTGGATATGCGCATGAACCCCGCCAAGGGTGTGAGCGCTGCCGAGTTCATCGCCAGCGCCCCGGAAGAGGAAATCGCCCGGGTCTTCAAGGAGTACGGCGAAGAGCGTTTCGCCAAGCGCATGGCCCGTGCCGTGGTGCAGCGCCGTGAGCAGCAGCCATTCACCCGCACTGGCGACCTGGCCGAGGTGCTCAAGGTGGCCAATCCAGCCTGGGAAAAGGGCAAGAACCCAGCCACCCGTGCCTTCCAGGGCCTGCGTATCCATGTGAACAACGAGCTTGGCGACCTTGAGGCTGGCCTGGAGGCTGCTTTGGATGCGCTCGAGGTCGGGGGGCGCCTGGTGGTCATCAGCTTCCATTCCCTCGAAGACCGCATCGTCAAGTTGTTCATGCGCAAGCTGGCCAAGGGCGAGGCAAACAATCTGCCACGCAACCTGCCCGTCCAGCACAAGGTCTTCGAGCCGAAGATCCGCCTTGTCGGCAAAGCGCAATTCGCCTCTGAAGAAGAGCTCAAAGCCAACCCGCGGGCGCGCAGCGCCGTCATGCGGGTGGCGGAGAAGTTGCGGTGAGCCGCTTGTTCGCCAAGCCTCTTCCAGGCGGGAGCTTCCTGATGCTCCTGCTGTTCGTGGGTGTCCTGGGCTCGGCGATTGCCGTGTCCTACAGCGCCCATTGGAACCGTCAGTTGCTCAATACCCTTTATGGAGAGCTCAACGAGCGTGACAAGGCGCAGGCCGAGTGGGGTCGCCTGATCCTCGAGCAGAGCACCTGGACCGCCCACAGCCGCATCGAGAACCTGGCCACTGGCCAGTTGCAAATGCGCGTGCCGAATGCCGATGAAGTGCGGATGGTGGCGCCATGATGAAGCTCGAAGGCGCTCTCTACCCCTGGCGCTTCCGGCTGGTGATTGGCCTGCTGGTCCTGATGGTCGGCGCCATTTGCTGGCGCATCATCGACCTGCAGGTGGTAGACCGCGACTTCCTCAAGGGCCAGGGCGATGCCCGCAGCCTGCGACACATCCCCATTCCTGCGCACCGTGGCCTGATCACCGACCGCAACGGCGAACCCCTGGCCGTGAGTACGCCGGTCACCACCCTGTGGGCCAACCCCAAGGAAATGCAGGCCTACAAGGACCGCTGGCCGCAGCTGGCCGCAGTGCTCGGGCAGGACGCGCAGCAACTGAGCGAGCGTCTGACCCAGCAGGCCAGCAAGGAATTCATCTACCTGGTCCGTGGCCTCACGCCGGAGCAGGGCCAGCAAGTGCTCGACCTCAAGGTGCCAGGCGTCTACGGGCTCGAGGAATTCCGCCGCTTCTACCCGGCAGGCGACGTGACCGCACACATGGTCGGTTTCACCGACCTGGACGACCATGGCCGCGAAGGTGTCGAACTGGCCTATGACGAATGGCTCGCCGGGGTGCCCGGCAAGCGTCAGGTCATCAAGGACCGGCGTGGTCGGCTGATCAAGGACATCCAGGTCACCAAGAACGCCAAGGCCGGCAAGGCCTTGGCGTTGTCCATCGACCTGCGCCTGCAGTACCTGGCCACCCGCGAACTGCGCAACGCTATCGCCGAGCAGGACGCCAAGGCTGGCAGCCTGGTGATCATGGACGTCAAGACCGGCGAAGTGCTGGCCATGGTCAACCAGCCCACCTACAACCCGAACAACCGCCGCAGCATGTTCCCGGCCGCCATGCGTAACCGGGCGATCATCGATGTGTTCGAGCCGGGCTCCACGGTCAAGCCGCTATCGATGAGCGCTGCCCTGCAAAGCGGGCGCTGGAAGCCTACCGACAAGGTCGAGGTGTATCCCGGCAGCCTGCAGATTGGCCGCTACACCATCAAGGACGTGTCCAAGAGCGAAGGTCCGGTCCTCGACCTGACCGGCATCCTGATCAACTCCAGTAACGTGGGCATGAGCAAGATCGCCTTCGATATCGGCGGGGAGGCCATCTACCGCGTCATGTCGCAGCTGGGCCTGGGGCAATACACCGGCCTGGGCTTCCCGGGCGAGCGTGTGGGCAACCTGCCAAACCACCGCGAATGGCGCAAGGCCGAGACCGCCACGCTGTCTTATGGCTACGGCGTCTCGGTGACCGCGTTGCAACTGGTGCATGCCTACGCGGCGCTGGCCAACGACGGCAAGATGGTGCCGCTGTCGATCCTCAAGCTCGACAAGGCCCCGGAAGCCACCCAGGTGGTGCCGAAGGAAACCGCAGAAACCATCCAGGAAATGCTGCAACAGGTGATCGAGGCGCCGCGCGGCGTGTTCCGTGCCCAGGTGCCGTTCTATCACGTGGCCGGCAAGTCGGGTACTGCGCGCAAGGCCACGGTCGGCTCCAAGGGCTACACCGAGAACGCCTACCGCTCGCTGTTCGCCGGCTTCGGCCCGATGAGCGACCCGCGCTACGCGGTCGTCGTGGTCATCGACGAGCCGGGCAAGGGCGGTTACTTCGGCGGCCTGGTTTCGGCCCCGGTATTCAGCAAGGTCATGTCCGGCACCCTGCGCCTGATGAACGTGCCGCCTGACAACCTGCCGGCCCCGACCGAACAGCAAGCCGTCAATGCGGCGCCCGCCAAAGGAGGGCGTGGTTGATGACAATGCCATTGAGCAAGCTTTTCGCCCAGGCCAGCCGCGATCCGCTGATTCGCGAGCTGACCCTCGACAGCCGCCAGGTGCGCCAGGGCGACCTGTTCCTCGCCGTGCCGGGCGCCAAGGTCGATGGCCGCGATCACATCGCCGACGCGCTCGCCCGTGGTGCAGCCGCCGTGGCCTATGAAGAGCAGGGCGCCAGCGTGCTGCCGCTCACCGACGTGCCGCTGATTCCGGTGCGCGGGCTGATCGGCCAGCTGTCGCAGATCGCCGGGCGCTTCTATGGCGAGCCGAGTCGTCAGTTGAACCTGGTGGGCGTCACCGGCACCAACGGCAAGACCAGCGTCACCCAGCTGGTGGCCCAGGCGCTCGACCTGCTGGGCCAGCGTTGTGGCCTGATCGGCACCCTGGGGACTGGTTTTCATGGCGACCTGCAGAGCGGGCGCTTGACTACGCCCGACCCGATCGCAGTGCAGTCGACCCTCTACGATCTGAAGAAAGCGGGCGCCAAGGCCGTGGCCATGGAGGTTTCCTCCCACGCCTTGGAGCAAGGTCGTGTTGCGGCCCTTGAGTTCGACATCGCGGTGATGACCAACCTGTCGCGCGATCACCTCGACTACCACGGCAGCATGGAGGCCTACGAGGCTGCCAAGGCCAAGTTGTTCGCCTGGCCGAGCCTGCGTTGCCAGGTGGTCAACCTGGATGACGATTTCGGTCGTCGCCTGGCCGCCGACTTTGCCCGTCGCCCGGCCACCGAGCATGTGGAAACCCGGCTGCTCAGCTACAGCCTCGAGAACCCTGGTGCTTCTCTTTTCTGTCGTGAGGCGCAGTTCTCCGACGATGGCGTACGCGCCACGCTGGTGACCGCCCAGGGCGAGCGAACCTTGCGCAGCCAGCTGCTCGGTCGCTTCAATTTGAGCAATGTGCTCGCGGCGGTGGCCACGCTGCTGGCGCTTGACTATGCGCTGGATGAAATCCTTGAAGTAACCCCGCAACTGCAAGGCCCGGCTGGCCGCATGCAGCGCCTGGGTGGCGGCGACAAGCCGCTGGTGGTGGTCGACTACGCCCACACCCCGGACGCGCTGGAAAAAGTGCTCGAAGCCCTGCGCCCGCACGCCCACGGCAAACTGTTGTGCCTGTTCGGTTGTGGCGGCGACCGTGATCGCGGCAAGCGCCCACTGATGGCCGAAGTGGCCGAGCGCCTGGCCGATCGCGTGCTGGTCACCGACGACAACCCGCGTACCGAAGATCCGCAGTGCATCTTCGACGACATTCGGCCTGGTTTCGCCAAACCTGCCGAGGTGGCCTTTGTCGCCGGTCGTGGCGAGGCCATTGCCCAACTTATCGCCAGTGCCGCTGCCGATGACGTCATCGTGCTGGCAGGCAAGGGGCACGAGGATTACCAGGAGATCAACGGCCAACGCCATGATTTCTCCGATTTGACCGAAGCCGAAAAGGCGCTATCAGCCTGGGAGGCTCCACATGCTTAAGCCCATGACACTCAGCCAGCTGACCACGGCACTGGGTGCACGCCATGTCGGGGCCGACGCCTCGTTCAGCGGTGTCAGCATCGACAGCCGCAGCGTGGGGGCCGGGCAGTTGTTCGTTGCCTTGGCCGGGCCGCGTTTTGATGGGCACGACTACCTGGCGGACGTAAAGGCCAAAGGGGCGGTTGCGGCCTTGGTCGAGCGCGAAGTCGACGGTGTCGACCTGCCGCAGCTGGTCGTCGCCGATAGCCGCCTGGCCCTGGGTCAGCTCGGCGCGCTCAACCGTGCCGCGTACGACAAGCCGGTCGCGGCCATTACCGGTTCCAGCGGCAAGACCACGGTCAAGGAGCTGCTCGCCAGCATCCTGCGTACCCGTGGCCCGGTCCTGGCCACGCGCGGCAACCTGAACAACGACCTCGGTGCGCCCCTGACGCTGCTGGAGATTTCCTCCGAGCACAGTGCAGCGGTGATCGAGCTCGGGGCCTCGCGCATCGGCGAAATTCGCTACACCGTCGGCCTGACCAAGCCGCAGGTGGTCATTTTGAACAATGCCGGCACTGCCCACGTGGGCGAGTTCGGCGGCCCGGAAAAGATCGTCGAGGCCAAGGGGGAAATCCTCGAAGGCCTGGGTGAGGGCGGTGTCGCCGTGCTCAACCTGGACGACAAGGCCTTCGCCATCTGGCGCAAGCGCGCAGGCGCGCACGAAGTGCTGAGCTTCGCCCTGGCCAACGCCCAGGCCGACTTCCATGCCAGCGATATCGGCCGCGACGCCCGGGGTTGCCCATCTTTCACCCTGCACGGGCCCAATGGCAGCGTGCCGGTTCAACTGAACCTGCTGGGTACTCATAACGTTGCCAACGCCCTGGCCGCTGCCGCCGCCGCCCATGCCCTGGGTGTGAGCCTGCCGGGCATTGCTGCAGGCCTCGGCGCGGTGCAGCCGGTCAAGGGCCGGGCAGTGGCGCAACTGGCGCCGAACGGCGTGCGGGTGATCGACGATACCTACAACGCAAATCCCACCTCGATGTGCGCAGCCATTGATATACTCGCCGGCTTTTCCGGGCGCACCCTCCTGGTGCTCGGGGATATCGGCGAACTCGGCCAATGGGCCGAGGAAGGCCATCGCCAGGTGGGCGAGTACGCGCGGGGCAAGGTAGACGCCCTGTATGCGACAGGCACCAACATGGCACATGCGGTCAAGGCGTTCGGTGCCAATGGCCAGCATTTCGCAACTCAAGCCGAGCTTATCGATGCTGTTCGCGTCGAAAGCACCGGCGACACCACTATCTTGATCAAGGGCTCGCGCAGTGCTGCGATGGAAAACGTCGTGGTCGCGCTGTGCGGCGCCAGCGGGGAGAAACATTAATGCTGCTGCTGTTGGCTGAGTACCTGCAACAGTTCTACAAGGGCTTCGCGGTCTTCCAGTACCTGTCCCTGCGCGGGATCCTGGGAGTGCTGACCGCGTTGTCCCTGGCCTTGTGGCTGGGCCCGTGGATGATCCGTACCCTGCAGATCCGCCAGATCGGCCAGGCCGTGCGTAACGACGGCCCGCAATCGCACCTGTCCAAGTCCGGCACGCCGACCATGGGTGGCGCGCTGATCCTCTCTGCCATCGGTATCAGCACCTTGCTATGGGCCGACCTGTCCAACCGCTACGTGTGGGTGGTGCTGATCGTTACCCTGCTGTTCGGTGCGATCGGGTGGGTGGACGACTACCGCAAGGTCATCGAGAAGAACTCCCGTGGCCTGCCGAGCCGCTGGAAGTATTTCTGGCAGTCGGTGTTCGGCCTGGGCGCCGCGGTCTTCCTTTACATGACGGCGCCAACCAGCGTCGAAACCACGCTGATCGTGCCATTCCTCAAGGACTTCACCATTCCGCTGGGCGCAGGCTTCATCGTGCTCACCTACTTCGTCATCGTCGGCTCCAGCAACGCGGTAAACCTCACCGATGGCCTCGACGGCCTGGCGATCATGCCGACGGTGATGGTCGGCGGTGCCCTGGGCATCTTCTGCTACCTGTCGGGTAACGTGAAATTCGCCGAATACCTGTTGATTCCCTACGTTCCGGGCTCGGGCGAGCTGATCGTGTTCTGCGGTGCACTGATCGGCGCCGGCCTTGGCTTCCTGTGGTTCAACACCTACCCGGCCCAGGTATTCATGGGCGATGTCGGTGCGCTGGCCCTGGGGGCGGCGCTGGGCACCATCGCGGTCATCGTCCGCCAGGAAATCGTGCTGTTCATCATGGGCGGCATCTTCGTGGTGGAAACCCTGTCGGTGGTGATCCAGGTGGCGTCGTTCAAGCTCACCGGCAAGCGCGTGTTCCGCATGGCACCGATTCATCACCACTTTGAACTCAAGGGCTGGCCCGAGCCGCGTGTGATCGTCCGTTTCTGGATCATCACCGTGATTCTCGTGCTGATCGGCCTTGCCACCCTGAAGCTGAGGTAAACGAGCGTGTCACTGATCGCTTCCGACCAATTCCGCATCGTTGTCGGCCTCGGCAAGAGCGGCATGTCCCTGGTTCGCTTCCTGGCGAGCCGGGGCATTGCCTTTGCGGTCGCCGACACCCGCGAGCAGCCGCCGGAACTGGAAACCCTGCGCCGTGAATACCCGCAGGTGGAAGTGCGTTGTGGCGAACTCGACCCAGAGTTCCTGTGCCGCGCCAACGAGCTGTATGTCAGCCCTGGCCTGGCACTGGCCACCCCGGCCTTGCAGCAGGCGGCCGCGCGTGGCGTGAAGCTGTCCGGCGACATCGACCTGTTCGCCCGCTATGCCAAGGCACCGATCGTGGCCATCAGCGGCTCCAATGCCAAGAGCACCGTGACCACCCTGGTGGGCGAGATGGCCGCCAAGGCCGGCAAGCGCGTGGCCGTGGGCGGCAACCTCGGCACGCCTGCACTGGACCTGCTGGATGATGCGGTCGAGCTGTACGTGATGGAACTGTCGAGTTTCCAGCTCGAGACCACCGACCAGCTCAATGCTGAAGTGGCCACCGTGCTGAACATCAGCGAAGACCACATGGACCGCTACAGCGGCCTGCCGGCCTATCACCTGGCCAAGCACCGCATCTTCCGTGGTGCACGCCAGGTGGTGGTGAACCGCCAGGACGCGTTGAGCCGACCCTTGCCGGTAGAAGGCCGTCCGTGCTGGACCTTCGGCCTCAACAGCCCTGATTTCAAGGCCTTTGGCCTGCGTGAAGTGGATGGCGAGAAGTACCTGGCGTACGAGTTCCAGGCCCTCATGCCGGTGCGCGAACTGAAGATTCGTGGCGCCCATAACTACAGCAACGCCCTGGCTGCGCTGGCCCTGGGCCACGCCGTTGGCCTGCCGTTCGAGCCGATGCTCGAGGCCCTGCGTGAATTCGCAGGCCTTGCCCATCGCTGCCAGTGGGTCCGCGAGCGAAATGGCGTCAACTGGTATGACGATTCCAAGGCCACCAATGTCGGTGCAGCCTTGGCTGCCATCGAAGGCCTGGGTGCCGATATCGACGGCAAGCTGGTGCTGATCGCCGGCGGCGATGGCAAGGGCGCCGATTTCGCGGCCTTGCGCCAGCCGGTGGCCGAACACTGCCGCGCAGTGGTGCTACTGGGGCGTGATGCCGAACGCCTGGCCGAGACCCTTGGCAATGCCGCGGCGCTGGTGCGGGTCAAGACCCTCGAAGAGGCCGTGCAACGTTGCGCGGAACTTGCCCAGCCCGGGGACGCCGTGCTGCTGTCGCCTGCCTGCGCCAGCCTCGACATGTTCAAGAGCTTCGAAGAGCGCGGGCGCCTGTTCGCCCAGGCAGCGGGAGGGTTGGCATGATCTTCGACATCATCAAGCCATACCCGTCGCCGCTGATCAGTGGCCGTGGCATCGACCTCGACTTCCCGCTGCTCGTCGGCTGCCTCGCGCTGCTTGGCCTGGGCCTGGTGATGATCACCTCGGCCTCTTCGGAAGTGGCCGCCGTGCAGTCCGGCAACCCGCTGTACCACATGACTCGCCACCTGATCTACGTGGCGCTGGGCCTGGGGGCTTGCATCGTCACCATGATGGTGCCGATCGCCACCTGGCAGCGCATGGGCTTCATGCTGCTGATCGGCGCATTTGCCCTGTTGGTACTGGTGCTGGTGCCGGGTATCGGCCGCGAAGTGAACGGTTCGATGCGTTGGATCGGCTTCAGCTTCTTCAACGTCCAGCCCTCGGAAATCGCCAAGGTGTTCGTGGTGATCTACCTGGCCGGCTACCTGGTACGTCGCCAGACCGAAGTGCGCGAGAGCTGGATGGGCTTCTTCAAGCCCTTCATCGTGCTGCTGCCAATGGCCGGTCTGTTGCTGATGGAGCCGGACTTCGGCGCTACCGTGGTCATGATGGGGGCCGCAGCCGCCATGCTGTTCCTGGGTGGCGTCGGCCTGTTCCGCTTCAGCCTGATGGTGGCGCTGGCGGTGGTCGCGGTGTTCGTGCTGGTGCAGGCGCAACCCTACCGGATGGCGCGACTGATCACCTTCACCGACCCTTGGTCGGACCAGTTCGGTTCCGGCTACCAACTGACCCAGGCGCTGATCGCCTTCGGTCGTGGCGAATGGCTGGGCGTGGGCCTGGGCAACAGTGTGCAGAAGCAGTTCTACCTGCCTGAAGCGCACACCGACTTCGTGTTCTCGGTGCTGGCCGAGGAGCTGGGCGTGATCGGTTCGTTGTGCACCGTGGCGCTGTTCATGTTCGTCACCATTCGAGCGCTGTACATCGGCCTTTGGGCCGAGAAGGCCAAGCAATTCTTCGCGGCCTACATGGCCTTTGGCCTGGCCTTCCTGTGGATCGGCCAGTTCCTCATCAATATCGGGGTGAACGTCGGCCTGCTGCCGACCAAGGGCCTGACCCTGCCATTCCTCAGCTACGGCGGCAGTTCTCTGGTGATCTGCTGTGCCTGTGTGGGGCTGTTGCTCAGAATCGAATGGGAGAGCCGCACGCACCTGGGCAGCGAGGAACACGAATTCAACGAGAGTGATTTTGCCGAGGAGCCCCATCATGGCCGCTGACGGCAAGAACATCCTGATCATGGCAGGCGGCACCGGGGGCCACGTGTTCCCGGCCCTGGCCTGCGCCCGCGAGTTCCAGGCCCGTGGCTACAGCGTGCACTGGCTTGGCACCCCGCGTGGCATCGAGAACGAACTGGTGCCTCAGGCCGGGCTGCCACTGCACCTGATCCAGGTCACCGGGCTGCGCGGCAAGGGCAAGCTGTCGCTGCTCAAGGCGCCGTTCACCTTGGTCAAGGCCGTGCTACAGGCGCGGCGCATCATTCGCCAACTCAAGCCGGTATGCGTACTGGGCTTCGGCGGCTATGTCACCGGCCCCGGCGGCGTTGCCGCGCGCCTGTGCGGCGTACCGCTGGTGATCCATGAGCAGAACGCCCGCGCAGGTACCGCCAATCGCCTGCTGGTGCCGCTGGCGGCGCGAGTCTGCGAAGCTTTCCCCGACACCTTCGCGACCAGCGACAAGCGGCGTACCACCGGCAACCCGGTGCGCCCGGAGCTGTTCCTGGAGGCTGCGCGCGCGCCCCTGGCCGAGCGCCGTGCACGGCTTTTGGTGCTCGGCGGTAGCCTGGGTGCGGAACCATTGAACAAATTGCTGCCTAAGGCCCTGTCCGAGGTGCCTGCCGACCTGCGACCGGAAGTTTTCCACCAGGCCGGCAAGCAGCATGCGCCGATCACCGCCGAGCGTTATCGCGAGGCCGGGATCGAGGCTCAGGTAGAGCCCTTCATCAAAGACATGGCCCACGCCTATGGCTGGGCCGACATGGTGGTGTGCCGGGCCGGCGCCCTGACCGTCAGCGAACTCGCGGCGGCGGGCCTGCCCTCGATGCTGGTGCCCTTGCCCCATGCCATCGACGACCACCAGACCCACAACGCCCAATATCTGGCTCGCGAAGGTGCCGCCTTCCTGATGCCACAAGCGACAACTGGCGCAGCGCAACTCGCTGAACGCCTGAACGAGGTGCTGATGCAACCCGAGAAACTCAACACCATGGCCGGCACCGCACGCCGCCTGGCCAAGCCTGCTGCAACCAGCACCGTGGTCGATATCTGCCTGGAGGTGGCCCATGGTTGAAAGCCAGAAAGCCATGCCTCACCCAAAGATGGGCCGTATTCGTCGCATCCACTTCGTCGGTATCGGCGGCGTGGGCATGTGCGGCATCGCCGAAGTGCTGCTGAACCTGGGCTATGAAGTGTCCGGTTCCGACCTCAAGGCTTCGCCGGTCACCCAGCGCCTCGAATCCTTCGGTGCCGAGATCTTCATCGGCCATCGTGCCGAGAACGCCGCCAACGCCGACGTGCTGGTGGTGTCCAGTGCCATCAACCCGGCCAACCCGGAAGTCGCCACCGCCCTGGAGCGCCGCATCCCGGTGGTACCGCGTGCCGAAATGCTGGCTGAGCTGATGCGCTACCGCCATGGCATCGCCGTGGCCGGTACCCATGGCAAGACCACCACCACCAGCCTGCTGGCGTCGGTGTTCGCCGCCGGTGGCCTGGACCCGACCTTCGTCATCGGTGGCCGCCTGACTGCCGCCGGCACCAATGCCCAGCTCGGCACCAGCCGCTACCTGATCGCCGAAGCCGACGAGAGCGATGCCAGCTTCCTGCACCTTCAGCCGATGGTCGCCGTGGTCACCAACATCGACGCCGACCACATGGCGACCTACGAGGGCGACTTCAACAAACTGAAGAAAACCTTCGTCGAGTTCTTGCACAACCTGCCGTTCTACGGCCTGGCGGTGATGTGCCTGGACGACCCGGTGGTGCGCGAGATCCTGCCGCAGGTCCAGCGCCAGACCGTCACCTACGGTTTCAGCGAAGAGGCTGACATCCGCGCCATCAATGTGCGCCAGCAAGGCATGCAGACCCACTTCACCGTGCTGCGCCGCGACTGCGAGCCGCTTGAGGTGTCGGTGAACATGCCGGGCAACCACAACGTGCTCAACGCCCTGGCCACTATCGCCATTGCCACCGACGAGGGCATCACCGACGAAGCTATCGTCCAGGGCCTGTCCGGCTTCCAGGGCGTGGGTCGACGCTTCCAGGTATATGGCGAGCTGCCGGTAGAGGGCGGCAGCGTGATGCTGGTGGACGACTATGGCCACCACCCAACCGAAGTCGCGGCGGTCATCAAGGCCGTGCGTGGTGGTTGGCCGAGCCGTCGCCTGGTCATCGTCTACCAGCCGCACCGCTACAGCCGTACCCGTGACCTGTACGACGATTTCGTCCAGGTGCTTGGCGATGCCAACGTACTGCTGCTGATGGAAGTCTACCCGGCCGGCGAAGAGCCGATTCCCGGCGCCGACAGCCGCCAGCTGTGCCACAGCATCCGCCAGCGCGGCAAGCTGGACCCGATCTACATCGAACGTGGCGCGGAGCTTGCGCCATTGGTCAAGCCGCTGCTGCGTGCCGGCGACATCCTGCTTTGCCAGGGTGCCGGCGATGTCGGTGGCCTGGCCCCGCAGTTGATGAAAAGCCCGTTGTTCGCTGGCGCCGTCGCCAAGCAGGAGAAACCGCTGTGACTATCGCCTACGACAAGCTGCACTCGACCCTCGACCCGAAAGCCTTCGGTCGTGTCGCCGTGCTCTATGGCGGCAAGAGCGCCGAGCGCGAGGTGTCGCTGAAATCCGGCGCGGCGGTGATCGAAGCGCTGACCTCGGCGGGTGTCGACGTGCTGCCGATCGATGTGGGTGACGACCTGCTGGACATTCTGCAACGCGAAACCATCGACCGCGCCTTCATCATTCTTCACGGCCGTGGTGGCGAAGACGGCAGCATGCAAGGCCTGCTCGAGTGCCTGGGCATTCCCTACACCGGCAGCGGCATCCTCGCTTCGGCCCTGGCCATGGACAAGCTGCGCACCAAGCAGGTGTGGAAAAGCCTGGGTATCCCCACGCCGCACCACGCCGTGCTGGCCAGCGAGCACGATTGCGTCGAGGCCGCCAAGGAACTGGGCTTCCCGCTGATCGTCAAACCGGCCCATGAAGGTTCGAGCATCGGCATGGCCAAGGTGAACAACGCCGAAGAACTGGTCGCAGCCTGGAAAGACGCTGCCCGCTACGATTCGCAGGTGCTGGTCGAGCAGTGGATCCACGGTCCGGAGTTCACCATCGCCGTGCTGCGTGGCCAGGTGCTGCCGCCGATCGCGCTGGGCACCCCGCACGTGTTCTACGACTACGACGCCAAGTACATCGCCAACGATACCCAGTACCGCATTCCGTGCGGGCTGAGTGCCGAAAAGGAGCAGGAACTGATCGACCTGACCGCGCGTGCCTGCGATGCCGTTGGCATCGAAGGCTGGGGGCGTCTGGATGTCATGCAGGACGAGCAGGGGCGTTTCTGGCTGCTCGAAGTCAACACCGCACCCGGCATGACCGACCATAGCCTGGTGCCCATGGCGGCCCGAGCGGCGGGCCTGGACTTCCAGCAACTGGTGCTGGCGATCCTGGCTGCCAGTGTCGAGACGCGAGGTTAATAGCCATGCAAGGCGCGATGTTACGTCAGCAGCCCCCCGTGACGCCCGGCCGTAGCAAGCCGGTGCCGCGGGGTGCCAGCCGACTGGTGGCCAAGGAGCCAATGTCGGCGCGCCTGCCCAAGGCCAACTTCAGTGTGTTCAAGCGCCTGCTCTGGCCGGTGCTGCTGGTCGCTGCCGGTTTCGGCGCGTATGAAGGCGCGGTGCGCCTGATGCCCTATGCCGACCGGCCGATCACCAAGATCGCCGTGCAGGGCGACCTCAGCTACATCAGCCAGCAGGCGGTGCAGCAGCGTATTGCGCCGTACGTGGCGGCGAGCTTCTTCAGCGTCGACTTGCCAGCGATGCGTACCGAGCTCGAGCAGATGCCCTGGATCGCCCATGCCGAAGTGCGTCGGGTGTGGCCCGACGAGGTGGTGATTCGCCTCGAAGAGCAACTGCCGGTGGCCCGCTGGGGCGATGAAGCGCTGCTCAACAACCAGGGCCAGGCGTTCACCCCGCGTGAGCTGGCCAACTATGAGCACCTGCCGCAGCTGTTCGGGCCGCAGCGCGCTCAGCAACAAGTGATGCAGCAGTATCAGGTATTGAGCCAGATGCTGCGCCCCATGGGCTTTTCCATCGCTCGCCTGGAGCTGCGCGAGCGTGGCAGTTGGTTCCTGACCACCGGCGCCGGTAGCGCCGGCCCAGGCATCGAACTGCTGCTGGGGCGCGATCATCTGGTGGAGAAGATGCGCCGGTTCATTGCCATATACGACAAGACACTCAAAGAGCAGATCACCAACATCGCCCGCATCGATCTGCGTTACGCCAACGGGTTGGCCGTTGGCTGGCGGGAACCGAATGCACCGACGACGGCCCAACCCGCCGTTGCGAAGAATTAGAGAGAGGCAGGACCATGGCAAACGCGCATAGCGGAAAAATGATCGTCGGGCTGGATATCGGCACCTCCAAGGTGGTGGCGCTGGTCGGCGAAGTGGCCGAAGACGGCACCCTGGAGATCGTCGGTATCGGCACCCACCCGTCCCGCGGGCTGAAGAAAGGCGTGGTGGTGAACATCGAGTCGACGGTGCAGTCGATCCAGCGTGCGGTGGAAGAAGCCCAGCTGATGGCCGGCTGCCGCATCCACTCGGCGTTCGTCGGGGTTGCCGGCAACCATATCCGCAGCCTGAACTCCCACGGCATCGTCGCGATCCGCGACCGCGAGGTCAGCCTTGCCGACCTCGAGCGCGTACTCGATGCTGCCCAGGCCGTGGCCATTCCGGCCGACCAGCGCGTGCTGCACACCCTGCCGCAGGACTACGTGATCGATAACCAGGAGGGCGTACGCGAGCCCCTGGGCATGTCGGGCGTACGTCTGGAGGCCAAGGTGCACGTGGTGACCTGCGCGGTGAACGCGGCGCAGAACATCGAGAAATGCGTGCGTCGCTGTGGCCTGGAAATCGATGACATCATCCTCGAGCAGCTGGCTTCGGCCTACTCGGTGCTGACCGACGACGAGAAAGAGCTGGGCGTGTGCCTGGTGGACATCGGCGGCGGCACCACCGACATCGCTATCTTCACCGAAGGCGCCATCCGCCACACCGCAGTGATTCCGATCGCCGGCGACCAAGTCACCAACGACATCGCCATGGCGCTGCGTACCCCGACCCAGTACGCCGAGGAAATCAAGATCCGCTACGCCTGCGCCCTGGCCAAGCTGGCCGGTGCCGGCGAGACCATCAAGGTGCCGAGCGTGGGCGACCGTCCACCGCGCGAACTGTCGCGCCAGGCCCTGGCCGAAGTGGTAGAGCCGCGTTACGACGAGCTCTTCACCCTGATTCAGGCCGAGCTGCGTCGCAGCGGCTACGAAGACCTGGTGCCCGCTGGCATCGTCCTCACCGGCGGTACCTCGAAGATGGAAGGCGCCGTGGAGCTGGCCGAGGAAATCTTCCACATGCCGGTACGCCTTGGCGTGCCGCACAGCGTTCGGGGCCTGAGCGACGTGGTGCGCAACCCGATCTATTCAACGGGCGTGGGCTTGCTCACCTACGGCCTGCAAAAGCAGACCGAGGACTTGCCCCTGACCGGCAACAGCAGCAGCAACAGCTATGGCGATGAACCTAAGGCCCCAGTGCTTGAGCGCTTCAAGCGCTGGGTCCAAGGCAACTTCTAAGTTTCAAAGCAGTAGTGGTAGGCGCAATAACTAGAGAACAGTAAGGAGAGGGAAAATGTTCGAACTCGTAGACAACGTCCCGCAAAGCCCGGTCATCAAGGTGATCGGCGTCGGCGGTGGCGGCGGCAACGCCGTCAACCACATGGTCAAGAGCAACATCGAAGGCGTGGAATTCATCTGCGCCAACACCGATGCCCAGGCGCTGAAGAACATTGGCGCGCGCACCATCCTGCAACTGGGTACCGGCGTAACCAAGGGCCTGGGTGCTGGTGCCAATCCGGAAGTCGGTCGCCAGGCCGCCCTGGAAGACCGCGAGCGCATCGCCGAAGTGCTGCAGGGCACCAACATGGTGTTCATCACCACCGGCATGGGTGGTGGTACCGGTACCGGCGCTGCGCCGATCATCGCTGAAGTGGCCAAGGAAATGGGCATCCTCACCGTTGCGGTGGTGACCCGTCCGTTCCCGTTCGAAGGCCGCAAGCGCATGCAGATTGCCGACGAGGGCATCCGCATGCTCGCCGAAAGCGTCGACTCGCTGATCACCATCCCCAACGAGAAGCTGCTGACCATCCTGGGCAAGGATGCCAGCCTGCTGTCTGCGTTCGCCAAGGCTGACGATGTACTGGCCGGTGCCGTGCGCGGTATCTCCGACATCATCAAGCGTCCGGGCATGATCAACGTCGACTTCGCCGACGTGCGTACCGTGATGGGCGAGATGGGCATGGCAATGATGGGCACCGGCTGCGCCAGCGGCCCGAACCGTGCTCGCGAGGCCACCGAGGCGGCGATCCGCAACCCGCTGCTGGAAGACGTCAACCTGCAGGGCGCGCGCGGCATTCTGGTGAACATCACCGCCGGTCCCGACCTGTCCCTGGGCGAGTACTCCGACGTGGGTAGCATCATCGAGGCTTTCGCCTCCGATCATGCCATGGTCAAGGTCGGCACCGTCATCGACCCCGACATGCGCGACGAGCTGCACGTTACCGTGGTCGCCACTGGCCTGGGTGCGCGCATCGAGAAGCCGGTCAAGGTCGTCGACAACACCCTGCAGACCGCTCACGCGGCCTACGAGGCGTCGAACCCGGCCCCGGTTCGCCAGGAGCAGCCAGCCGTCAACTACCGTGACCTGGAGCGTCCGACCGTGATGCGCAACCAGGCCCACGCAGGTGCTGCGGCAGCCGCCAAGCTCAACCCACAGGACGACCTGGACTACCTGGATATCCCGGCCTTCCTGCGTCGCCAGGCCGATTAATGGAATTTATCAGGGGTATAAGGGTGATTGGTGTTCAGCAAAGGCCGGGTCTGATATCATTCTCAGCCTTTGTTGATACCTGTTCGCAATTTGCGCTGAAGCGGCCAATGCCATGATTAGACAACGCACCCTGAAGAATACCATCCGTGCTACAGGTGTCGGCCTGCACTCGGGCGAGAAGGTCTACCTGACCCTCAAGCCTGCACCTATCGACACCGGCATCGTCTTCCGCCGCGCCGACCTCGACCCTATCGTCGAGATCCCGGCTCGTGCGGCCAACGTCGGCGAGACCACCATGTCGACGACGCTGGTCAACGGTGACATCAAGGTCGATACGGTCGAGCACCTGCTCTCCGCCATGGCGGGCTTGGGCATCGATAACGCCTACGTCGAGCTCTCCGCCTCGGAAGTGCCGATCATGGATGGCAGCGCCGGTCCCTTTGTATTCCTGATTCAGTCCGCCGGCCTGGAAGAACAGGACGCGCCCAAGAAGTTCATCCGCATCCTGCGCGAAGTGACGGTGGAGGAGGGCGACAAGCGCGCCACCTTCATGCCATTCGAAGGGTTCAAGGTGAGCTTCGAGATCGACTTCGATCACCCGGTCCTGCGCAACCGGACCCAAAGCGCCAGCGTCGACTTCTCCAGCACCTCGTTCGTGAAGGAAGTCAGCCGCGCCCGTACCTTCGGCTTCATGCGCGACATCGAGTACCTGCGCAAGCACAACCTTGCGTTGGGTGGCAGTGTCGAGAACGCCATCGTGGTCGATGAGGACGGTGTGCTCAACGAAGACGGTCTTCGTTACGAAGACGAATTCGTCAAGCACAAGATCCTCGACGCCATCGGCGACCTCTACCTGCTGGGCAACAGCCTGATCGGCGAGTTCAAGGGCTACAAGTCCGGGCACGCGCTGAACAACCAGTTGCTGCGCAAGCTGATTGCAGAGAAAGACGCTTGGGAAGTGGTCACTTTCGAAGATGCCAGCACGGCACCGATCTCGTACATGCGCCCTGTTGCGGCCGTGTAAGTTCGAACACTCTCTAGTTCAATCAAGGCCACCTTCGGGTGGCCTTTTTTATGGCTCGGTCTTTTTGCCTGCGCCTTGCGCGTGGCTGGCCAGTCGCTCCAAGGCCGCCCGCAGTTTGGGGTCGGCGATGCCTTCGGCGGTATCGCGCAGGCTTTCGGCGGCCTGTTCGGAAAGCTCGCTGCCATTGCTTGCGCGCTTGGGCGGGGCTACTGGCGGTTGGACCTTGAACAGGATGCGCTGAAGGTTACCGAATGCCTCCAGCTCTTGAAGCTGGCGCTGCAGACGCTTTTGCTGGTACCGCAGGCGCGTGGCCCAGTGGCCGTCGGTGACCACCAGCAGCAAGGTGCCATCACGCCAGGAGGCAACGTGGCAGTGTTCCCGCGCAGCCGGTTGCAACTGGCTCTCCAGAAGGCGCTGCAGGTGAGCCAGGCGCTCGGCCTGGTTAAGCAGCAGGCGCAGGGGCCTTGCCTGACGCAGCAGAGTAGAGGGCGGCTGGGCGGAAGGGGGTTTGTAGGCCATGGGGATACGCAAGAGGTTACAAGATCGGCAGTCTAACAGATGCCGGTGCCTGCACTTGCGGGCCTGGGCAATCAGGTTTCATGTTGCAGAACCTTGAACTGGGAAAAAATGTCCCTATGTTTAGAACCGCCCCGTAAAAGCGCTGTGCCAGTATCGTGGAAATCCGCTACTTTCCTCACCATCGTTTCCGGGTAGAATGCTCGTTCGCATGCGGCCCAAGGGCTGCACGGGCGACTCACGGGGCCGCCCTCCATCCCTAAGTGTGGAAGATCCTGCCGATATGTTTGCGCCTTTGTTAAAAAAACTTTTTGGAAGCAAGAACGAGCGTGAAGTCAAACGCATGCTCAAGACGGTGAATATCGTCAATGCCTTCGAAGAGAAGATGGTGGCCCTCTCCGATGAACAGCTGCGGGCCAAGACCGTAGAGTTCAAGGAGCGCCTGGCCAAAGGCGAGACACTCGACCAACTGTTGCCTGAAGCCTTTGCCGTTGCGCGTGAAGCCGGCAAGCGCGTCATGGGCATGCGTCACTTCGACGTGCAACTGATTGGCGGCATGACCCTGCATGAGGGCATGATCGCAGAGATGCGTACCGGTGAGGGCAAGACCCTGGTCGGTACCCTGGCCGTCTACCTCAACGCCCTGTCCGGCAAAGGCGTGCACGTGGTCACCGTGAACGACTACCTGGCCCGTCGCGACGCCAACTGGATGCGCCCGCTGTATGAATTCCTCGGTTGCTCGGTCGGCATCGTCTCGCCGTTCCAGCCGCCGGAAGAGAAGCGCGCAGCCTATGCCTGCGACATCACCTACGGTACCAACAACGAATTCGGCTTCGACTACCTGCGCGACAACATGGCCTTCAGCCAGGACGAGAAGTACCAGCGCGAGCTGAACTTCGCGGTCATCGACGAAGTCGACTCGATCCTTATCGACGAAGCGCGTACCCCGCTGATCATCTCCGGCCAGGCAGAAGACAGCTCCAAGCTGTACATCGAGATCAACCGCCTGATCCCGCGCCTGACCCAGCACATCGAGGAAGTCGAAGGCCAGGTCACCCAGGAAGGCCACTATAGCATCGACGAGAAGGCCCGTCAGGTCGAACTCAACGAGGCCGGTCACCAGTTCATCGAGGAAATGCTCACCCAGTCCGGCCTGCTGGCCGAGGGCGAGAGCCTGTACTCGGCGCACAACCTGGGCCTGCTGACCCACGTCTACGCTGGCCTGCGTGCGCACAAGCTGTTCCACCGCAACGTCGAGTACATCGTCCAGGACGGCCAGATCCTCCTGATCGACGAGCACACCGGTCGTACCATGCCGGGCCGTCGCCTGTCCGAAGGCCTGCACCAAGCCATCGAGGCGAAGGAAAACCTGAACATCCAGGCCGAGAGCCAGACCCTGGCCTCGACCACCTTCCAGAACTACTTCCGCCTCTACAACAAGCTGTCCGGCATGACCGGTACCGCCGACACCGAAGCGTTCGAGTTCGCCCAGATCTACAACCTCAACGTGATGGTCATTCCGCCGAACAAGCCTCTGGCGCGCAAGGACTACAACGACCTGGTGTACCTGACCGCCGACGAGAAGTACGCCGCGATCATCGCCGACATCAAGGAAAGCATGGCCAAGGGGCGTCCGGTGCTGGTCGGTACCGCCACCATCGAAACCTCCGAGCACATGTCCAACCTCCTGAAGAAGGAAGGTATCGACCACAAGGTGCTCAACGCCAAGTACCACGAGAAGGAAGCCGAGATCATCGCCCAGGCCGGTGCGCCAGGCGCGCTGACCATAGCGACCAACATGGCCGGCCGTGGTACCGACATCCTGCTGGGCGGTAACTGGGAGGCCGAAGTGGCTGCCCTGGACAACCCTACTGCCGAGCAGATCGCCCAGATCAAGGCCGACTGGCAGAAGCGTCACCAGCAGGTCCTCGAAGCCGGTGGCCTGCACGTGATCGCCTCCGAGCGCCACGAGTCGCGTCGTATCGACAACCAGCTGCGCGGCCGTTCCGGACGTCAGGGCGATGCCGGCTCCAGCCGCTTCTACCTGTCCCTGGAAGACAGCCTGATGCGCATCTTCGCCTCCGACCGGGTGAAGAACTTCATGAAGGCCCTGGGCATGCAGTCCGGCGAGGCCATCGAGCACCGCATGGTCACCAACGCCATCGAGAAGGCCCAGCGCAAGGTCGAAGGTCGCAACTTCGACATCCGCAAGCAGCTGCTCGAATACGACGACGTGGCCAACGAACAGCGCAAGGTGATCTACCACATGCGCAACAGTCTGCTGGCGGCGCAGAACATCGGCGACACCATCGCCGAGTTCCGCAGCGAGGTGCTCGATGCCACTATCAGCCAGCACATTCCGCCGCAGTCGCTGCCCGAGCAATGGGACGTGGCCGGCCTCGAGGCCTCGCTGGCCAGTGATTTCGGGATCAAGCTGCCGATCCAGCAGTGGCTCGACGAGGACGATCATCTCTACGAGGAGACCCTGCGCGAGAAGCTGCTGGCCGAGATCACCAACGCCTATAACGAGAAGGAAGACCAGGCCGGCGAAGACGCCTTGCGTACCTTCGAGAAGCAGATCCTGCTGCGCGTGCTGGACGACCTGTGGAAAGACCACCTGTCGACCATGGACCACCTGCGTCACGGCATCCACCTGCGCGGCTATGCGCAGAAGAACCCGAAGCAGGAGTACAAGCGCGAGTCGTTCACCCTGTTCCAGGAGCTGCTGGAGTCGATCAAGCGCGACACCATCCGGGTACTGTCCCACGTCCAGGTTCGCCGCGAAGACCCGGCCGAAGAAGAAGCCCGCCTGCGCCGCGAGTCCGAGGAGCTGGCCCGTCGCATGCAGTTCCAGCATGCCGCAGCGCCTGGGCTCGAGAGCGAGTTGAGCGAGGAGGGTGGCGAAGTGGCGGTGGCCTCGGCGCCAGTGCGCAACGAGCAGAAGCTGGGCCGCAACGAGCCGTGCTGGTGTGGTTCGGGCAAGAAGTTCAAGCATTGCCACGGGCAGATCGAGTGATCGATTGCTCGTAGTATCCCTAGGGCCGCTTTGCGGCCCTGCTTTTTGATATCAACGTTTTTCTAGGAGCGCACACATGGCTGTCGGTCTCGGTCCCCTGCCCACCCTGCACCCGGTTCCAGGTTTCGAACTCGGCATCGCCTCGGCAGGCATCAAGCGCCCTGGGCGCAAGGACGTGGTGGTGATGCGCTGCGCCGAAGGCTCCAGCGTGGCCGGCGTGTTCACCCTCAATGCCTTCTGCGCAGCGCCCGTGATCCTGTCCAAGCAGCGCGTGCAGGGCACCGTGCGTTACCTGCTGACCAACACCGGCAATGCCAACGCCGGCACCGGCGCGCCTGGGCTGGCCGCCGCCGAGCGCACCTGCGCCAAGCTGGCCGAACTGGCCGGTGTACCGCCTGAGTCGGTGCTGCCGTTCTCCACTGGGGTGATCGGCGAGCCGCTGCCCGTCGAGAAGATCGAAGGCGCGCTGCAAGCCGCCCTGGACAACCTGTCGGAGCACAACTGGGCCGAAGCCGCGACCGGCATCATGACCACCGACACCCTGCCCAAGGGTGCCAGCCGCCAGTTCCAGTTCGAAGGCAAGACCATCACCGTCACCGGCATCAGCAAAGGCGCCGGGATGATCCGCCCGAACATGGCCACCATGCTCGGCTACATCGCCACCGACGCCAAGGTCGCACCCAGCGTGCTCAAGGACCTGATGCTCGATGGTGCCAACAAGTCGTTCAACCGCATCACCATCGACGGCGACACTTCGACCAACGACTGCTGCATGCTGATCGCCACCGGCAAGGCCGATGTGCCGGAAGTGACCGAGGCTCGCGGCGCGTTGTTCGAAGCGCTGAAGCAGGCGGTGTTCGAGGTATGCATGGAAGTGGCCCAGGCCATCGTGCGTGACGGCGAAGGCGCGACCAAGTTCGTTACCGTGCAGGTCAACGGCGGCGGCAACCACCAGGAATGCCTGGACGTCGGCTATGCCGTGGCTCATTCGCCGCTGATCAAGACCGCGCTGTTCGCCTCCGACCCCAACTGGGGCCGTATCCTCGCCGCCGTTGGCCGTGCCGGCGTGCCCGAGCTGGATGTCAGCCTGATCGACGTGTTCCTGGGCGAGGTGTGCATCGCCAGCAAGGGCGGTCGCAGCCCAAGCTATACCGAGGCGCAGGGTTCGGCGGTGATGGCCCAGGAAGAGATCACCATCCGTATCGAGCTGGGCCGTGGCCAGTGCAGCGAAACCATCTGGACCACCGACCTGTCCCACGAATACGTGAAGATCAACGCCGAATACCGCACTTGATATGCATCGGGGCCGCTTGCGGCCCCGTGTTCCAATTCCATGGAGCCGAACCATGAGCTACCACCTGATCATCGGCGACAAACTGTATTCCTCCTGGTCGCTGCGTGGCGCCCTGGCCCTCGAGCTGGCTGGCGTGCCCTACGAGGAAACCCTGGTCAAACTCAACCAGCCCGACACCCGTACGCGCATCCTGGCGTACTCCGCTACCGGCAAGGTGCCGCTGCTCAAGACCGAGCATGGTGTGATTGCCGACTCCCTGGCGATCGCCGAATACCTCAACGAACAGCATCCCGAAGCGCAACTGTGGCCCGCCAATGCCACAGCCCGCGCCCAGGCGCGTTCGGCCTGTGCGCAGATGCACAGCGGTTTCTTCGCCCTGCGCGGCGCCATGCCGTTCGACCTGTCACGTGACGAGGCGCTGGAGAGCGTTCCGCTGGACGTGCAGGTGGATATCGACCGTATCGTCGCGCTGTGGGCCGAATGCCGCCTGGCGGCCAAGGACAGCGGCCCGTTCCTGTTCGGCAAGCCAAGCCTGGCCGATGCCTTCTTCGCGCCGGTGGCCGTACGCTTGCGCACCTACCGCGTGGAAGTGCCCGCCGAAGCTGCGTCCTACATCGAGACGATCTACAACTGGCCTGCCTTCCAGGCCTGGCAGAAAGCTGGCCTGGCGGAGCGTGAAGGGTGAAGCGTATTCACGTGGTAGCCGCCGTCATTCGGGGGGCCGATGGGCGCATTCTGATCGCCCGGCGTGCCGATACCCAGCACCAGGGCGGCCTGTGGGAGTTTCCCGGCGGCAAGGTCGAGCAGGGCGAGGGCGTCGAGGCTGCGTTGGCCCGTGAGCTGCGCGAGGAGCTGGGCATCGAGGTCAGCCGCTCGCGGCCGCTGATCAAGGTCAGCCATGACTACCCGGATAAACAAGTACTGCTGGATGTGCGCGAGGTCGATGCTTTCAGCGGCGAACCCCATGGCGCGGAAGGCCAGCCCCTGGCCTGGGTGGCACCGAGGGATCTTGGCCAGTACGAGTTCCCCGAAGCCAACAAGCCGATCGTCGCGGCTGCGCGCCTGCCTGGCCAGTACCTGATAACCCCGGATGGCCTCGAGCCGCCGGCGTTGCTGCGCGGTATCCAGAAGGCGATTGCCAGCGGTATTCGCCTGGTGCAGTTGCGTGCGCCGGACATGTACGACCCCAAGTACCGCGATGTTGCGGTGGATGCAGTCGGCCTGTGCGCAGGCAAGGCCCAACTGATGCTCAAGGGGCCGCTGGAGTGGCTGGGTGACTTCCCCTCGGCCGGTTGGCACCTGACCGCTGCGCAGCTGCGCAAGTATGCGGCCAATGGCCGGCCGTTCCCGACGGCGCGCTGGTTGGCTGCGTCCTGCCACAGTGCCGAGGAGTTGGCGCTGGCCGAGCAGATGGGCGTGGACTTCGTGACCTTGTCGCCGGTCCAGCCCACCCAGACCCACCCCGAGGCGCTACCCATGGGCTGGGATGAGGCGCAGCGCTTGATCGCCGGGTTCAACCAGCCGGTGTTCCTGTTGGGAGGCCTTGGCCCTGCTGAATGCGAGCGTGCCTGGGATATAGGAGCGCAAGGTGTGGCAGGGGTTCGGGCGTTCTGGCCTGAGGTCTGAGCCGGTCGCATATCCTGTGGGAGCGGGTTTACCCGCGAACCAGGGCAAAGCCCTGGCCATACACCGAGGTGTTTTTTTCGCGGGTAAACCCGCTCCCACAGGTACTGCATTGCGTTATGCGTCTGCGTGGTTCCGATAGGAGCGGCTGTGCGGCTTCCCCATCAGGCTTCGGGCTTGGCCGCTGGCCGCCACAACACTTCCGTCACTCCCTGCCGCCGCCCAATGATCCGCGCCGCGACGAACAGCAAGTCGGACAGCCGGTTGATGTACGCCAGACCAACCCCTTCCAGAGGCTCCAGCGCATTGAGCTGCTGGCAGCGCCGCTCTGCTGTCCTTGCCTGGCTGCGGCACACATGGGCCTGGGCGACCAGCGCCGAGCCGCTGGGAAGGATGAAGTTCTTCAGTGGCCCCAACTCTTCGTTCCAGACGTCGATAGCCGCCTCCAGCCGCTCCACTTCGGCGCTATCCAGTGCCTGGTAGCTGGGCATGGCCAGCTCGCCGCCGAGGTCGAACAGGCGGTGTTGGCAGGGCGCCAGCACCTCGCTGAGCTCCGTCAAGCCCTGCTCGTCCAGCCCGGCCAACAATAGCCCAAGCTGGCTGTTGAGGCTGTCAACCTCGCCGATGGCCTCGATACGCGGGTGGTCCTTGGGCACCCGGCGGCCATCGCCCAGGCCGGTTTCGCCCTTGTCGCCAGTGCGGGTGTAGATTTTCGACAGGCGATAGCCCATGTCATGCCTCCGTGATGGCCGGTACTGCCTGCCCCGGCTGGCTCAGAGGCAGGCGCAGGGTAAAACAGGTGCCCTGGCCCGGGGTGGAGTGCACCTCCATCTGCCCCTTGTGGTTGTTGGTGATGATGAAATACGACACCGACAGGCCCAGCCCGGTGCCCTGGCCGATTTCCTTGGTGGTGAAGAACGGCTCGAAGGTGCGCTTGCGCACGGCCTCCGGCATGCCGATACCGTTGTCCTCGACCTGGATTTCCGCCCACGGCGGGTTGAGCCGGGTACGCAAGGTGATACGCCCCGGTTCGCTGGGCCGTGGTCGCTGGTGAATGGCCTGGGCGGCGTTCTTAAGCAGGTTCAGCAGCACCTGCTCCAGCTCGTTCGCCGTGCACGGCACAGGGCCCAGGCCGGGGTCGAATTGGCGCACGATGGCCTGGCCCTTGAAGTCGAAGCCGATGGCCAGGTCGAAGTCGTTGCCGGCGATCTCCACGGCCTGGTCGATCAAGGCCGGTAGGTCGCACGGGGCCAGTTGTCGGTTGCTGCGACGGCTGAAACTGAGCATGTGGGTGACGATCTTCGCCGCTCGTGCCCCGGCCTGCTGGATACCATCGAGCAACTGCGGCACCTCGCGGCCCTGCAGGTAGCGGTTGACCTCGGCCAGGTCTATCCCCTGCTCGCTGGCTTGCTCCTGGTTGCGGGCAAGCTCCGGCGACAGGCGCCTGCGAATGTTCTGCACGTTGTGCAGGATGGCGCCCAGCGGGTTGTTGATCTCGTGGGCCATGCCGGCTGCCAGGCCGCCGACCGAAAGCATTTTCTCCGACTGCACCATCATTTCCTCCAGCGACAGCCGCTGGGTGATGTCGTCGATACGGATCACCACGCCACGGCCACCACCGCCCATCAGCGGGTAGAAGGTCAGGGCGTAGTGGCGCACGTCGTCGCCCTTGGGCCAGGTGACCCGCTCGATCTTCGCCACGCGGTGCTTTTCGACGCTTTCCTTGAGCTGCGCGAGGAACGGCTTGAGCGGCTCGAACGCGATGAAGATCGGCTGGTTCAGCGCCTCGTCCAGTGGCGTGCCGGAAAGCACGGTGGCTTCGTGGTTCCACTGGGTGACGTAGAGTTGCTCGTCAAGGGCGATGAGCGCAGAGGGCATGGAGTCGATGATGCTGTTGAGGTAGTTCTGGAAACCTGTGAGTTTCTTCTCGATCTTGCTACGTACCTGCACTTCCAGTTCCAGCTTGCGGTTGGTGTGGCGGGTTTCCTCGGCCAGGCCCTGGGCCTGGTCGTAGGCCGACTGGAATTCGTCACGGGCGCGCTTGAGCTGCTGCTCGCGCGCCTCGATCCGCGAAAGCATGGTGTTGAAGGCCTGGCCCAGGCTGCCGATCTCGTCATCGTTGCCGCGCTGGGCGCGCAGGGCATAGCTCTCTTCGCGTGTGACCTGGCGGGTGAGTTCCTCGAGGCTGTTGATCGGCTGGGTGATGAGGCGCTTGATCTGCCGGGCGATCACGATCCACAGCAGCACACTGAACACCAGGATGGCCAGGCTTGCCGAAAGGGTGCCGGTATAGAAGGCGGTGGGCAATTCGCTGCTGGCTACCAGCAACAGGTGGGCAGGCGGGCTGCCGGGGCGCGGCAGGGCGATCAGTTGGGTGCTGCGAAACTCCATCAGGCGCCAGCCGTCGATATTGCGGTAGCGCTTGGGCAGCGTCAGCGGCTCACCCTGCTGCAACTGTGCGAGCAAGCGGCCATCGCTGCCGTAAAGTGCGGCCGCGCGCAGTGGCGAGTAGCTGTCTAGCTCGTCGAGCAGGGCCTTGGCGGCCTCCTCGGAATCGCCAGCTCGGCTCGACAGCTGCGGGTTCGACACCAGTTTGCCGATGGTCTGCAGCGCCTGGGGCGCCATGCTCTCCTGGGTGATCCAGTAGGCGGCACTGATGAACGCCAGGTTGGCCACCAGCAGGATGGTCACCAGAAGCACCAGCAGGGCCGCCAGCAGCTTCTGCCCGACCGGGAGGTTTTCCAGGCGTTGGCGCAGTGTCATGGGAAGGGTTTCGTCCTTTTCGGTTCAGGCACTGGGCAGGCCACGGGCACGCAGGTTATCGACCAGGCGCCGGTGCAACTGTTCCAACCGGTCGATGGCCAGGCCGTGACGTGCGGCGCTGCGGCACGCGTGGCCGAGCAGGTAATGCACTTCGGTGCGCCGACCATGGCGCACATCCTGGTACATGGAAGAGTAGTTGGCGGCGGTGGCGAGGATCACCCGCTGTACCTCCTCGTCGAGGTCCTCGGCGGCCTGGGGCTGGCCGCAGCGTTGCAGCAGCATGGCGAGCTCCTCGCAAAGGCCGGAGACTTCGCTGAGGTGCCCCAGCAGGCCGCCGTTCTGGCAGTCGTGCAGCACGGTCAGTGGGTTGATCGCGCAGTTGAGTGCCAGCTTGCGCCACAGGCGGCTGAGGATGTCAGGCGTCCACTGGCCTGGGATACCGGCCTCTTGCAGGTCAGCGAACCACTCGGGGGGCGTTGGGTTGGTCGGGTCGCCCAGCCAGTTGAAACCGTGGCCTGCAAAATTCACCCGCCAATCCTGCTCGCGAAATGCGCCTTCGGTGCTCGAGGCGAAGATGCAGCGCGCATGGGGCGCCTGCTCGGCGACCTCGTCCTGGCTACCAAGGCCATTTTGCAGCAGCACGATCTCGGCGTCGTGGGCCAGGCGAGGCGCCAGCCGCGCCACGGCCGGAGCGGCGTCGTAGGCCTTGCACGCCAGCAGCAGGCGATGGATCGGCCCCTGGGCGTCGTCGGTTTCAGCGGGAATCGCGTAACGGCTGACGCGCGCCTGTTCGACCAGGGTCAGGCCGCCAGCGGCCTGGTAGGCGGCCAGGCGCTGCGCATCGCGCAGGATCAGGCGCACCGCCTTGCCTGCCCGCGCCAGGCGGCAGGCCCAGAGGCTGCCGAGGCTACCGGCGCCGAGAATATGCCAGGTGCTGCTCATCTGCGTTTCGCAACCCGTTATAATGAGCCCGCATTTTAACCCTCAAAACCGACGCGCTCCATCGTCAGGCCTGCTTTGGGCAGTGGCCTCACCGAGCGCGGTTTTCATGTATGGAGAAAAACCAATGCCTTCGTTCGACGTGGTATCGGAACTGGACAAGCACGAAGTCACCAACGCCGTGGACAATGCGGTGAAGGAACTGGACCGTCGCTACGACCTCAAGGGCAAGGGCAGCTTCGAGTTCAAGGACAAGGAACAGACCGTGCTGCTGACGGCCGAGGCCGAGTTCCAGCTCGAGGCGATGATCGAGATCCTGCGCCTGGCCCTGGTCAAGCGCAAGATCGACGTCAAGTGCCTGGAGGTCAAGGATGCCTATCCATCCGGCAAGGAAATGAAGCAGGAGGCCAAGTTCCGCGAAGGCATCGACAAGGAGCTGGCGAAGAAGATCGTCGCCCACATCAAGGATGCCAAGCTCAAGGTCCAGGCCGCCATCCAGGGCGAGCAGGTGCGGGTGACCGGCAAGAAGCGCGACGACCTGCAAGAGGCCATCGCGGCCTTGCGCGCCAAGGAGTTCGACATGCCATTGCAGTTCAACAACTTCCGCGACTGACCGGGCGCTGGGTAGGAACCTTGATGGCGTAGTAATGTCCATCGGTTCCTGTGGCCGTGGTTTTTCTCACGGCCGGATTTACCGCTGCACATGCCGTTCGGCATCAGGAGATGAACATGGATTTGAACGCCGAAGTCGATCAGTTGGTGCGCCAGTCGCAAACCTGGATACCGCTGATCATGGAATACGGCAGTCGTGTACTGCTGGCCCTGCTGACCCTGGCCATCGGTTGGTGGATCGTCAACAAGCTCAGCGAGCGCCTGGGCAAGCTGGTGGGCATGCGCGCCGACGCCGCCCTGCAGAGCTTCATCAGCACCCTGGCCAATATCGTGATGAAGGTGCTGCTGCTCATCAGCGTGGCGTCGATGATCGGCATCGAAACCACTTCGTTCGTCGCCGCCATCGGTGCTGCGGGCCTGGCCATCGGCCTGGCTTTGCAGGGTAGTCTGGCGAACTTCGCCGGCGGGGTGTTGATCCTGATGTTCCGCCCTTTCCGCATCGGTGACTGGATCGAGGCCCAGGGCGTGAGTGGCACCGTGGACAGCATCCAGATCTTCCACACCGTGCTGCGTACCGGTGACAACAAGACCGTCATCATGCCCAACGGCAGCCTGTCCAACGGCATTATCACCAACACCAACCGCCAGCCGACCCGCAAGGTGGTGTTCGATGTGGGCGTGGACTACGAGGCCGACCTGCAGAAGGCGCGCAACGTGCTGCTGGAGCTGGCCCAGGACCCGCGTGTGCTGCCGGACCCTGCACCGCAGGCGGTGGTGGCAACGCTGGGTGACAGCGCGATCACCGTATCCCTGCGCCTGTGGACCAAGACCGCCGACTACTGGGACGTGATGTTCATGCTCAACGAGCAGGCCCGCGACCGCTTGCGCGCCGAGGGTATCGACATTCCCTTTCCGCAGCGCGTGATACGCGTGGTGCAGGAGCCAGCCGCGCAGTAACATCGCGCTGATAACCTTGGGGCCGCTGCGTGGCCCTCCGCGGGCAAGCCCGCTCCTACAGGATCTACACACTACCTGTAGGCGCGGGCTTGCCCGCGGAGGGGCACACAGCGGCCCCGCATTTTTGGCATACACACCAATTCCCTCTTTCACCCGAAACCCGCCATGAAACCACTGCTGTACATCACCCCCCTCAGGGCCTTGCTGTTCGGCCTGACCCTGGCCCTGTTCGAGTTGCTCACCTACCTGGCCAGCGATGCGGTCATGCCAGCCATGCCGGCGGTGGTCGAGCATCTGCACGCCAGCCCCGAATACATCCCCCATGCCCTGAACCTGTACCTGCTCGGCGCAGTGATGTTGCAGTGGCTGATCGGCCCGTTGGCCGACCGCTATGGCCGTCGCCCGCTGCTGCTGGTGGGGTGCGCGTGCTTCGGCCTGGCTTGCCTGGCGACCTTCTGGGTGCACGACATCGACGTGTTCAACCTGCTGCGGCTGTTGCAAGGCATCGGCCTGGGCTTCGTGGTGACGGTCAGCTACCCGGCCTTGAACGAGGCCTTCAGCGAGGCAGATGCGGTACGCATGATGGCCCTGCTGGCCAATATCGCGCTGCTGTCGCCGCTGCTAGGGCCGCTGGTAGGCACCCTGATGCTGCAATGGCTGGACTGGCGCTGGCTGTTCGTGGCCTTCGCACTGGGGGCGGTGCTGTGCTTCGTGCTGTTGCATAGGCTGATGCCCGAGACCCTCGGCGTCGAACGTCGTGATGGCTCGCGTCTGCCGTTCACACCGATTCACCTGCTGCCCTTGCTGGCAGCCTATGGGCAACTGCTGCGCAACCGCAGTTTCGTTGCCGGTAGCGCCGCGCTGGGCCTGGTCAGCTTGCCGTTGATTGGCTGGATCGGCCTGTCGCCGGTGCTGCTGATTCATGATGAGGGCTTGAGCACGATGGCCTATGCGCTTTGGCAGTTGCCGGTATTCGGCGGCTTGATCCTCGGTAACCTGATCATCAACCGCATCGCCGACCGCTACCCGTTGCCGAGCCTGGTGCGCGGCGCGCTCTGGCCGTATCTCGCAGGCCTGTGCCTGATGGCCCTGGCCACCTGGCTGTGGCCGACGGTGCCCAGCGTGGTAGTGGGTATGGCGATGTACGCTCTGGGCCTGGGGGTGGCCAATCCGGTGCTGTACCGCATGACGCTGTTCTCCAGCATCCAGAGCAAGGGCCTGGTGTCGGCGATGCTGGGGATGATCACCATTGCCCTGCTGGGCCTGGGCGGCGTGGTGCTGGCCATGCTCGGCGGTGGCGCGAGCCTGCTGCATTTCGCGCTGCTGGCAGGTGTTGCCGGGGTGCTGGCGGTATGGCCATTGCGGTACGTGCTAGGTGGGCGGACTGGAGAAGGGGCTGTGGCGCAGTAAGGTGCGTTGGCGGTACCGGCCTCTTCGCAAGCAAGCCCGCTCCTGCAGTACGGCACGCATCTGCAGGCGCGAAGAGGCCATCAGGGTTGCTGCTCGGCCGCCTGGTTTTCCACCGGTGCAGGCTTGCCCTTGCCGGCCTCCTGTCGCCAGTGCAGGGCGATCAGGATCAGCGTTGGCACACCCAGCAGCGCAGTGATCAGGAAGAAGTCGTGGTAGCCGAACTTCTCCACCATTACCCCGGAATAGCCGCCGATCAGCCGCGGCAACAGCAGCATGATCGAGCTCAGCAGCGCGTACTGGGTCGCGGAGAACTTCAGGTTGGTCAGGCTCGACAGGTAGGCGACGAACGCCGAGGTAGCCATGCCTGAGCTGAAGTTGTCGAGGGAAATGGTCACCACCAGCATTTCCAGGTTCGGCCCCATGTCGGCCAGCATCACGAACATGATGTTGGTGCCGGCCGAGGCCACGCCGCCGATGAACAGGATAGGCAGGATGCCGAAGCGTACGATCAGCAGCCCGCCGATGCCTGCGCCCACCAGGGTCATGATCAGGCCGAAGATCTTGCTGACGCTGGCGATCTGGTCCTTGGTGAAGCCCATGTCGATGTAGAACACGTTGGCCATCACGCCCATGACGGTGTCCGACATGCGATAGGTGGCGATCAGACCAAGCAGCAGCAGGGCCTGCCAGCGGTAGCGCACGATGAAGTCGTTGACCGGGGTCAGCACTGGCGCCAGGCCTCGTCGGCCCATGGACGACAGGCAGGCCCAGGTCAGCAGTGCATAGAGGATCAGGCGCAGGAAGGCGCGGTCTTCGAGCAGCAGGTCGAGTACCGTCGCGTCGCCGAAGATCACGCTGGACCAGTCGGTATTGAACATCTGGGTGAAGCTGGCCGGTACCGACACCAGCAGGATGATCAGCACGAATACCGACACCAGCTGGTGCATCAGGCCGTAGCGCGCGGCCGAGAGCTGCGTGCGCAGCGGCACGGGCGGCTCGCGCATCACCAAGGTAGTGAACAGCGCGGGCAGCATCAGCACGCCGAACAGCACGTAAGTGCCGGTCCAGGCCTTGTGCAGGTAGCTGAAACCGGTGGAGCCGAACCATTCGGCAAAGAACAGCGCGCCCGCAGTGGCGAGCAGCGCGGCAACCCGGTAACCGGCCATGTAGCTGGCGGCGAGGGCGGCTTGGCGCTGGTCGTCGGCGATTTCCAGGCGATAGGCGTCTACGGCGATGTCCTGGGTGGCCGAGGCAAAGGCCACCAGCACCGCCAGGGCGATCAACCAGGAAAGATGCTTCTGTGGGTCGCACAGACCCATTCCGACCAGGCCAACCACCACCAGCACTTGCGATAGCAGCAACCATGAGCGACGACGGCCCATCTTGCCGAGCAACGGCAAGCGCCACTGGTCGAGCAGCGGCGACCATACCCATTTGAATGCGTAGGCCAGGCCGATCAGGCTGGCATAGCCGATGGTCTCACGGGCTACGCCGGCTTCGCGCAGCCACACGGAAAGGGTGGAAAACACCAGCATGTAGGGCAGGCCGGCGGCAAAGCCGAGCAGCAGGAGGACCAGGGTAGACGGGCTGGCATAGGCAGCGAGCGCAGCGCGCCAGGTTTTACGGGGCATGGGCCAACATCTGCCTCAAATTTGCTAACACAAAGCGCGCACTCTAACCGCTGTGCTCCATTGGGCGCCAGCCATGGCGCGACATATCCACACGATTATTGGCCACATTTACGCCTTCTGCGCGCAACCTGGCTCGTTGTTCGTCGCCCGAGGGTGTGCCAAGCGCCAGGCTCAACCGGCCACCCGCGCCGAGCACCCGGTGCCAGGGTAGCCGGGTATCGGCTGGCAATTGACCCAAGGTGCGGCCGACCCAGCGTGCCGCACGGCCCAGGCCGGCCAGTTCGGCGAGCTGGCCGTAGCTGACCACCTTGCCTGGCGGCACCTGCCCGAGCACCGAATACAGCGCCGTTCGTCGGGCCTGGGCATCGTCCGGTGAGCTGTCCGGTGCGCCCGACATCAGCGGATGACGCGACGCACGGCCGATGTGCCGGGGCCGCGCGTGCAAACGAGAGGGGAACTCGGTGGCATGGGCTGGGTCTGTCCTTGTTCTGACATTGGGTAGCTGGATAATGCCCGGCTTTTTACTTCAAACCGAGCCTGTATCTGCTTATGCATTCTAGAGCCTTGTTGTGCATCCTCGCTGCCTCGCTTAGCGCCCCGGTCCTGGCCGACACCGTATGGATGAAGAACGGTGACCGGCTGACCGGCAAGATCAAGGTGTTCGATGGTGGCAAGTTGCTGCTGGAGACGCCCTACGGCGGCAATATCGCCCTGGACTGGAAGCAGGTCCAGACCCTGGAAAGCGACCAGGAACTGCTGGTCAAGCAGGACGCCTACAGCGGTGAGCGCACCAAGTCGCTCAAGGCCGCCGAGGCCGGCAAGGTCACCCTTGCCAATGGCGATACGCCCAAGACCGTCGAGCTTGGCAGCATCGAGCAGATCATGAAGCCGCGTCCTTTGGTGGAAGACTTCATGTGGAAGGGCAATGTCGACCTCGCGTTGGACTACAAGCGCGCCGAGAACGACACCGACGACTACGACGTCAGCTTCAAGACCACCGCGCGCCACGGCCGCTGGCGGCATAACGCCGAAGGCGAGTACAACCGCGAGACCAAGGACGACGTCACTACCACCAACAACTGGAGCGCCGAGTACGCCCTGGACCGCTTCATTACCGAGAAGTGGTTCTGGCAGGGGCGCCTGGAGTACAAGCGCGACCAGATCGAAGACCTGGCCCGCCAGCGCACGATCGGTACCGGCCCTGGCTACCAGTTCTGGGACGACGAGCTGGGGGCGTTCTCGCTGGGTGGGTTGATCAACCGTACCGACTTCGAGTACCGCGACGGCGGCAAGGACAACTTCTACGCCGCGGCGGTGAAGTGGGACTACAACCGTTATCTGATCGGCAAGACCGTGGAGTTCTTCAGCAATGGCGAACTGGGCAAGCCGCTGGGCGGCGTGGCCGACTACTCGCTGGATGCCGAGGTGGGACTGCGCTACAAGGTCACCGAGTGGGCCTCGCTCAACCTCAAGGCCGAGAAGGACATCATCGAAGGCAGCGACGACGGTGACCTGGACAGGACCCGCTATACCGCAGGGTTCGGCGTGACCTGGTAACGGCGCAAGCCGTTTCGCCATGCCTGTAGGCTCGGGCATGATGGGGTGCTGAACCGCACAGCCAGGGTTTCGCCCAGATTCGCGGGCAAGCCCGCTCCTACAACGCTATATGTGCAATTGCTGTAGGAGCCGGCTTGCCCGCGAACACCGGCTCATCCGTGCCATCCACCACCGCTGCCAGGTATTTCAGGGTCGCCCGCAGGAACCGAAGCCGGCCTTGCTTTTCTTGCCGCTTGTAGCTTAATAGCTCGCAATTGATTTTCATTCGCCGAGGATCTCGATTGTGAGCTCGAATGCCATCCGCCCCGCCCGCGAACTGCTGCTCAAGGAGTATCGCGGCGTCCTTTCCACCTTGTCCAAGTCGATGCCCGGCTTCCCCTTCGGTTCGGTGGTGCCTTACTGCCTCGACGGCGAGGGCCAGCCACTGATTCTCATCAGCCGTATCGCCCAGCACACCCACAACCTGCAGAAAGACGCCAAGTGCTCACTGCTGGTCAACGAGCGCGATGCCGAAGATGTACAGGCCGTGGGGCGCCTGACGGTGATGGCCGAGGCGCGCAAGCTGGTCGACGAACAAGCCATCGAGGCCGCTGCCGAACGCTATTACCGCTATTTCCCCGATGCCAGCAACTACCACAAGGCCCACGATTTCGATTTCTGGGTGCTGGAGCCTGTGCGCCATCGTTACATCGGCGGTTTCGGCGCCATCCACTGGCTCGATCAGGTCACCCTGGCCAACCCTTTTGCCGGCAAGGCCGAAGCCAGCATGATCGAGCACATGAACAGCGATCACGCCAATGCCATTGCCCATTACGTGGAGCTGACCGACTTGCCGCGCAGTGCCCCGGCGGAATTGGTCGGCATCGACAGCGAGGGCATGCACCTGCGCATCGGCCAGGCGATTCACTGGCTGCCGTTCCCCAGTACCTGCAATACGCCGACACAAGTCCGCGAGGCCTTGGTATTGCTCGCTCGCGCAGACCAATGGCCCGCTGTTGTAGAGGCCGAGGGTTGAAATAGCGAGCACACGCATCCATCTGGGGTCTTATTGGAAGGTTGTCTTCCGTTGAGGGTCGCTTGATGCGTGTTTTCCTACTGCTGTTTCTTATTTTTCCGGTGCTGGAGTTGTTCGTTTTCGTCAAGGTCAGCGCCGCCATTGGTTTCTTCCCGGCGTTGCTGCTGATCATTGCCGGCTCCGCCCTGGGTCTGCTGGTGATGCGTGTGGCAGGCCTGGCCACGGCATTGCGCGCCCGCGAAAGCCTGCAACGTGGCGAGCTGCCTGCCGAAGACATGTTCCAGGGCCTGATGCTGGCCGTCGGTGGTGGTTTGCTCTTGCTGCCAGGCTTTATCAGCGATGTGCTGGGCCTGGTGTGCCTGCTGCCATTCACCCGGAGCCTGCTGGCGCGCAAGGTGCGCCAGCGTGCCGAGGAGCAGGCCATGCGCCAGCGGGCCTTCCAGGACGACCCGTTGCAGGCCCGGCCGCACGACCCTGCCCACCGCCCCAACGTCATCGAGGGCGAGTACGAGCGTCGCGACAAGTGATCCTTGGCGCTTAAGCGTTTGAAAAAAAATCCCCGGACAAGCCTTGTAATCGTTTTCAGAGCCCCTATGTAAGGGTCACCGCAAGGTTTCTGGTGGCAACACCAGACATTACACACAGGGTTCGCCCCCGCGGGCCCTGACCGGCAACGCCGGATAGCCTCAACCGCCGGTCTTGATACCGGCCGATGAAAACCACAATTTGGGAGAGATCGACAATGAAGCTTCGTCCTCTGCATGACCGCGTCGTCATCCGTCGCAGCGAAGAAGAATCGAAAACCGCTGGCGGTATCGTCCTGCCGGGTTCGGCTGCTGAGAAACCAAACCGCGGCGAAGTGGTCGCCGTGGGCGCCGGCCGCATCCTGGACAACGGCGAAGTACGCGCGCTGGCTGTGAAAGTGGGTGACAAAGTGGTTTTCGGCCCGTACTCGGGCAGCAACACCGTGAAAGTCGACGGCGAAGACCTGCTGGTAATGGCTGAGAACGAGATTCTCGCCGTTATCGAAGGCTGATTTCCCCGATTCCCTGCAAGAATTTCAAGGATTAAACGATCATGGCTGCTAAAGACGTAAAATTCGGCGATTCCGCCCGTAAGAAAATGCTCGTTGGTGTCAACGTTCTGGCTGACGCTGTAAAAGCGACCCTCGGCCCGAAAGGCCGTAACGTTGTCCTGGCCAAGAGCTTCGGCGCGCCGACCATCACCAAAGACGGTGTTTCGGTCGCCAAGGAAATCGAACTGAAAGACGCCTTCGAGAACATGGGCGCCCAGCTGGTCAAGGAAGTCGCTTCCAAGGCCAACGACGCTGCCGGTGACGGCACCACCACCGCTACCGTCCTGGCCCAGGCTATCGTCAACGAAGGCCTGAAGGCCGTTGCCGCCGGCATGAACCCGATGGATCTGAAGCGCGGTATCGACAAGGCCACCGCCGCCATCGTCGGCGAGCTGAAGAACCTGTCCAAGCCATGCGCCGACTCCAAGGCCATCGCCCAGGTAGGCACCATCTCCGCCAACTCCGACAACTCCATCGGTGAGATCATCGCCGAAGCCATGGAAAAGGTCGGTAAAGAAGGCGTGATCACCGTCGAAGAAGGCTCGGGCCTGGAAAACGAACTGTCCGTCGTGGAAGGCATGCAGTTCGACCGTGGCTACCTGTCCCCTTACTTCGTCAACAAGCCGGACACCATGGTGGCCGAGCTGGAAGGCCCGCTGCTGCTGCTGGTCGACAAGAAGATCTCCAACATCCGCGAGCTGCTGCCTGTGCTGGAAGCCGTTGCCAAGGCCGGTCGCCCGCTGCTGATCGTTGCCGAGGACGTCGAAGGCGAAGCGCTGGCCACTCTGGTGGTCAACAACATGCGCGGCATCGTCAAGGTTGCTGCGGTCAAGGCACCTGGCTTCGGCGACCGCCGCAAGGCCATGCTGCAGGACATCGCTACCCTGACTGGCGGCCAGGTCATCTCCGAAGAAATCGGCCTGACCCTGGAAACCACCACCCTGGAGCATCTGGGTAACGCCAAGCGCGTCATCCTGTCCAAGGAAAACACCACCATCATCGACGGCGCTGGTGCCGACGGTGACATCGAAGCGCGCGTCAAGCAGATCCGCGCCCAGATCGAAGAGACTTCCTCGGACTACGACCGTGAGAAGCTGCAAGAGCGCCTGGCCAAGCTGGCTGGCGGTGTTGCCGTGATCAAGGTCGGTGCTGGCACCGAAGTCGAAATGAAAGAGAAGAAAGCCCGTGTCGAAGACGCCCTGCACGCGACCCGCGCAGCCGTCGAAGAAGGCGTGGTGCCTGGCGGTGGTGTTGCCCTGGTTCGCGCCCTGGCTGCGATCACCGAGCTCAAAGGCGACAACGAAGACCAGAACGTCGGTATCGCCCTGCTGCGTCGCGCAGTAGAAGCCCCGCTGCGTCAGATCACCGCCAACGCCGGCGACGAGCCAAGCGTTGTGGCCGACAAGGTCAAGCAAGGTGCGGGCAACTACGGCTACAACGCCGCCACCGGTGAATACGGCGACATGATCGAGATGGGTATCCTGGACCCAGCCAAGGTCACTCGTTCGGCCCTGCAAGCCGCAGCTTCGATCGGTGGCCTGATGATCACCACCGAAGCCATGGTTGCCGACCTGCCGGAAGACAAGCCAGCTGCCGGCATGCCTGACATGGGCGGCATGGGTGGCATGGGCGGCATGATGTAAGCCAGCCTTACCCGCTTGAGCTGTAAGAGAAACCCCGGTTCGTGAGAACCGGGGTTTTTTATTGGCCTGCAACCAGGCTTTTCAGGCAATGCTGCCCTGTTCCACCGATGCCACCGCCATACCCCGGCGATACAGCACCAGGTAATAGCAACCCAGCCCGATCAGCCAGCAGAACACCGCCGTCCACAGGTTGTGGGACAAAAAGTGCGCGCCTTGCAGCATGCGCCCGAACGACAGCAGGGAGCCCGCCGCGAGCGCCACCCCCAAGGCCACGCGGGCCAGCCGTGGCTTGCGGTCGCGCAGTGCGAAGAACAGCGCGAACAGGCAAAACCCGGTCGCCGCATGCCCGCCGGGCCAGCATAGCCCTGGCTTGTCGGTGGCCGGACGGGCCTCCAGCAGCTTGCTGTAGGTTTCCTTGCCGCCGAACTGGCTCAGGCTCCACGGGCACTGCACCTGGGTGAGCTGCTTGAGCGGGGTGACGAACGCTGTGGACAACCCCAGCGCCAGCACCAGGCAACCCAGTTCGCGACGCCAGCTGCCCAGCCTCGACCAGAACAGGCTGATGCCAAACGCCAGCAAGGCCAGCAGGCCTAGCACGATCACACCCTGCTTGACCCGGTCGTGCAGGATGTTTTCCAGCCAGTAGCTGTGGCGGCCGATGAACTGCCCGGCCGTCGGGTCGAACATCAGCGTGGCCAGATCCATGTCCAGGGACGTCTTTTCCAGCAGTAGCAGCGCCACCACGGTGGCCAGGGGAATACCCAGGCACAACCACAGGTTGAGCGGGCGAGGGCGAGAGTGAGGCATGGCAGCTCCAAGGGCGAAGGATCGGCCATTCTCGAGCTGGCGCTATGCTTTGTCCGTGAAGGATCGGTGAAAAAACCGTCACGTGTGGTGAATTTCGCCCAAGACTGGCGAAGCGTGACCGATGACCGTAAGCTGCGCCCTGCCGCGCAGAGCGAAAGCGCCGCACAGGAGACCCCGATGCGTATTCTTTTGGTTGAAGACAACCGCGATATCCTCGCCAACCTGGCCGATTACCTGGGCATGAAAGGCTACACGGTCGACTGCGCCCAGGACGGCCTGTCGGGGCTGCACCTGGCTGCCACCGAACACTACGACCTGATCGTGCTGGACATCATGCTGCCCGGTATCGACGGCTACACCCTGTGCAAGCGCCTGCGCGAAGACGCCCGCCGCGACACCCCGGTGATCATGCTGACCGCTCGCGACCAACTGGACGATCGCCTGCAAGGCTTCCGCTCCGGCGCCGACGACTACCTGCTCAAGCCGTTCGCCCTGTCCGAACTTGCCGCGCGCATCGAGGCCGTGCTGCGTCGCGCCCAGGGTGGGGGGCGCCGCGCCTTGCAGGTGGCCGACCTGAGCTACGACCTGGATACCCTCGAAGTGACCCGCCAGGGTCGCCTGCTCAAGCTCAACCCGGTCGGCCTCAAGCTGCTCGCCGTGCTGATGCAGAAGAGCCCGCACGTGCTGCGCCGCGAAGTGCTCGAAGAAGCCCTGTGGGGCGATGACTGCCCTGACAGCGACAGCCTGCGCAGCCACGTCCACCAGCTCCGCCAAGTGATCGACAAGCCTTTCGACAAACCGCTGCTGCATACCGTCCATGGCGTCGGCTATCGCCTGGCCGAGGGCCGCGATGGAGTTTAAGCAAAGCCTTGCCCAGCGCATCATCATCGCCTTCGCGCTGATGAGCGCGCTGGTGGCGGGAGCCTTCGCCTTCGGTATCGTCGCCACTGTGCACCTGGTCGAGGAACGCTTGATCTCCTCGGTGCTGGGCGGCGACCTGCAACGCCTGCTGCGCATGGACAGCGTCAGCGACTGGAGCCATCGCCCACGCCCGGACCAACTGTTCTACTTCAGCGGCGGGCGCGACGATTTCGAGCTGCCCAAGGACCTGCGGCACCTGCAACCCGGCTTTCACGAGGTATTCCGCGACCAGCTGTCGTACCACGCCATGGTCGAAGTGGTCGATGGTCGTCACTACGTACTGCTGCAGGACCAGAGCGACTTCGAAGAGCGCGAGCGGGTGCTGTTCGCGGTGGTGGTGGTGGGGTTTCTGCTCAGCCTGGTGCTGGCCGTGGTGCTCGGCTGGTTGCTGGCGCGCCGGGTGATGGCGCCGGTGATCCGCCTGGCGCGCCAGGTGCGCCATCGTGACCAGCTGCTGGGCCTGGCGCCGCCCCTGGCGCCGGACTACGCAGCGGACGAGGTGGGCCAGTTGGCGGCGGCGTTCGACGATACCCTCGGCCGTCTGCGCGATGCCCTGACCCGCGAGCGCTTGTTCACCAGCGATGTCAGCCATGAACTGCGCACGCCGCTGATGGTGCTGGCCACCTCCTGCGAGCTGCTGATGGAAAACCCAGGACTGGATAGCCGCTCACGCAATCAGGTGGAGCGGATCGCCCGAGCCACCGAAGAGATGCGCGAGCTGGTCAAGACCTTCCTGATGCTGGCCCGCGCCCAACGCGACGAAGGCGCAGTGGCCTCGCGCCTGACCTTGCGCGAAGTGGCGGACGATCTCACCGGCGTATGGCGCGACACCATCGAGCAGAAAGGCCTGACCCTGTATTACGACGGCCGGGTCAGCGCCAGCCCGGTGCTGTACAACGCCACCTTCCTGCAATCGGTGATGGGCAACCTGCTGCGCAACGCGGCGCACTATACCGACAGTGGCTATATCCGCCTCAGCCTCGAGCCCTATGGGTTCAGTGTCGAGGACAGTGGGGTGGGCATACCGGAGGAACAGCGCGAGGCGATGTTCCGCCCCTTCGTGCGCGGCGATGAGCGACGCGGCGAGGGGCTGGGGTTGGGCTTGTCGCTGGTGCAGCGGATCTGCGATGACCAGGGCTGGCGCGTGACACTGACCGCCAGCGCACCCCATGGCTGCCGCTTCCAGGTAGACCTGAGCCAGGGTACGGTCTTGCCAGCCGACTTGGACGATCAGGTGTCAGTCCAGGAGTAAATTTTTGTAAGACTTTGCTGTTTGATGTAATGGATTTTTCACATCGGCATGACCTGGCGCCAACGCTCTGCCTCCTAAGGTAGCGGCATTGGAATCAGGAGATGCCGCATGCGTAGCCCCACCAAGCTTGAGTTTTCCGACAAGTACGACCAGCAACACGCCCACGAATATTTCCTCAAGCACCAGGACGGCCTGGCCCGTCGTCTTTCCCACCAACGTGACGAGCAGTTGGCCCGCCGCGCCCTGGCGCTGGCCGGCGAGCCCGGTCTTGTGCTCGACCTGCCGTGCGGCGCAGGCCGTTTCTGGCCGCTGCTGGCGGAAAAAGCCAACCGCGTCATCATCGGCGCCGACAACTCGGAAGCGATGATCGAGACAGCCTGTGCGTCACAACCGCCGGAAGTAGTGGCAAGGGTACGCCCCTTGCAAACCTCTGCCTTCGCCATCGACCTGCCCGACAACGCCGTGGACAGCATCTTCTGCATGCGGTTGTTCCACCACATCGGCGATGCCGCCCACAGAAAACTTATTCTTGATGAATTTCAACGGGTTAGCCGGGATAGCGTGATCCTTTCGCTGTGGGTGGATGGCAATTTCAAAGCCTGGCGGCGGAAAAAACTGGAAGAGCGGCGCCGCGCCAAAACGATGCGGGACAGTTACCAGAACCGCTTTGTGTTACCGGCAGATACGGTTGAGCAAGAATTCGCCGCCGCCGGCTTCAGGGTTCAGGAGCGTTTGGATTTCCTGCCGTTCTACGCCATGTGGCGTGTCTATGTGCTACGCAAGGGGTGACGGTTTGAAGGCTACAGCTCAAGGTCAGGCATCGCAGTTCGAACATTACTGGCAGCAGCAGGGCGAGTGGGTAGAGGCACCCAACCAGCGACGCGGCGGTGAAAGCGGCGTGCAACGCCTGGACGACGGTAATGGGCAGTTGCTTTATGCCAAGCGCCAGGTTGGCCATATCTACCGTAGCCTGCGCCATCCATTCGGCCGCCCGACGGTATTGCGCGAGGTCGATGCCTTGCAGAGCGTGGAGCAACTGGGCGTGCGCGTGCCGCGCATCGTGTTCTGCGGTGTCGAACGTGATGTCGAGCAACAGTGGCGAGCGTTGCTGGTGAGCGAGGCGCTGGAGGGCTTCGTGGACCTCGACACCTGGCATGCCGAGGGGGCTCGCGAACGTTACCCGGAGGCACTTCACGAGCGCATGCTCAAGGACTTGGCCGACAACCTGGCGCGCATGCACCTGGGCCACTGGCAGCATGGCTGCCTGTATGGCAAGCATGTCTTCGTGAAGGTGCTGGGTGAAGGCGAGCAAGCCCGCGCCGAAGTGGCCTTGCTGGACTTGGAGAAATGCCGACGGCGCATCAGTTGCCAGCGTGCGGCCTACAACGACCTGCACCAGCTTAAGCGCCATTCGTCACTCAACCCGGCAGAATGGCAAACCCTGCTCTACTTTTACCAGATGGCGTTTGGCAGCGCTGTCAAAGGGTTAGGGTAATGAAACTAGAAATAGCTCGAGCTTTGTTTCTGCTTGGTGCGCTGGCGGTCACCACCGTGGCGGTGGCTGCCTGGGAACAGCCGCGTCCGACGGTGTTCAGCAAGGGTGAGTTGCTAAGCCAGTGCGCTTCGCCGCGTGTGGCGAAGCAGGAAGAGGCGAGCAGTGCCAAGCCCGACCAGGACCTGTTGCTGTTCCTGTTCGGCATGCGCCAGGGCTTGCGGCCGTTTGGCTGATGGCTGCTGGTTGACGACCAAGGCCCCGCTGATGCGGGGCCTTGGTGTTCATGGGCCGGGATTTCGTGTCGCCTGTAGCGGCCCGTGCGCACGCTGCAGGAGCGGGCTTGCCCGCGAAAGGGCCGGTACAGGCAACCTCACCCTTGCTGGTTCACCGGCTGGGCCCCAGCCGCCACCTCCCGGTGCGCCAGCAAACTGTAGATGCACGGCAGCACGAACAAGGTGAACAAGGTGCCAATCGACATACCCGTGGCAATCACGATACCGATGTCGAACCGGCTGACCGCCCCTGCACCGGTAGCCAGAATCAGCGGCACCATGCCGAACACCATGGCCGCGGTGGTCATGAGCACTGGCCGCAGGCGAATCGCCGCCGCTTCCTCGATCGCCTCGCGAACCCCCAGGCCCTTCTCCACACGCAACTGGTTGGCGAACTCGACGATCAGGATGCCGTGCTTGCTGATCAGCCCGATCAGCGTCACCAGCCCCACCTGGGTGTAGATGTTCATGCTCGACACCCCGAGGAACAATGGCAGCAGCGCGCCGCAGATCGACAATGGCACCGTCACCAGGATCACCAGCGGGTCGCGGAAGCTCTCGAACTGCGCCGCCAGCACCAGGAAGATGATCGCCAGGGCCAGGCCGAAGGTCACCCACAACGCGCTGCCTTCCTGCACGAACTGGCGCGCCGCGCCAGCGTAGTCGAACGAGAAGCCCTCGGGCGCTTCCTCGCGGGCGATATCGACCACGGTCTGCAACGCCTCGCCGATGCTCACCATCGGCACGCCCTGGATGATTGCCGAGTTCAGTTGCTGGAACTGGTTGAGTTGGCGCGGCCGGGCCCGGTCGCTGAGCGTGATCAACGTCGCCAACGGCAGCAACTGGCCCTGGTCGTTCTTCACGTAGTAGTTGTTCAGCCAGTCGGGGTTATCGCGGTAAGGTCGCTCGACCTGGGCGATCACCTTGTAGCTGCGACCCTCCAGGGTAAAGCGGTTGATCTCCGCCTCGCCGAGCAACGTCGCCAGGGTGCCGCCCAGGGCATCCATGGACACCCCCATCTGCGCCGCCTTGGCACGGTCGATGGACACCACCACCTCCGGCTTGTCGAAGGCCAGGTCGATATCCAGGAAAGCGAACTTGCCCGAGGCCTGGGCGCGGTCCTTCACCCGCTGGGCAACCTCGAGCAGTGCCGGGTAGTCGCCAGCGGTGTTGATCACGAACTGGAACGGCAGGCCCTCGCCCGTACCTGGCAGCGAAGGCAGGTTGAAGCCGAATATCTGCAAGCCGCCGATGTCCTCGAGCTTGGCCTGCACCAGCGGCAGCAGTTCCATCTGCGTGCGGTCGCGCTCGTTCCAAGGCTTGAGCAGGAAGCCGCCGATGCCGCTTTGCACACCGTTGAAGCCGTTGATCTGGAACGACGAGTAATACTCGGGGAAGGTCTTGAACAGCGGCGTGAACTGGTCTGTGTAGGCATTCAGGTAGTCGAGGTTGGCCGGTTGCGGCGAGCTGCTCATCATGAAGATCACGCCCTGGTCTTCCTCCGGGGCCAGCTCGCTTTGGGTGAACATCAGCAGCAGCGGGATCAGGCACAGGACGATGGCGGCGAACACCAGCACCACCGGCCGGCTGTCCAGGGTGCCGTGCAGCAGGCGCTGGTAGCGCACTTTCAGGCGCTCGAAGATCACATCCAGGCGGTGGGCCAGGCCGCTGTCGTTCTGCTCGGGGCGCAGCAGCAAGGCGCACATCATCGGCGACAGGGTCAGGGCGACGATGCCGGAGATCACCACGGCCCCGGCCAGGGTCAGGGCGAATTCCTTGAACAGCGCGCCGGTCAGGCCCTCCAGGAAGCCGATAGGTGCGTACACCGCGGCCAGGGTGATGGTCATCGACACCACCGGCATGGCGATTTCCCGCGCGCCCTCAAGGGCCGCGTCGGTGGGCGTCTTGCCTTCCTCGATATGGCGGTGGATGTTCTCCACCACCACGATGGCGTCATCCACCACCAGGCCGATGGCCAGCACCATCGCCAACAGTGTCAGCAGGTTCAGCGAATAGCCCATCATCTGCATGAAGAACAGCACGCCGATCATCGACAACGGAATGGTCACCACCGGGATCAACACCGAGCGCAGCGCGCCGAGGAATAGGAACACCACGACGATGACGATCAGCACCGCCTCGGCAAGGGTCTTGATGACCTCGTCGATGGAGGCCTGGATGAACAGCGTGGCGTCGTAGGCGATGGACACCTTGAGCGCCGGCGGCAGCTGGGCCTCGAGCTGCGGCATGATGCCCCGCACGGCCTTGATTACCTCCAGCGGGTTGGCTGCGGGCGTGGCTGTCACGCCGATGTACACCGACGGTGTGCCATCGAACGAGCTGACGGTGTCGTAGTTCTCCGCGCCCATCTCCACGCGCGCCACATCGCCCAGCAGCACGCGGCGGTCGCCCTCGGTCTTGACCGGCAGCGCGGCGAAGGCCTCGGCCGACTTCAGCTCGGTGGCCGCGTTAATACTGGTGACCACGTACTCACCCTTTACCTCGCCCGCAGCGGCGAGGAAGTTGTAGCGGCGCACGGCGCTGGTCACGTCGCTGGCCGAGAGGCCAAAGCCGGCCAACTTGACCGGGTCGACCCAGATACGCATGGCGAACACCTGGTTGCCGAGGATTTCCGCCTCGGCCATGCCCGGCAAGGTGGCGAGCTTGGGCTGGATCACCCGCGAGAGGTAGTCGGTGATCTGCGGGTTGCTCATCTCTTTGGAGTAGAAGCTGATGTACATCAGCGCCGAGGCATCGGCGGCCTCCTTGCTCAGCACCGGGTCTTCGGCGTCTTGCGGCAGTTCGTTGCGCACTTCGTTGGCCTTGGCCAGCAACTGGGTGAACAGGCGGTCGCTGTCGGCGCCGATGCGCGCGTAGACCGAGATCACCGAGAAGTTCTGGCGGCTCACCGAGGTCATGTAGTCGATGCCATCGGCACTGGCCAGGCTCTGCTGCAAGGGCTGGGTGATGTAGCCCTGGATGGTCTCGGCGTTGGCCCCGGGGTAGGCGGTGGTCACCGTGATCAAGGCGTTTTCCATTTCCGGGTACTGGCGGATCTGCAGCTTGCTCCAGGCCTGGAAGCCCAGCAGCAGGATCAGCAGGCTGACCACGCTGGCCAGCACCGGGCGACGAATGAAGGGGTCGGTGAATGCCATGCCAACCTCCTTCAGGGCTTGTCGCTGGATGGTTTTACGGGCGGGTCCTGGCTGATACGGATCGCCGCGCCCGGGGTTAGCTTCAACTGCCCGGCGGTGACCACCTGCTCGCCGGCTTCAAGGCCTTGGCTGACAACCACCACGCCATCACGCCGCTCGCCGGTCTGTACAGCGCGCTGCTCGGCAACCAACTGCGCCTGGCCATCTTCGGCCTTCTTCTCGGTGGCCACGTACACCGAGTTGCCATACAGGGTGTAGGTGATCGCGCTTTCCGGTACCACCACCTGCGGGCGTGGGTCGGGCAGCAGCACCAGGAGGCTGGCGAACATGCCGGGCAGCAACTTGCCGTCGGGGTTGGGCAGGGTGGCGCGCACCAGCAGGTTGCGCGTGCTTTCCTCGACCTTGGGGTTGAGGGCGCTGATGGCGGCGCTGAAGGTCTGGCCGGGGAACGCCGCGACCTGCACCTGCACCTGCTGGCCAAGGGCGAGCTGCGGCAGGGCTTGCTCGGGCACGTTGAAGTCGACGTAGAGGCTGGAGAGGTCCTGGAGGGTGGCGATCACCGTGCCGCTGGCGAGGTAGGCACCGATATCCACCTGGCGGATGCCGATGGTGCCGCTGAACGGTGCGCGCATGCTCTTCTTGGCCAACGAGGCCTTGAGCTGGTCGACCACGGCCTGGTTACGCCGGTACTGGGCGCTGAGTCGGTCGAACTCGCCGCGAGAAATGGCCGAGTCGCCGACCAACTGGCTGCCACGGTTGTAGTCGACCTTGGCCAGGCCCAGGTCGGCCTGGGCGGTGCCCAGCAGGGCGGTTTCCTGTTCGCTGTCGAGTTCGAGCAGCAGCTGGCCCGCCTTGACCTGCTGGCCGGAATCGAAGTGCAGGGAACGGACCGTACCGGCTACTTCCAGGCTCAGCTCCACGCCTTGCAAGGCCTTGAGGCTGCCGACCGCCGGCAGGCGCTCCTGCCAGGTGCGTTGTTCGGCCTTGGCCGCAGCCACGCTGATGGGGGGCTTGGGGGCGGAGAACATCTGGATCTGCCGATAGATGGAGAATGCCTTGATACCCGCCAGGGCGAGCACGATCAGCAAGACGACAGCCAGCATGATCAGCATGCGGCGACGAAGCATGGGTCCGGTTCCTTGGAAATCGTTGTTATGGGTATGGCACGACGGCGGGCGCTCCTGCCCATGTGCACTGAGGGGAAGTATTGCCTGATTTGCGGGAAGTGGGGAAGGGCAGGAAGAAATTGTTGCGGGTACCGGTCGGCGCAGAACCTGCAGGCGCGGGCTTGTCGGGGCGCCGAACCGCCGCGAGCACCAGCGTGGCCGGTAGCATCACCCGCGCTGCATCGTTCGCGGGCCCGCTCCTGCAAATCCAGCGGCGTCCTTGCAATCAATCAAACCAGATGCAGGTGGTTGTCCCACAACCCCGAAGGCAGGTTCAGCGGCTGCCCGACCCATTCCGCCTGGCGGCAATCATAGAACCGGCAACGCCCCTGCCCGGAGGTCACCACGAAGCCCTCTTTCACGGCCCCGATCCCCGCACAATCGGGCATCGGCGCATCCAGCCTCACCGCACCGCTGTCCAGGTCCCAGATAAATACCCGGTTGGCCCGTGGTGCGGTCAGCGCCACCAGGCGCAAGTCGCTGTGGATCGCCACGCTGGCGGTGTACTGGGCCATCGATTGCAACTGCCGCTCAGGCACCGGGAAGGCCTTGAACGGCTCGCCCGGGCGCTTGATCGCCAGCAGTTCTGCCATCACCTCGGAGCCGCCCATGAACTGCTGGCAGGCCACGATGGTGCCGTCGGTGCCGACCGCCAGGTGCCGTATGCTGTTCATCTGCTGGGCGAGGGTTTCCTTGCTCAGCAGGGTACCGTCGCGCTGCATCAGCACCAGGCTCGGCTCCATCGCGTCGAGGTTCATTTCCACGCGGCTCTCGGCTTCGGTGCGGATACCACCGTTGGCCACCACCAGGGTTTCACCGTCGGGCAACCAGGACACCTCGTGAGGGCCGATGCCGTGGGTGGAAATTTCCCCCGTGTACACCAGGCGCTCGCCTTCGAAGCGGTACACCCCGAGCACGCCACGGCCTGGGTCGGTGGTGTCGTTCTCGGTGGCGTACAGCCATTCACCGCCTTTGTGAATCACCGCGTGGCCATAGAAATGCCGGTTCGGCTGCGAGGTCACGGTCTGCAACAGGCGGCCATCGCGCAGGTCGACCAGGTAGCTTTCGGTACCGGGGCGACGCGCGACGAACAGCGCGACGGGCTGCTCGGGGTGATGGATGATCGCATGGCAACGCTGGGCCACCTGGGTGGCGAACACCTGGGTGCCGTCCAGGCGGTAGCCCACGGCGTAGTGTCCGCCATCGGCATCGTCGCGCGCCGACAACAGCAGCGGTTCGCTGCCTTTGTTGCGCAGCAGGCTCCAACCGCCGAGGGTCAGGGCGCTGAGCACAACGCTACCGAGTTTGAGGGCCTGGCGTCGCAGCATGATCAGTCACCGTCGTTGGCATTGAAGCCCAGCTGGATGTTCAACGCCTTGGCCAGCTCGCCTTCGTGCAGGCGGTGGACGACGTTGAGGCTGTCGTAGATCTGGTTGAGCGCCTGCTTGCCGGCGTCGTCCTGGAGCAGCTCGGTCAGCGACTTGTCGTTGTCGGCCAGCAGTTTGGCAGCGGTCGCGTAGGCATCGTCGATCTTCTGCGCCAGGGCATCCTGGTCCTTGCCCAGCAGACCGCGCAGGCCCTTGTTGTCGACCCCGAGCCACACGGTCTGGGCGGCCTTGAGCGAGGCTTCCAGGCTCTTGAGCGAGGAATGGCTGCGCCAGGCTTCGGCCTGGAACGGCTGGGGAATGCCTTTGCTCTGCCGACCCATGGGGGCGCCGAGCTTCTTCTTCAACGTGTCCAGTGCGGTGACCTGGGCGCGCAGCAGGTCGGCAATGGCCTCGTGGGAGTCCGCGTAGCGCTGGTTGGGGAACTTGGTCATCTGCGACAGCATGCCGTCGGTGCTGTTCCAGCCCTTGAGGATCTCTTCGGCCAGGGTCTTCTGGTGTTCGCCGATGGCGACCAGCAGCGGACAGTAGCGTGCCTTCTGCTCGGCGGTGGCGAGGTCTGGCTTGCTGTCGAACAGGATGTATTCGTAGGCCGACAGGCCACGCACCACCACGCTGGCCTTGCCCAGGGCAGCGGCATCGACCGGCGCGTCGCCGGCTACCAACTGCTCGACCTGGCGGCCGACCAGGTTCTTCTTGTCGGGCCAGAACTGCACCTGCCAGGCGCGGTTGCCTTCGGCCAGCGGGCCGACCAGTAGCGGCTGCAGCTCGGCCCAGGCTTTTTGCGCGGCGAGGAAGTCGGCGCGGGCCTTGTCCAGCGTTTCCTTGCCTTCGCAGTAGGCCAGGGCGCTGGCGGCCAGCATGCGGTCGGCGTCGACCCAGCGGCTGTAGGTGGGCAGGATCACCTGCTTGGCGATGGCGGCGGAGGTCACGGCCTGTGGGTCCTGCGGGGAGCAGGCACCGAGGGCGAGTGCGGCGAGGCTGGTGAACAACAGTTTGGGACGGAACATGCCCGGCTCCTTGCGCGTTTAAAGTGAATTCAGGAACGCCAGCAGCGCAGCGCGCTGCTCGGCATTGAAGGTCAGTACCTGACGGCGTGCAGCCTCGGCCTCGCCGCCGTGCCAGAGCACCGCTTCGAGCAGGTTGCGGGCGCGCCCGTCATGCAGGAACTGGGTATGGCCGCTGACCGTTTCGGTCAGGCCGATGCCCCACAGCGGCGGCGTGCGCCAGTCCTGGCCGCCGGCCGCGAATTCGCTGCGGTTGTCGGCAAGGCCCGGGCCCATGTCATGCAGCAGCAGGTCGCTGTAGGGGCGGATTACCTGGCCTGCCAGCTCCGGCTCCTCGGGGTTGGCGCCGGTAGTGAATTGAGGGGTGTGGCAGCCTTGGCAGCCGGCCTGGAAGAACAGGGTCTTGCCGGCCAGCACCTGGAGCGAGTCGACATTGCGCCGTGCAGGCACCCCGAGGTTGCGGGTGTAGAAAGTCACCAGGCGCAGGATATTGTCACTGACTTCCTTTTCGCCATCGGCGCCGTCGCCGTTGGGCGCGGTCAGGCACTCGGTCTGTACCTGCGTGCAATCGTCCTCGGGTTTGAGGGTGCTGGTCAGGCCCATGTCGCCGGCGAAGGCATGCACGTTCTGCTGGTTGACGTTGGGCTGTCCCGCTTTCCAGCCGAAGCGGCCGACCACGGTCTTGCCCTCGGCGTCGTCCCACACGCGATTGGCGCGGCCGCGGATCCCATCGCCGTCGCGATCGTGCGGGTCTTCGTTGGCCAGTATCGCCGCCTCGGGAATGGCTTCGAGCAGTCCCAGGCCGATCATCGGCGGGGCGATGCGTGCGGAAAACCGTGTGTCGGGGTGCATCGGGCCGTAGCCCAACTGGGTGATCTGCAAGGTCGGGCGACGCAGCTCGACCTGGTGGCCATCGGCGAAGGCCACGCTGTGGGTATCGTAGGTGACACGCACCTTGCCTTCAGGCTTCACGCCGGGGATGGCCATGTCTTGCAACTGGGTGCCGTAGGTGGGTTCGGGCACCACGCCCAGGCGTTCGATTTCCTTGGCGTAGGCGGGCTGGTCGGGCAGCGACAGGCGCACCAGCATCGACACCGCGTTGCTGGCGTCGGGCTCGGGCGGGTGGCCGCGGCCGTCGCGCACGTGGCAGTTCTGGCAGGCATTGGTGTTGAACAGCGGGCCCAGGCCGTCGCGTGCGGTGGTGGTGGACGGGGCGATCACCCAGGGGCTGCGGAAGAAGCTGTTGCCGACGCTGAAATCCAGGCGCCGCTCGGGCGTGAGGTTGGCCGAGGGCATCGCGAAGGCATTGCGGTCGCTGCGCAGCACGGTCGCCTGGCCACCGGAAAGCGCTTCGCCGGGCTCGGCCTGGGTGAAACGCGGGGCGTCGTCACAGGCGGCCAGGGCGAGGGCCAGCAGCAGGAGGCTTGGGCGAAGCAGGGACATCGATGATCCTGGGCGTGGGGTAAAACCGGCGAGCAAGCTTAGCAAACTGGGGGAAGTGGAATAAGAGCAATTTGCAATTGCTACATGAAAGTGCTGTCAGGAAGAGGTTCTTTTGGCTGTGCTGGCCTCTTCGCGGGTAAACCCGCTCCCACAGGTACGGCGCCACTCTCAAGAGTTGCGGGGACCCTGTGGGAGCGGGTTTACCCGCGAAGAGGCCCTCAAGGCGAATAAAAAAGGCGGCCCGAAGGCCGCCCTCTTGTGAGCCCTCAACTTCGATCAGAATTCGTGATCGGCAGTATCCGGGTTCAGGTTGTCGATGCCCAGCTTGCCTGCGGCCTGCTCGATGGCACCGGTCTGCTTGACCAGCGCGGCAATCGCGTCACGCACGATCTGGTTGCCGGCCGCGTTGTCGGCGGCGATCAGCTGGTCGTAGTGCTCGCCCTTGAGGGCGTGGTCGACGATCACCTGGATCTTCGCCTCGGTGCTTTCCAGGTCAGCCTTGAGGGTGGCGTCGGTGGCCGGGTCGACCTTGGCTACCAGCGAGGACAGGCTCGGGCCGGTCAGCTTGCTGCCGTCGACACGGGCGTACTCGCCCAGGTACACGTTGCGGATGCCCTTGGCGTCGTAGAAGTGCGAGTAGTGGGTGTTGTCGCTGAAGCAGTCGTGCTCGTCTTCAGGCGAGTTCGCCTCCAGGGACACCTTCATGCGCTCACCGGCCAGCTCGCCCAGGGACAGGCTGCCCATGCCGAACAGCATCTTGCGCAGGCCATCGTTGGCAGGCTCTGCTTCCAGGCTCGCGCGGTAGTTGTCGGCGACGTTCGGTGCCCAGTTGCCGACCATTTCCTCGAGGTCTTTGACCAGCAGGTCGGTGACCGCCTTCAGGTAGGTGCGGCGACGGTCGTTGTGACCGCCAGTGGCGCCTTTGCCTTCGAGGTAGTCGGATGCCGGGCGGTTGCCCGCGCCTGGGCCGGTGCCGTTGAGGTCCTGGCCCCACAGCAGGAATTCGATGGCGTGGTAACCGGTGGCGACGTTGGCTTCGGAGCCGCCCAGCTCGTTCAGGCTGGCCAGCTTCTCAGGAGTGATGTCCTTGACGTCGACCTTTTCTTCGCCCACCTGGATCTCGGTGTTGGCGATGATGTTGGCGCTGCCGGCCGGGTTGCCCAAGGCGTGCTCGTAGCTCTTGTCCACGTAGTCGATCAGGCCTTCGTCCAGCGGCCAGGCGTTCAGCTGGCCTTCCCAGTCGTCGATGATGGTGTTGCCGAAGCGGAACACTTCGCTTTGCAGGTAAGGTACGCGGGCGGCGGCCCAGGCGTCCTTGGCAGCCTTCAGGGTGTCGTCGTTGGGCTTGGCCAGGAATGCATCGATGGCGGTTTGCAGCTGCTTGGCGGTGCTCAGCGAGTCGCTGTACACGGCATGGACGATCTCGGCGTAGTGCTTGACCACGGCCTTGGCAGCGGCTTCATCGACAGCGCCCGGCGTCGCGGCGGCAGTGCTGGCGGCAGCAGGTGCCTGGGCTTGCGGCGCGGCGGCCTTGTCATCCTTGCCTTCGCCACAACCGGCGAGAGCGATGGCGATGGCCAGCAGACTGGCGGAGGCCAGAGGCATTCGAATCATTGTGGTCTTCCTGCGTCGAGTGGTTGAACCGTGGGAACCGTGCGTAGTGGCACGCCAAACCGCAACATAATGCGAAAGATTTGCATTTGGTGTAAAGGGTTTGCCACGGATTTCATGAAATGCCCGCGTACGGGCATTGTCGGTGGGTAGGCTAGAGGACCGAGACCTGGTTGCGCTGCGCTTGCCTGAGAAACGCCGTCAGCTCGCGTGACGGCAGGGGTTTGCTGTAGTGGTAACCCTGCCCCTCGTGGCAGCCCTGGGCAATGATGTAGCTCTCCTGCTCGGCGGTTTCCACGCCTTCGGCGATCACTTGCATCCCCAGGCTCTTGCCCAGCTGGATGATGGCACGCACGATGGTGGCGTCGTCGTCGTCATCGAGCAGGTCCTGCACGAAGCTCTTGTCGATCTTGATCTTGTCCAGCGGCAGCGACTTCAGGTAGCTGAGCGAGGAGTAGCCGGTACCGAAGTCATCGATGGCGATCAACGCGCCGGAGCGGCGCAGGCTCAGCAGGTGCTGGGCGGCGGTGCTGATGTCTTCCATCAGGCCGGTCTCGGTGACCTCAAGCTCCAGGCTGCGCGGCGGCAGGCGGTAGATCTGCAAAAGGTTGTTGACCACCCGCGGCAGCTCGTTGTGGTGCAACTGCACGGTGGACAGGTTGACCGCCATGCGCAGTTCGCTGAAGCCCAGGTCGTGCCATTCGCGCAGCTGGCGGCAGGCCTGGTCGAGCACCCATTCGCCGATGCTGATGATGTTGCCGTTCTGCTCGGCCAAGGGAATGAACTGATCGGGCGGCACCATGCCCAGGTCCGGGTGCTGCCAGCGCAGCAGCGCCTCGACCCCGACCACGCGGTGGTCGCGGTAGCTGACCTGGGGCTGGTACACCAGGTACAGCTGGTTGCGCGGCAGGGCTTCGCGCAGGTCTTTCTCCAACTCGCGGCGCCGCCGCATCTCGCTGTCGACACTGGCGATGTAGAACTGGTAGCGGTTGCGCGAGCGGGCCTTGGCCAGGGTCATGGTCTGTTCGGCCTTTTGCAGCAGTTTCTCGGTGCTGTCGCCATCCTCGGGGAACAGGGTGATGCCGATGGTGGCGCGCAGGCGGATCTCTTGCAGGTCGAGGGCGAACGGCACTTCCAGGTCGTCGAGGATGCTCTGGGCCAGCTCTGCGGCCTCGTAGGGCTGCTCGATGTTGGCCTGGACCAGGGCGAACTGGTCGCCGCCCAGGCGAGCGAGGGCGCCCAGGCGGCCACTATGGGCGCGCAGGCGGTCGGCCAGGGCCAACAGCAGTTGGTCGCCGACCTGGTAGCTGAACTGTTCGTTGATGCCCTTGAAGTCGTCCAGGCCCACGCACAGCACTGCCACCCGATGTTGCAGGCGCCCGCCGTCGGCGAGGATCTTGTCCAATTGGTGCTGCAACTGCTGGCGGTTGGGCAGGCCGGTGAGGAAGTCGTACTGGGCCATGCGTTGCAGGCTGTTTTCTGCCTCATGGCGCAGGTGCGTGTTGCGCTCGATCGAGGCCAGCAATTGGTTGGCGGTGTTGACCCAGATGCCCAGTTCGTTGCGCTCGTGGCCCTTGAGCAAGGGAATCTGGTGCTGGCTGGGGCGGTCGGGGTTGATCTGGGTGAGGTGCTCGATGATCTTCGACAGCGGCTTGGTCAGCAGCCAGTGGTAGACCAGGTACAGCACTAGGCCCATGGCCATGGCCCGCAGCACCCCGGAAATGAAGATGATCACCGCATTGATCAGAAAGCCCTGGCCGTAGCCGGCGGTGTCCAGGGTGATGTTCAGGTCGCCGTAGTACTCGCTGTAGGGCCCGCGGCCGACCAATTGCGTGGTGAAGGTTCGTTCCTGGCCGAGGATCAGGTCGGTCAGCCAGCGCAGCGACGACGCCTGCAAGGGGCGGGACTTTTCCGCCAGCATGGTTTCGTTGGGGTGGCCGATCGCCGCCATGCGCACGGCCTGGTCCTGGAACAACCCTTCCATGACCTGCATGCCCATTTCCCGGTCGAGACTGTACACCGCCTGGGTGGAAGGGTCGCGGAACATGTCGAGGATACGCTGGGCGTCGTGGTTGACGGCCTGGCGCGTCTTGTACGCGTCGTAGACGATCTGAGCGCAACTGAGGACGACACCGACCGCCAGCGCCGAAAGCAGCACGACCCTGAGCAACTTGACGGATAAGCTGTTCCGAAATTCCAGCTTCAATGGGGTTTCCTTAATCCATGCGCGTGCCATTATTTTGCCATCAATTGCTGGCAATACACTATTGACCCGTTTGCCGCGGCATTCGACGTTCTGGTCGATGGATCTGCCCCTCGGCACTGTATCGGTTGTTCGGCCCAGCGACTTGAGTGTGCGGCGTCAACTTTCCAGAAGATTGATGTTAGCGCGCTATCGGCTGCGAGCAAGAGGGGGGCTTGAGGCATGCTAGCCAAAAGCCATAAAAAAACCCGGCCGAGGCCGGGTTTTTTATAGGGCTGACGAAAATCAGGCCTTGAAGGTCTTGCCTTCGAACTGCTGGGCGACGAATTCCCAGTTCACCAGGTTCCAGAACGCCTCGACGTATTTCGGGCGCAGGTTGCGGTAGTCGATGTAGTAGGCGTGTTCCCAGACGTCGCAGGTCAGCAGCGGGGTGTCGCCGCTGGTCAGCGGGCAGCCGGCGCCGATGGTGCTGGCCAGGGCCAGGGAGCCGTCGGCCTTCTTCACCAGCCAGCCCCAGCCGGAGCCGAAGGTGCCGACGGAAGTCTTGGTGAACTCTTCCTTGAACTTGTCGAAGGAACCGAAGGCCTTGCTGATGGCGTCGGCCAGGGCACCGGTTGGCTGGCCACCGCCGTTTGGCGACAGGCAGTTCCAGTAGAAGGTATGGTTCCAGACCTGGGCGGCGTTGTTGAAGATGCCGCCGGAGGAGCTCTTGACGATCTCTTCCAGGGTCTTGCCTTCGAATTCGGTGCCTGGGACCAGGTTGTTCAGGTTCACGACATAGGTGTTGTGGTGCTTGTCGTGGTGGAACTCCAGGGTTTCCTTGGAGATGTGCGGCTGCAGGGCATCGTGGGCGTACGGCAGCGGCGGCAATTCAAAAGCCATGGTGGAATCTCCTGATTCAGGTCTAGTTCGCGGTTTGCGCAAGGCCGATCACGGGCGGCCCTATGAGCGTCGGCGAGTTTTTACTCTTTGCGACGCAAGGGCTGGATCATAGCACCAGCCCCCGCGCATAACCACGCAACAACCGTAGGGAATAAAGGTTCCAGAGCTGTTCGTGTGGTTCGTCGCACCGTGTTGACCTCGTTGCGGGTACGTCACCTTGCTGAGGACGGTGGTGGACCTGTGAAGCGGATCTACCCGCGAGGCAGTCAACGAAATCGTCACGGCGAATAATGAAGGGCTCAGTTGAAGATCAACTGCGCCGCCACCGCAAACATCATCACCGCCACCATCAGGTCGAGCAGGCGCCAGGTGCTGGGGCGCGCCAGCCACGGCGCCAGCCAGGCTGCGCCGAGGGCAAGGGTGAAGAACCACACCAGGGATGCGCTGGCCGCACCGGCCACGTAGGCGCCGGGCACGGTTTGCTGGGCGCCGAGCGAGCCGATCAGCAGCACGGTGTCCAGGTATACGTGAGGATTGAGCAGGGTCACCGCCAGGGCGCTGAGCAATACGGCTCGACGCGAGCGCAAGCCCAGGCCTTCCTGCTGCTCCAGGCTCTGCGTCGAGCAGGCGCGCTGCAGCGCCTTGGCGCCGTACCAGATCAGGAACAGCGCGCCACCCCAGCGCGCAGCGGCAAGCAGGGTCGGGTTGTGCGCCAGCACCGTGGCCAGGCCGAACACCCCGGCGGCCACCAGGACCGCGTCGCACACCACGCACAGCAAGGCCACCGGCAGGTGGTGCTCGCGGCGCAGGCTTTGCGCCAGGACGAATGCATTCTGGGTACCGATGGCCATGATTAGGCCAAAGGCCACCAGCATGCCGTTCATATAGCTTTGCCACATCGCAGGAACACTCCACGGGCGCAGACCCGGAAGGCTGCGCGGATGATCGAAGAAGATGCTGGCCATTATGGCGAGGCGGCCTGTATAAGAAAAACCAATAGAGCTCATCAGGCATTAGGAAAATCGATGTTCGATTACAAATTGCTCGCCGCCCTCGCCGCAGTGATCGAGCAAGGCGGTTTCGAGCGTGCGGCGCAGGTGCTGGGCCTGTCGCAGTCGGCGGTGTCCCAGCGCATCAAGCTGCTGGAGGCGCGGGTCGGTCAGCCGGTGTTGGTGCGCAGTACGCCGCCCGGTCCTACCGAGGTGGGGCGGCAGTTGCTCAACCATGTGCAGCAGGTGCGACTGCTCGAACGTGACCTGCAGCGCCAGGTGCCGGCACTGGACGAGGAGGGCGCGCCCGAGCGCCTGCGCGTGGCGCTCAATGCCGACAGCCTGGCGACTTGGTGGGCGGGGGCGGTCGGGGATTTCTGCGCCGGGCAGCGGGTGTTGCTGGACCTGGTGGTGGAAGACCAGGAAGTCGGCCTCAAGCGTATGCGTGCGGGTGAAGTGGCGGCCTGCCTGTGTGGCAGCGAGCGTCCGGTGGCCGGGGCGCGTAGCCTGCCGCTGGGGGCCATGCGCTATCGGGCACTGGCAAGCCCGGCGTTCATGGCGCGGCATTTCCCAAAGGGCTTCGAGGTGTCGAGGCTGGCCCGTACCCCGGCGGTGGTGTATGGCCCGGACGATTTCCTGCAACACCGCTACCTGTCTTCACTGGGTATCGACGAAGGTTTCCTGCATCATCTGTGCCCCTCGTCCGAGGGCTTCCTGCGCATGACCGAAGCCGGCCTGGGCTGGGGGCTGGTGCCTGAGTTGCAGGCGCGCGAGCAAATGGCCAGCGGGCGGCTGGTGGAAATCTGCAGCGATACGCCGATCGACGTGCCGTTGTACTGGCATCATTGGCGCAATGGCGGGCAACTGCTCGGGCAACTGACCGAACATCTGCGTAAGGCGGCGCCGGGTTGGCTGGTGCCGTTCCCGGCGTGAACGGCGTCAGTTGCATCCTTCTGTAATCTGGTAAGGCGGAGTCTTCCTACATGTTAATTCTGGTCACCGGCGCGAGCGGCTTCATTGGTGGACGCTTTGCGCGCTTCGCCCTGGAGCAGGGCCTTCAGGTGCGAGTCAGCGGTCGCCGTGCCGAGGGCATGGAGCACCTGGTCAAGCGCGGTGCGCAGTTCATTCCGGGCGACCTGGGCGATGCCGACGTGGCCCGGCGCCTGTGCCAGGGCGTGGACGCGGTGGTGCATTGCGCGGGCGCGGTGGGCACCTGGGGGCGCTACCAGGACTTCCATCAGGGCAATGTGGTGGTCACCGAGAACGTCGTCGAAGGTTGCCTCAAGGAACACGTGCGGCGCCTGGTGCACCTGTCGTCGCCCTCTATCTATTTCACCGGCCGCTCGCGCCTGGATATCCGCGAAGACCAGGTGCCGCGCCGCTTCCACGATCACTACGCGCTGACCAAGCACCTGGCCGAGCAGAAAGTCTTCGGCGCCCAGGAATTCGGCCTTGAGGTATTGGCCCTGCGCCCGCGCCTGGTCACCGGTGCCGGCGATACCAGCATCTTCCCGCGGCTGATGCGCATGCAGGCCAAGGGGCGCGTGGCGATCATCGGCAATGGCCTGAACAAGGTCGACTTCACCAGCGTGCACAACCTCAACGATGCCTTGCTCAGCGCGCTGTTCGCCGAGAAGCAGGCGCTGGGCCAGGCCTACAACATCAGTAACGGCCAGCCGCTGCCGTTGTGGGATGTGGTGAACTATGTAATGCGGCAGATGAACCTGCCGCAGGTTACCCGCTACCGTTCCTACGGCCTGGCTTATAGCGCGGCAGCGCTCAACGAGGCCGCCTGCATGCTCTGGCCGGGGCGCCCGCAGCCGACCCTTTCGCGCACCGCGATGCAGGTGATGAGCAAGGACTTCACCCTCGATATCAGTCGCGCGCGGCAGTATCTGGACTATCGCCCCAAGGTGAGCCTGTATACCGCGCTGGATGAATTCTGCGCTTGGTGGAAGAACCTACCGGGCGCGTGATGGTCATCAGTGCGCCCCTTGCGGTTTATACTCATGCCCATTTGCTACTACTGCGGTTGAACGAGCCATGCGTAACGACGCCCACGACGATTTCGACGATGTACCCCCCCTGCGCGCCGGCACCCCGGATGACGACGAACTGCTGCCGGCCCACGTCGCGCGCACTCGCCAGAAGGCTGCGCGGCCTGCCAGCACCGGCCCGCTGTGGGCGCTGCTGGGCGCCGCGTTCATTGCCGTGGCCGGCATCGGCTGGTGGAGCTTCCAGCAGATCTCGCTGATGGAACAGCAACTGGTGGCCACCCAGGAAAGCTTCGCCCGTATCAGCGAGGAGGCGGCGGGGCGTTTGCAGGCGATCAGCGGCAAGGTCGAGGCCAGCGAGTCCACGGCCAGCACCGGCAGCGAAGCGCTGAAATTGCAGATCACCCAGTTGCAGGCGCGCCTGGCCGAGCAGAGCAAGCAGCAGGAAGGGGTGGCCGGGCAGGCGGGGGACCTGGGCAAGCGCCTGGAGCAGGTGCTGGCCGATACCCGTGCGCAGCAGAAGGTGGTGACCGAACTGCAAAGCCAGCTGCAGGCGCAACTCAAGGCGGTGAACGGCGAGTTGGCTGCGCTCAAGTCGGGCCAGTTGGATGGGGGCAAGCTCGATGGCCAGATCAAAAGCTTGAACGAGGAAATAGCTGCGCTGAAGAGGCAGGGCAATCCGAAGGCTGCAATCGAAAGCCTCGAGCAGGATGTGCTGGTGCTCAAGAGCCAGGTTGAGAACCGCCCGGCGACGCCTGCCGCAGGCGGTGCCTCGGTGCAGGAGTTCGATGCCTTCCGTGGGCAGACCACGCGCAACATCAACACCCTGCAAAGCCAGATCCAGAACCTGCAACAGCAGATCAACGCCCGGCCATAAGTGCCCTGTAGGAGCGGGCTTGCCCGCGAGGCACACACCGCGGTGCATGGCACCGGCTCTGCCGGTGTTCGCGGGCAAGCCCGCTCCTATAGGTCTGGCGTGCTACGGAATTGCGACCTTACATCCGCGGATAATCGATATACCCCACCGGCCCCTTGGCATAGAAGGTTTCCGGGTGCGCCTCGTTCAGCGGTGCATCAGCGGCCAGGCGTGCCGGCAGGTCGGGGTTGGCGATGAACGGCACGCCGAAGGCCACGGCATCGGCGGTTCCATTGCTCAGCGCGGCATTGGCGCTGGCCTTGGTGAAACGTTCGTTGACGATGTACGGGCCGCCGAAGGCCTCCTTGATCAGCGGGCCGATGCTGTCGTCGCCTTCCTTCTCCCGCGAGCAGATGAACGCCACACCGCGCTTGCCCAGCTCACGTGCGATGTAGGTGAAGGTTTCGGTGAGGTCGCCATCGCCCATGTCGTGGAGGTCGGCGCGTGGCGACAGGTGCACACCCACGCGTTGCGCCCCCCATACCTCGATGGCCGCATCGGTCACTTCCAGCAGCAGGCGCGCACGGTTCTCCAACGAGCCACCGTACTGGTCGGTGCGCTGGTTGGTGCTGCTTTGCAGGAACTGGTCGAGCAGGTAGCCGTTGGCACCGTGAATTTCCACGCCATCGAAACCGGCAGCCTTGGCGTTCTCCGCGCCTACTCGGTAGGCCTCGACGATGTCGGCGATTTCCTCGGTTTCCAGGGCGCGCGGGGTGGGGTAGTCGGCCAGCGGACGCACCAGGCTGACGTGCCCCTTGGGCTGGATGGCGCTAGGGGCAACCGGCGGCTCGCCATTGAGGTACATCGAATGGGAAATGCGCCCGACGTGCCACAGTTGCAGGAAGATCCGCCCGCCAGCGCCGTGCACCGCCTGGGTCACGTTGAGCCAGCCACGCACCTGGTCGGTGGACCAGATACCGGGGGTGTCGGGGTAACCGACGCCCATCGGCGTCACCGACGTCGCCTCGCTGAGAATCAGCCCGGCGCTGGCGCGTTGCACGTAGTACTCGGCCATCAGCGCGTTGGGTACGCGGCCTTCGTCGGCGCGGCAGCGGGTCAGCGGGGCCATGATGATGCGGTTGGGCAGCTCGAGGTCGCCCAGGGTGATCGGGTCGAAAAGCGTAGTCATGCTGTAAGCCTCGCGTGGGTCAGTTGGATGCAGCGGCCAGTTCGGTCTCGCGACCGCGCTGGCTGAGGGTGATGAGGGTGACGATCAGTGCCAGTCCCGCCAGGGCCGCAGCGGCCAGGGGCACGCGGGTCAGGCCCAGGCCCTGGGCGATGACCACGCCGCCGACCCAGGCGCCCAGGGCGTTGCCCAGGTTGAAGGCACCGATGTTCAGGGTCGATACCAGGTTCGGCGCGGCCTTGCCATAGAGCACGACGTTCACTTGCAGGGCAGGCACTGCGGCGAAAGCGGCGACCGCCCAGAGGAACAGGGTGATCTCGGCGGGAATCAGTGCGCTGACGGTCCAGCTGAGCAGGCTGGACACCAGCGCCATGGCGACGAACACGCCCACCAGGGTGGCCCCCAGGCGGCGGTCGGCCAGCTTGCCGCCAAGGATGTTGCCCAGGGTCAGGCCGATCCCGATCAGCATCAGGGTCCAGGTGATACCCCGTGGCGAAACGCCGGTAACCTCGCCAAGCAGCGGCGCGACATAGGTGAACAGGGCGAACACAGAGGCCGAGAACATCACGGTCATGCTCAGCGACAGCCAGATACCGGCACCCTTGAGTGCGGCCAGCTCTGCGCGCATGTCGACCGCTTCGGCATCGCGTTGCAAGGGCAGGTAGCGGATCAACCCGATCAACGCGACCACGCCGATGGCGGTCACCGCCCAGAACGTCGAACGCCAGCCCATGGCCTGACCCAGGGCGGTGCCCAGCGGCACGCCGAGCACGTTGGCCAGGGTCAGTCCGGTGAACATCAGGGCCACCGCCGAGGCGCGCCGGTTGGCCGGTACCAGGCTGGCGGCCACCACCGAGCCGATGCCGAAGAACGCACCGTGGCACAAGGCCGTGACCACCCGGGCGAACATCAGCAGGTTGTAGTCGCTGGCCACGGCGCACAGCAGGTTGCCGACGATGAACACGCCCATCAGCACCACCAGCGCAGCCTTGCGCGGCAGGCGGGCGGTGGCCAGGGCCATGAACGGCGCGCCAAGGGCCACGCCCAGGGCGTAGCCGGTCACCAGCCAGCCTGCGCGGGGAATGGTCACGCGCAAATCCTGGGCCACCTCGGGCAGCAGGCCCATGATGACGAACTCGGTGGTGCCGATGGCGAAGGCGCTGAGCGCCAGGATCATCAGGGAAAGGGGCATCGCAAGGTCCTTGTCAGAGCTCTCTGCTCATTTGCGCGAGGAAGGCCTGGATGGTCACTTCGTTGCGTTTGAAGAAGTGCCATTGGCCTACCTTATGGCTGCTGACCAGACCGGCCCGCTGCAAGGTGGCCAGGTGGGCGGAGACGGTCGACTGCGACAGGCCGCAGCGTTGGTCGATCTGCCCGGCACAGACACCGTTTTCGAGGCTGTGGTACTGCTCGGGGAAATGCACCGAGGGGTCTTTCAGCCAGTTGAGGATGTCTCGCCGGACCGGATGGGCCAGCGCTTTTATTATCTCGTCGAGATCGAGAGGCATGGATGGGCTCGTGGTGTATAGCGGTATATCGCGATGTGGCGAAATATAGATCGCTGCATCGCGATATACAAATATCAAAGGGTTCTGAATCAAGGCTGAAACGCTATATCGCGTCATAACGATATGCGTTCGGCCGGTGCTAGACTGCCGCCATGAACTACCTCGCACACCTTCATCTGGGCGGTCGAGCGCCGCAGCAACTGCTGGGCAGCCTGTATGGCGACTTCGTCAAAGGCAGCCTCGAAGGGCGCTTCGCGCCCCAGCTCGAAGCGGCCATCCGGCTGCATCGGCACATCGACAGCTATACCGACAGCCACCCCTTGGTGCTCGCGGCGCTGGCGCGTTTCCCAAGGGAGCGGCGGCGTTTTGCCGGGATTGTCCTGGACGTGTTCTTCGATCATTGCCTGGCCCGGCACTGGGCAGACTATGCCGACCAGCCGCTGGAACAGTTCACCGGGGAGTTCTACCGGGTGCTGTTGGCCGAGCCCGAGCTACCGGGGCGGCTGGCGCGGATTGCGCCGTTCATGGCGGCGGACGATTGGCTGGGTGCCTATGGTGATTTCGCAACGCTCGAGCACGTGTTCGGCGGGATCGCCAGGCGCTTGTCGAGGCCCGAGGGAATGAGCGGGGTGATGGACGAGCTGGACCGGCTGTATGAGCCGTTGCTCGCCGACTTTCGTGAGTTCTACCCGCAGTTGCAGGCGTTCGCCGCTGCGTCGCGCTGAAGCCGAGTGCGGCATCAGCGGTTGACGACGAACCTGTGGGAGCGGGTTTACCCGCGAAAGCAACACCGCGGTGCATGGCACCGGCTGTGCCGGTGTTCGCGGGTAAACCCGCTCCCACAGGTTATCCGTAACGCTTACGCGCTGCGCTCGGTCTGCATTTCAGTTATCCAACCCCAACCACTGCCAACCACTGCGCGGGAAGCGCACGCTCACCGGCAGCGAATCGACCCGCCAGGCATCGGCCAGGGGCTCGTCGAAGCTGGCCGGCACCATCAGCCCACGGGCCGGGCTGATGCTCGGACGGGTTAGGCGTTTACTAGGCCGCTTTGGCTTGAGCGCGCGCAAGGCCTAGCGGTTGCGTTTCGCCGAACAAAGCCAGCTGCACGGCATGCTGCGCCTGCAGGGCAAGCACTGCGCGCTCCTTGCCTTGGCTGGCGAGGGGCGCCAGCAGGTGCAGGCGCACCTGGCCACGCGGATGGGCGAACAGGCGCATCAGGTGCGACACCAGGTCGTCATCGCCAATGAAGGGGGCAATGGAGTCGCGCTGACCCTCGCGCAGGTATTCGATCGCCACAGGTTGCACCGCGATGCCTTGGTCGATGGCGCCTGCCAGCAGGCGGCCGTGGAACGTACGCAGGCCGCGGCCGTCGGTGGTGGTGCCTTCCGGGAAGATCAGCAGGGGCCGTTGCTGGCCCAACTGCTGGCTGATCTGTTCGCGCAGCCGCTGGCTGTCGCCACCGCCCCGGCGAATGAACAGCGTGCCGGCCTTTTCCGCCAGCCAGCCGGCCAGCGGCCATTGGCGCACTTCGGCCTTGGACAGGAACGACAGCGGCGCGAGCATGCCCAGCAGAGGGATGTCGGTCCAGGACACATGGTTGCTGACCCACAACATCGGCTGGCGCGGCAGCTCGCCGACCACCTGCACCTCGAAGGGCAGGGCGGCGACCAGGCGTTTCATGAACAGGCAGGTCCAGCGCTGGCGGCGCTCGGTGGAGGCGCGCAGGCCGGCGCGTTCGCCGAGGGCAATGGCGCTGGCCATGGCCATGCCCAACGACAACACCAGCAACAGGCGCAGGAGGCGGGCGCTGGCCCGCAGGCTCGGCATCAGACCGCCGCCTTGAAGTGGCGGGCGTAACGCGGGCAGAGGTCGTCGCGCTTGAGCAGGATGAACACATCGGCCACCTGGAAATCCTCGTCCCAGCAGGGCTCGCCGCAGATCTTCGCGCCCAGGCGCATGTAGGCCTTGAGCAGCGGTGGCATTTCGGCGATGACGTTGTTTGGCAACGGCAGGCTCGGCAGCGGGTTCTTCGGTTCGGCGCGCAGGTGCTCGGTGCACAGATAGCGCTCGCGCAGACGCTGCATGATGGCGTGGGCCTGTACGCCGCCGTCCTGCATGGGGATGCTGGCGCACCCCATCAGGTAGCTGTAGCGGCCTTCGTTGAGCACTTCGGCAAGTTCGCCCCACAGCACGGCGATGGTGCCGCCATTGCGGTAGGCCGGGGCTACGCAGGTGCGGCCCAGCTCCAGGATCGGGCCTTCGAGTTGCAGCAACCCATGCAGGCTGAATTCTTCTTCGCTGTAGAAGCGGCCGAGGCTGCTGGCGGCCTGGTGATCGAGCAGGCGAGTGGTGGCGACCAATTCGCCGGTACTCAGGTCGCGAACGCCAATGTGGCGGCAATGTACGTCGTAGTCATCCATGTCCAGGCCCAGCTCGGCGCCTTTGAGCTTGGCCTTGAATTCCGCGCTGAATACCTGATAGCGCAAGGCCTGTGCTTCCTGCAGGGCCGCAGCGCCGACCAGGCGTTCGGCTTGCAGACGGCGTTCAGTGCTGTTGTCGCCAGAGCGAGCGATCCGAGTCATTACGAGTCTCCATAAGCCAGCCATATGAGGGTTGCGGCCGGTCGGCTTTGTTGTGCAAAGTCAGCCTAGGTAGCCCCGGTGTCACCTCCGTGAATCTTTGGTGATGCTTGCGTGACACCCCCTGCGAGGAGTTTTTCGATGCCTTGGTTGCAACGACTCAACGACCCATTGCGCCTGCCGCTGGCGGCCAGCCTTGGGCAAACCCATACGGCCCTGCTCGAGCACCTGGGTGCGGTCAACCCGTTCGAGCTGGCCGTGCTGGGCGGGCGCGCTATGCCCACGCCGGGGCTGGCCTTCCTGGTCGGTTACCAAGCGGCCTTGCGTGTGCTCTGGCCCAGTGCGCCAGCCGGCCTGGGCGCGCTGTGCGCCACCGAGCGGCGCAGCGTGCGCCCGGCCGATATGCAGACCCGCCTCGACGGCTTGCGCCTGACCGGCAGCAAGGGCTTCGTCACCGCAGGCCTTGAGGCCGAGTGGCTGCTGGTGGCCGCGCGCTGCGAAGCGCCGGGCGAGCCCCCGCGCCTGAGCCTGGCAGTGGTCTATCCCGGCGAGCCCGGGGTCACCCTCGAAGCACTGCCGACCCTGCCGCTGATGCCCGAGGTCGGCCACGCCCGCCTGGCGTTGCACAACGCGGCCTGCGAGCTGCTGGCCGGCGATGGCTGGGATGCCTACGTCAAACCCTTCCGCTCCCTCGAAGACTTGTACGTGCTCGCCGCGCTGGTGGCCTGGCTGTATGGCGTGGGCCAGCAGTGCACCTGGCCGCAGGCATTGCAACTGCGCCTGGTGGGCTTGCTCGCTGGGTGCGCCGAGTGCAGTCGGCAGTGCGCCGATAGCGTGGCCTGCCACGTGCTGCTTGCCGGCCTGTTCGCCCAGTTCGATGGATTACGGGGTGATATCGACAGCGCCCTGGCCGGTGGCCCAGAGGCCTGGGCGAGCCTGTGGCAGCGTGACCAAGGCCTGCTGGCATTGGCCGCCTCTGCTCGGGATAAGCGTCTGGCCAAGGCCTGGGCCGCCGCCGGATTGTCATGAAACCCTGGCAGGCTCGGCCGATTCGCAACGCGAGGAGCGGCAATGGGCAAACTGCGGCAAGGGTTGTTGAGCATCCTGGGGCTGGTGGCGTTATCGGCGTCGGCCGAGGAATGGCCCGCGCCTGACTGGCAACTCGACCCGGCCCGCTACGACTGGCAGGCGGTCGATGACTATGCCTTCCCGGCGCGTGACGAAGCCGAGCGCCGTGGCGTGCGTAGCGATGCGCTGCTGATCGTGCGCGACGGACGCATCGTGCATGAGCGCTATACCGCCCCGACCCGTGCCGATACCCCGCACCTGACCTGGTCGATCAGCAAGAGCGTACTGGCCACGCTGCTGGGCGTGGCCCAGGCCGAGGGCCGCTTCCAGCTTACTGATCCGGCAGCGCGCTACTACCCGCCCTTGCAGGCGCACCCGCAGCTCAAGCTGGTCGACCTGCTGCACTGGGCCAGTGGCTTGGCCTGGCAGGAAGGTTACGAATACGCGCCGCTGAAATCCTCGGTGGTGGCAATGCTCTATACCCGTGGCCGCCAGGACATGGCCGCGTTCACCGCCGCCAATTTTGCACAGGTGTCACCGGGCAGCCGTTTCGCCTATTCCAGCGGCGACAGCAACCTGCTGGCCGCCGCCCTGCGCGGCATGCTCGAGCCAGGTCGCTACGCCGACTACCCCTGGCAGGCACTGTTCGAGCCACTGGGTATCGCCAGCGCAACCTGGGAGCGCGACGGTGCGGGCACCTATGTCGGTTCTTCCTACCTCTACCTCAGCGCCCGCGACCTGGCGCGCATCGGCCTGTTGATGGCGCGCGACGGGCGCTGGCGCGAGCGCCAGTTGCTGACCCCGGAGTGGGTGCGCTTCAACCGCACGCTGTTCACCTGCGCCAAGGGCATACCGGGCGAGGCCAACCCCGGTGGCCACTGGTGGTTGAACCAGCCGTTGCCAGGCCAGCCGACACCCTGGCCGAGCGCTCCCGTGGACACCTTTGCAGCGCTCGGTCATTGGGGCCAGGCGTTGTACATCGTACCCTCTCGCCAGTTGGTGATCGTGCGCTACGGCGATGATCGCGATGGCAGCTACCGCCACGAAGAACTGCTCAAGCGCGTGCTGGCGGTGCTGGTCAAGGAGGGGGCATGAAGCGTGTGTTGCTGGTGCTGCTGGCAGTAATGCTGGCCTGGGGTTGGCACGAGCGCCAGGCCCTGAGCGATTTTCCGGGCATTCTTTCGGCCTACTCGGCCAAGGAGTATTGCTCGTGCCGTTTCGTCATGGGCTTCGATGCGGACTACTGCCGAAATTACGTACGCCAGTACCTGCCACTGAGCTTGCTGGAAGAAGACGGCGCCGCGCGTACGGTGCTGGCCGAGGGCCTGGGCCAGCGCAGCCAGGCCGCCTGGCAGGGCCAGCGCGAGGGCTGTCGCTTGCTGCCGTGAAAGCGCGCGGGTAAGGTTGACGGCCTTGTTTGTCGAGGTTTCCCACTCATGCTGTCGCGTTTGCTCCCCGTCCTGCTGCTGGCCCTGAGCCTGCCTGCCCACGCCAACTGGCACCTTGATGGCGAGTCTTCGCGCTTGTCGTTCATTACCGGCAAGAACGGCGACACCGCCGAGCTGCACCGTTTCCTGGTGCTGCATGGCAAGGTCGAGCGTAATGGCGCGGCCAGCCTGAGCATCGAGATGGAGTCGATCAGCAGCGGCATTCCCCTGCGCGATGAGCGCATGCGTGAAGACCTGTTCGAGGTGTCGCGCTTCCCCAAAGCCACGGTGCAGGCGCAGCTCGACCTGCGGCCGATCAACGACCTGGCCAATGGCGCGCAGTTGGAACTGCGCCTGCCGCTGACCCTGACCTTGCATGGCCACTCGCACAACTTCAATGCACTGCTGCTGGCCACGCGTTTGGACGAGCGGCGTTTCCAGGTGGTGACCCTCGAGCCCCTGTTGCTGCGCGCCGAGGACTACGACCTGCTGCCAGGGTTGGAGCGCCTGCGCAAGTTCGCCGGCCTCAATTCGATCAACCCATCGGTGCCGGTGAGTGCGGTGCTGATCTTCACCGCCCGCTGACATGCCGGGGCCGGTCTTTCCGTGGCGCGATGGCAACCAGTTCGAGCTGATGGTCGACGGCCCCGAGTTTTTCCCGCGCATGCTCCTGGCGATTGTGCGTGCCGAGTATCAGGTCGACCTCGAACTGTACCTGGTGGAAGCCGGGGCTTGTGCCGAGGCGGTGGTCGAGGCGCTGGAGTCGGCGGCCCGGCGTGGCGTGCGGGTGCGTTGCCTGTTCGACGACTATGGCTCGCTGGCCTTCACCACGCCCTTGCGCCAGCGCTTGCAGGCGGCCGGCGTGCAGTTGCGCTGGTACAACCGCCTGCGCTGGCGGCGTGGCCTGCGCAACCTGTACCGCGACCATCGCAAGCTGCTGCTGGTGGATGAGCGCTGGGCCGCAGTGGGCGGCACTGGGGTTACCGATGAGTTCTGGACGCCGGGCGAGGCCAGCAGCGAGTGGCATGAAGTGATGGTGCGCATGGAAGGGCCGATCGTCACTGACTGGCAGTTGCTGTTCGACCGCCAGTGGCACGCCAACCACCGACGTACCGCCTGGCGCCCCCCGGAAGGCTTCGGCCTGCCGCGCCTGCCCCGGGTGCCGGCGCATGGCCAGGGCCTGGGCCGGGTAGCCTATGCCGATGCGCGCCAGCACCGTGACATCCTCCACGCGCTGGTGCGTGCCTTGAACAGCGGCCAGCAGCGTATCTGGCTGGCTACCCCTTATTTCCTGCCGACCTGGAGCGTCCGCCGCTCGCTGCGCCGTGCCGCGCAGAAGGGCCTGGACGTGCGCCTGCTGCTCACCGGCCCACGCACCGACCACCCATCGGTGCGCTATGCCGGGCATCGCTACTATCCACGGCTGTTGCGCGCGGGGGTGCGGATCTTCGAATACCAGCCGTGTTTCCTGCACTTGAAGATGGCGCTGGTGGACGAGTGGGTGAGTATTGGTTCGTGCAACTTCGACCATTGGAACCTGCGTTTCAACCTCGAGGCCAATGTCGAGGCCATCGACCCGCCGCTGAGCGCTGCCGTGCGGGCCAGCTTCGAGCGGGATTTCGCCCTCAGCGAGGAGGTCGACCTCGATCACTGGCACGCGCGCCCGCTGTGGCGGCGGGTCAAGCAGCGGGTATGGGGCTGGCTCGACCGCCTGGTGGTGAACCTGCTCGACCGGCGCGACTGAGGGCGGCTGCGCACATCGCCAAAGCGAACTATCGTGCAGGTTTGTTTCTCTGCAAACGAAGGAGTGGATGCGATGACGGCCAAGAAAATTCTCATGCTGGTGGGTGATTTCGTCGAAGACTACGAAGCCATGGTGCCGTTCCAGGCGCTGTGCATGGTCGGCCATACGGTGCATGCGGTGTGCCCGGAGAAAGTCGCAGGGCAGACGGTGCGCACCGCCATTCACGACTTCGAGGGCGAGCAGACCTACAGCGAGAAGCCGGGGCATAACTTTGCCCTGAACTACGACTTCGTCCAGGTGCGTGCCGAAAGTTATGACGCGCTGTTGATTCCCGGTGGGCGAGCGCCTGAGTACCTGCGGCTGGATGAACGGGTACTGAAGCTGGTGCGTGAGTTCGACCAGGCGGGCAAGCCGATTGCGGCGGTGTGCCATGGCGCGCAGTTGCTGGCGGCGGCGGGGGTGCTCGAGGGGCGCCAGTGCAGTGCGTACCCGGCGTGTGCGCCGGAGGTGAAATTGGCGGGTGGCACCTTCGTGGATATCGCCATCGACCAGGCGCATGTGGATGGCAACCTGGTCACGGCCCCGGCGTGGCCGGCGCATCCGGCCTGGTTGGCGGCATTTCTCAAGGTGCTGGGCACGCGGGTTGCCTGAGCCCAGAGGGAGGGGGGCATGGCTGTTGGGGCGCTGAACCTGCAGGAGGGGCTTGCCCGCGAAGAGGCCAGTGGCCTCACCCTACCTGCTCGACCCAGTCACTGAGGTTGTAGTAATTGGTCACTCGGGCGATTTTCCCGCAGTGGATATAGAAAAAGGCTCCAGCCGACAACACGTAGCGCTGCCCCTGGGCGGCTGGCAGGCCTTCGTCGTCGGCCAGGTATTGGCCATGCACGGTGAATTCCGCCGCCGCCCGGCTACCATCGCTGTTCTGCATCACCACGATATCTGCCAGGCGCTCACGGTAGCAGCGGTTCATCTTGTCCATGAAGCGGGTGAATGCCGCCTTGCCCATCTGCCGCTCGCCCTGGTTGATGTCGTGGATCACGTCTTCGCTGAGCAGGGCGAGGAAGGCCGGCATGTCGCCGGCATTGAAGGCGGCGTAGTAGGCGTGCACCAGTTCGGTAGCGGTCATGGCAATGTTCCTGTCGTGTACGGGAAAGGGCGTGGCGATGGCCGGATGATAGGGTTTCCCCAAGTGCCCGACTTAGCCGAGGGCGTCATCCACATCGACAAAACGACCGCCCCGCATGGAAATACGCCTGCTGCACGGCGCGGCCATCGCGCCCTACATCGACGACCTCGCTCGCCTGCGCCTGGCAGTGTTTCGCGAGTTTCCCTACCTCTACGACGGCACGGCGGAGTATGAGGCCGACTACTTGTCCACCTACGTGCGCTCCGAGCGCAGCCTGGTAGTGCTGGCCCTGGATGCCGGCCAAGTGGTGGGCGCCTCCACCGGCCTGCCGCTGGCCGATGAGACCGCAGCGTTTCAGCAGCCCTTCCTCGACCAGGGGCGCAACCCGCGCAAGGTCTACTACTTCGGTGAATCGGTATTGTTGCCGGCCTACCGTGGCCAAGGCCTGGGCGTGCGCTTCTTCATCGAGCGCGAAGCCTATGCGCACAAGCTTGGCGCGTTTCACTACTGTGCGTTCTGCGCGGTGGAACGGCCCAATGGTCATCCACGCAGGCCTGCGGACTACAAGCCATTGCATGGTTTCTGGCGCAACCGTGGTTTCCTGCATCAGCCTTCGCTGCGTACTTCCTACACTTGGCGCGACCTGGACGAGCAAGAGGAATCGCCCAAGACCCTGTCGTTCTGGCTCAAGGAGCTGCTGCCATGATTCGCGTCGCCGCCTGCCAGTACGCCATCGAGCTGCATGAAAGCTGGGACGCCTACGCCGCGCACCTGGAGGATCTGTGTACCGAGGCCGCAGAGGGCGGGGCGCAGTTGCTGTTGCTGCCCGAATATGCCGGGTTGGTGCTCAGCGGGCAGTTGCCAGAGGCGCAACGCAGCGACCTGCACGCTGCCATTGCCGCTATCCAGCCGCTCATAGCACCTTGGCTGGCGCTGTGCGAAGGCATTGCCCGGCGCCTGGGCGTGTATTTGCTGCCCGGCAGCGTGCCGGTGCGCGAAGCCGATGGGCAGTACCGAAATCGCGCCTGGCTGCTAGGCCCGGAGGGTACGTTGGGCTACCAGGACAAGCTGATGATGACCCGCTTCGAGCGCGAGCAATGGCACATTGCTGCGGGCCAGGGGCTGAGGATGTTCGAGACGCACCTGGGGCGCCTGGGCGTCCTGATCTGCTACGACAATGAGTTTCCCATGCTTGCACGACGCCTGGCCGAGCAGGGGGCCGACCTGATCCTCGCACCCAGTTGCACCGACACCGAGGCGGGCTACTACCGGGTACGCATCGGCGCCCAGGCGCGTGCGCTGGAGAACCAGGTGGCAGTATTGCAGAGCTCGACAGTGGGGCTGGCGCCTTGGTCGCCGGCGCTGGATGAGAATATTGGCCGGGCAGGGCTGTTCGTGCCGCCGGATCACGGTATGCCGGGGGATGGGGTGGTGGCGCTGAGTGATGAGTTGAGCCCGCTGCGTAGCCAGTGGCTGGTGGCGGAGCTGGATTTGGCGGCAGTAGCCAGGGTGAGGCGGGAAGGACAGGTGTTCACCCGGCGGGACTGGCCGGAGCAGTTCGAACGCATTAGCTGAAAACAGCGGCGCGCCCTTCGCGGGCAAGCCCGCTCGTGTAGGAGCGGGCTTGCCCGCGAAGGGCGCGCCACGGTTACAACGGCTTTACTTCACTTCAACAGCCAGGCTTTCGGCGATCTTGCTCTGCCACAGCGCAGGGCCGGTGATGTGCACCGATTCACCTTGGCTGTCGACCGCAACGGTCACGGGCATGTCCTTGACCTCGAACTCGTAGATCGCTTCCATGCCCAGCTCGGCGAAGGCCAGCACCTTGGACTTGCGGATCGCCTGGGCCACCAGGTAGGCAGCGCCGCCCACGGCCATCAGGTACACGGCCTTGTTGTCCTTGATCGCCTCGATGGCGGTCGGGCCACGTTCGGACTTGCCGATCATGCCCAGCAGGCCGGTCTGCTCGAGGATCTGGCGGGTGAACTTGTCCATGCGCGTGGCGGTGGTCGGGCCGGCTGGGCCTACCACTTCGTCACCGACCGGGTCGACCGGGCCGACGTAGTAGATGAAGCGGCCTTTGAGGTCCACCGGCAGCTCTTCGCCACGGTTGAGCATCTCGACCATGCGCTTGTGCGCAGCGTCGCGGCCGGTAAGCATCTTGCCGTTGAGCAGGACGGTCTCGCCCGGCTTCCAGCTGGCGACTTCTTCCGGGGTGATGTCGTCGAGGTTCACGCGGCGCGCGCTCGGGCCGGCTTCCCAGACGATTTCCGGGTAGGCGTCCAGCGATGGCGCTTCCAGCTCGGCAGGGCCGGAACCGTCGAGCACGAAGTGGGCGTGACGGGTAGCGGCGCAGTTGGGGATCATGCACACCGGCAGGGAGGCGGCGTGGGTCGGGTAGTCCATGATCTTCACGTCGAGCACGGTGGTCAGACCGCCCAGGCCCTGGGCGCCGATGCCCAGCTGGTTGACCTTCTCGAACAGCTCCAGGCGGATCTCTTCGATGCGGTTCTGCGGGCCACGGGCCTTCAGTTCATGGATGTCGATGGACTCCATCAACACTTCCTTGGCCATCACGGCGGCCTTCTCGGCGGTACCGCCGATGCCGATGCCGAGCATGCCAGGCGGGCACCAGCCAGCGCCCATGGTCGGGACGGTCTTGAGCACCCAGTCGACGATCGAGTCGGACGGGTTGAGCATGGCCATCTTCGACTTGTTTTCCGAGCCGCCGCCCTTGGCTGCGACGTCCACCTCGACCTTGTCGCCGGGGACGATGGAGTAGTGGATCACCGCCGGGGTGTTGTCCTTGGTGTTCTTGCGGGCACCGGCCGGGTCGGCCAGGATCGAGGCGCGCAGGACGTTTTCCGGCAGGTTGTAGGCGCGGCGCACGCCCTCGTTGATCATGTCGTCCAGGCTCATGGTCGCGCCGTCCCAGCGCACGTCCATGCCTACGCGCACGAACACGGTGACGATACCGGTGTCCTGGCAGATCGGGCGGTGGCCGGTGGCGCACATGCGCGAGTTGATGAGGATCTGGGCGATGGAGTCGCGCGCGGCGGGCGACTCTTCACGCAGGTAGGCCTCGTGCATCGCCTGGATGAAATCGACGGGGTGGTAGTACGAGATGAATTGCAGGGCATCGGCGACGCTCTGAATCAGGTCGTCTTGCTTGATCACGGTCATGCAGCGCGCTCCTCTATAAAGGCGGGAACATTCGTAAAGGCGTTCCGACGGTGCCGACCAGCGTGCCGGATGCCCTGGGGCTCCGGCAGGTCGGGCCGGTGCAAAAAAAGGCGCGGCAGTATACCGCGCATCCAGGCCTGGCACACCTGCGTGTGGTCTGGACCATGGTCGCCCGCCGGGCGGCACCTTTTTTGCTGCCATGGCGCCGTTGCCTTAGAGTGGCGATGTGATGGCTGGAGATGAAACGAACATGCCCGAACTTTGCGTCGGCGAACGTCGCTGGGCGGTGCCCAGCGGCAGCAATCTGCTCGATGCGCTTAATCACGCAGGCATCGCCGTGCCTTATAGCTGCCGCGCCGGAAGCTGTCATGCCTGTCTAGTGCAGTGCCTGGACGGGCAACCTGTGGATGCCTTGCCCGAGGCGTTGGCCCTGGAGAAATACGCACAGGGCTGGCGCCTCGCTTGCCAGTGCCGGGTGACAAGCGACCTGCGGGTGGCGGTGTTCGACCCGCTGAGCGATGGGCTCGCTGCACGGGTTTGCAGCATTGACGGGGTAGGCGATGTGCTGCGCCTGCGGCTGCGCCCCGAGCGCCCTTGGCGTTACCGGGCCGGCCAGCACGTGGTGCTATGGCTTGGCGGGGTGGCCCGGCCTTACTCGCTGGCGAGTTTGCCGGGCGAGGACGATTTCCTGGAGTTTCATCTGGATTGCTCGCGGCCCGGTGCGTTCTGCGACAAGGCTCGGCAGTTGCAGGTGGGGGATGACGTGCGCCTGGGCGAGTTGCGCGGTGGGGCGTTGCATTACGACCCGGACTGGCAGGCGCGGCCGTTGTGGCTGCTGGCGGCGGGCACGGGCTTGGCACCTTTGTGGGGCATTCTGCGCGAGGCGTTGCGGCAAGGGCACGAGGGGCCGATCAAGGTGCTGCACGTGGCCCGCGAGCACTACCTGGCCGAGGCGCTAGAGGCGCTGGCGGGGGAGCAAGTGAGCGTGGAGTTGGTGGCGAGCGAGGATTTTGACGAGGTATTGGCGGGGTTGCGCTTGGCGTCACGCCAGACGGTGGCGTTGGTGTGCGGGGCGCCGGGGCGGGTGGAACAGTTTGCGCGGCGGCTGTTTATAGCGGGGGTGCCCAGGGGGCAGGTGTTTGCTGATGTGTTTAGCGAGCATGCCTGAGGTTTTGTGGCGGTAGTACCGGCCCCTTCGCGGGTAAACCCGCTCCCACAGGTACTCCGCTGATTTCAAATGCAGCGGGGTGCCTGTGGGAGCGGGTTTACCCGCGAAGGGGCCGGTACTGGCACCCAGAGGATCAACCTACCAGCGGGTCACCCACATGCAGGATCTTCATGCCATTGGTGCCACCGATGGTGTGGTAGCTGTCGCCCTTGGTCAGGATCACCCAGTCACCTTGTGCCACCAGGCCGCGCTTGAGCAGTTCGTCGACTGCCGCCTGGCTCACCTTGTCGGCCGGCAGCGAAGCTGGGTCGAAAGCGATCGGGTGGACGTTGCGGAACAGCGAGGCGCGCGCCTGTGTGGCGCGGTGCGGCGACAGTGCGAAGATCGGCACGTGCGAACGCAGGCGCGACATGATCAGCGGGGTGTAGCCACTTTCGGTGAGGGCGATGATCGCCTTGACGCCCGGGAAGTGGTTGGCCGTGTACATCGCCGCCAGGGCGATGCTTTCGTCGCAACGCTCGAAGGTGGTGTGCAGGCGGTGGCTGGACTTCTGGTTGGTCGGGTGCTTCTCGGCGCCCTGGCAGATGCGCGCCATGGCTTGTACCGCTTCGATCGGGTAGGCACCGGCGGCGCTTTCGGCCGACAGCATCACCGCATCGGTGTTGTCCAGCACGGCGTTGGCCACGTCGGATACTTCGGCGCGGGTCGGCATCGGGTTCTGGATCATCGACTCCATCATCTGGGTCGCGACGATCACCGCTTTGTTGTTGCGGCGGGCGTGCTGGATGATCTTCTTCTGGATGGCGATCAGCTCGGCGTCGCCGATTTCCACGCCCAGGTCGCCACGGGCGACCATCACGGCGTCCGAGGCGGCGATCAGGCCGTCGAGGGTCTCGTCGTCGGCAACCGCTTCGGCGCGTTCGATCTTGGCCACCAGCCAGGCGCTGCCGCCGGCTTCGTCGCGCAGCTTGCGGGCGTATTCCATGTCCTTGGCGTCACGCGGGAAGGACACGGCCAGGTAGTCCAGGTCCATTTCCGCGGCCAGCTTGATGTCGGCCTTGTCTTTCTCGGTCAGGGCCGGAGCGGTCAGGCCGCCACCCTTGCGGTTGATGCCCTTGTGGTCGGACAGCGGGCCACCGATGATCACCACGCAGTGCAGTGCGTCAGCCGTGGCGGTCTCGACGCGCATGACCACGCGGCCGTCATCGAGCAGCAGTTCGTCGCCTACGCCGCAGTCCTTGACCAGATCGGGGTAGTCGATGCCGACGATGGACTGGTTGCCCTCGGTCAGCGGGTGTGCGGTGGAGAAGGTGAACTTGTCACCGACTTTCAGTTCGATGCGCTTGTTGCTGAACTTGGCGATGCGGATCTTCGGACCCTGCAGGTCGCCCAGCAGTGCGACATGGCGGCCGTTCTTGGCGGCGATGTCACGGATCAGGCGGGCGCGCGCCTTGTGCTCGTCCGGGGTGCCGTGAGAGAAGTTCAGGCGTGCCACGTCCAGGCCGGCGAGGATCAGCTGTTCGATCACTTGCGGCGAGTTGCTGGCGGGGCCCAGGGTGGCGACGATTTTGGTACGGCGGATGGTCATGCACAGACTCCTATAGTGAAGCGCAGCGAAAGGCTACTCCTCAATTGCGCTGTAGTCATTGTTCCGTTGCACTACCTTGCAGGTTGTCAGGGTGGCGTTTGAACGGCCCAGGTATGCTTGCAAAAGCCTGTGAAGATTTGCCGTGTCAGGCCGATACATTGCCCAACAAAGGAGATTTTCCCATGCGAGCCCTGATCGTTTTAGCCATGGCGGCCAGTGTCGTTGGCTGCACCCGCTGGTCCATGGACCACCACCTGAACAACGCCTACCGCGCCTATGACCGCGGCGACTGCCAGCGCGTGATGCTGGAGCTGTCCCAGGTCGACCGCACCAGCCGCGCACGGCCGTTCATCCACCCGGAAGTGTCGATGCTGCGCGGCCAGTGCCTGGAGCGCCAGAAGCTCTACGTGGATGCCGTGCAGACCTACCAGTACCTGATCCAGCGCTACCCGCAGAACGAATACGCCTATCGCGCCAGGGCGCGCCTGCAGACCCTCGAGCAGCTCGGCCACCTGCGCGGCACGCCACCGGCCGTGGCGACCCCCGCAGCGTCCACACCTTGGCGCTAATACCAAAGTGACAATGATTTCACGGGATTTGCCAACCGCGCTGGGCTAGTCTGTAAAACACATGCAACGATCAACGCCAGTACCTCGTCTTTCTGGCACAGGTACGAACAACATGTTTATCGAACGCCACATAGAACGTCACCAACTGCCATGCGTGCTCAAGGTGTACAACCGGACCACCGACCAACACATCGGTTACCTGGGTAACGCTTCTGAAGATGGCCTGATGCTGATCAGCCAACTGCCGGTGCTGGTCGGGCCGGATTTCGAGCTGCAATTGCGCGTGCCGCTTGCGGGCGGCGGCTACCAGTTCATCAACCTCACCGCCAGTTGCTTGTGGTGCAAGGAAGACCAGACGCCAGGCCACTACGATGCTGGCTTCATGCTGTTGCAGCCGCCGCATGAATACGATGAGTTCGTGCGCTCGCTGCGCGGCTTCTTCAGCTTCCGGCCTGAGAACGCTTCGGCCTGAGGCGTGCTGGGTTAGACTCACCGTCGACCTTTGTTCAGGACGACCCCGTGAGCTCCAGCATTTTCTGGCATGACTACGAAACCACCGGTATCAACCCGCGCTGCGACCGGCCGCTGCAGGTCGCTGGCGTGCGCACCGACCTTGACCTCAACGAGATCGAGGCGCCGGTCAACCTCTACTGCCGCCCCAGCGACGATATCCTGCCGCATCCGGCCGCATGCCTGGTGACCGGCATCACCCCCGAGCAATTGGCAAGTCGCGGCCTGGGCGAGGCTGAGTTCATGACCCAGGTGCATGAGCAACTGGCGCGTCCCGGCACCTGTGGCGCTGGCTACAACAGCCTGCGTTTCGATGACGAAGTGACCCGCTACAGCCTCTATCGCAATTTCTTCGACCCCTATGCCCGCGAATGGCAAGGTGGCAACAGTCGTTGGGACTTGATCGATGTGGTGCGCACCGCTTATGCCTTGCGCCCCGAGGGGATCGCCTGGCCGCAGCAGGACGGCCGCACCAGCCTGCGCCTCGAATTGCTCAGCAAGGCCAATGGCCTCGAGCATGGCCATGCCCACGAAGCGCTTTCCGATGTGCGGGCGACCATCGCGCTGGCGCGCCTGATTCGCGAGCGGCAGCCCAAACTGTATGACTGGTTGTTCCAACTGCGCAGCAAGCACAAGGTGATGGAGCAGGTGCGCTTGTTGCAGCCCTTGGTACATATTTCCGGGCGCTTTTCCGCCGAGCGTAATTATCTTGGCGTAGTACTGCCTTTGGCCTGGCACCCCAGTAATCGCAATGCACTGATTGTGTGCGACCTGCATCTGGAAACCCTGCCTTTATTGCAGGAAAGTGCACAGGCATTGCGTCAGCGTTTGTACACGCGGCGTGACGAATTGGCCGACGGAGAAGTACCTGTACCGCTCAAACTGGTGCACATCAATCGTTGCCCCGTGCTCGCCCCGTTGTCGGTCTTGCGCCCTGCCGATCAACAGCGCCTGGGGTTGGATATGCACTTGCTGCAATCGCGTGCAGAGCAGTTGGCCAATCAACAGTCGGTCTGGCAAGACAAGCTGGAAAGCATCTACAGGGGTGATGAGTTCACCCCCAGCGAAGACCCGGAACAACAGTTGTACGACGGATTTCTTGGCGATCGCGATCGACGTTTGTGTGAGCAAGTGCGTCAGGTAGAACCACGGCAACTGGGGCAAGGGCAGTGGATGTTCGATGATCCACGGCTGCCCGAGTTATTGTTCCGCTACCGCGCGCGCAACTTCAGCGACACCTTGAATGAAGAGGAGGCGCAACGTTGGCAGCGCTTCTGCCAACAACGCCTGAGCGAACCGCAGATGGGCGCGCCGAACACCCTCGGCGACTTCGAGCAGGCATTGCAGAGCCACTGGGCTGGCGCCGACGAGGCGGGGCGCCGGGTGCTGGACGCCTGGCAGGTGCATGTGCAGGCACTCAGGGCGAGGTTGCAGATTTAACTGAACAGATAAAGAAAAACGCCGGCTAGGAGCCGGCGTTTTTCATGTACAGCGCAAGGTAGGCAATAACGGGAATCAGTCCAGCAGGGTTGCCCAACCTTCAACCACGTCACCGCCCCACTTGGCTTTCCATTCTTTCAGGGTCTTGTGATTGCCACCCTTGGTTTCAATCACTTCGCCATTGTGCGGGTTCTTGTATTGCTTGACCTTGCGCGCACGCTTGGTGCCAGTGGTCTTGACCGCGCCACGTGGGGCTTTGCTCAGTTTGGACTCTGGGTCGAGCAGGGCGATCACGTCACGCAGGGACTTGGAATATTCACCCATCAGGGCGCGCAGTTTGCCTTCGAATTCCAGTTCTTTTTTCAGTTTGTCATCTTGCGACAGATTGGCCAGACGAGCTTGAAGTTCCTTGATGGCTTCTTCGGTGGCGCGATATTCGTTGATCAGGGACATGAGGCGTTCCTTGTTGGATGTACAGAGAGACAGTGGGCCAATAGTAAACAGGCGCTACTCTCAAGTAAACAATTAAAAAAGCCATGAACTGTTAATTGTCGAATGGCAGCATAACTCTTAGCTAAACAGAAATTTACATGTTGCTGCCACCGGCTTCGGCCCCGTATGACAAGGGAGCGGGCCCTTTGGTCAATGGTTACTGCGTTTTTCCTGGCAGGCCGCTAGAATGTGCGCCTTTGCGAAGTTCTGGAGTCCGATTCATGCGCACCTACCGTCTGACGATTGCCTGCCCCGACCGTGTCGGTATCGTGGCAAAGGTCAGTAATTTCCTGGCTCTTTATAACGGCTGGATCAACGAAGCCAGCCACCACTCCGACGAGCAGAGTGGCTGGTTCTTCATGCGCCATGAAGTTCGCGCCGAGTCGTTGCCGTTCGATATCAACGCGTTCCGCGAGGCATTCGCGCCGATTGCCGAAGAGTTCTCCATGACCTGGCGGATCACCGACTCGGCGCAGAAGAAGCGGGTGGTGCTGATGGCCAGCCGCGAGTCGCACTGCCTGGCCGACCTGCTGCACCGCTGGCACACCGACGAGCTGGACTGCGACATTCCTTGCGTGATCTCCAACCATGACGACCTGCGCAGCATGGTCGAGTGGCACGGCATTCCGTTCTTCCATGTACCGGTGGACCCGAAAGACAAAGCCCCGGCCTTCGCCGAGGTATCGCGACTGGTCGAAGAACATGGGGCCGATGTCGTGGTACTGGCGCGCTACATGCAGATCCTGCCGCCGCAGCTGTGCCAGGCGTACGCCGAGCGCGTCATCAACATCCACCACAGCTTCCTGCCGTCGTTCGTGGGGGCCAAGCCTTACCACCAGGCCGCGCTGCGTGGCGTGAAGCTGATCGGCGCGACCTGCCACTACGTCACCGAAGAGCTCGACGCCGGCCCGATCATCGAGCAGGACGTGGTGCGGGTGAACCATGCCGACAGCATCGAAGACATGGTGCGCTTCGGCCGCGACGTGGAGAAGATGGTGCTGGCCCGCGGCCTGCGCCATCATCTGGAAGACCGCGTGCTGGTGCATGGCAACAAGACGGTGGTGTTCGACTGACCCCAAGTGCCCAGGCCTGCCTCGTCGCGGGGCAGGCCCGGTGCAGCGTACAAGTGGAGGTTTACCGATGGCACGCAACAAACCCACCGCCTCAGCACCCCCCACCCTTGGCGAAGGCTGCCTGGCCCGCTATGACTTGGAGGCCTTGAGCGACGAGGACGGCACCGAATTCGAAGGCGCCGCCGACCTCTGGCAACAGCTCAACCCGCCTGTCGACGCCAGCGTTCCAGCAACGGACGGGCCAGCAGGCACACGAACACCGGACCACCTGCCACCAGATAGAAGTAATAGGTAACCGCGCGCCAGATCAGTATCGCCGCCGCCGCCGTCGAGGCGCCTACCAGCGGTGCCAGCAGTGTGGCCGACGTCAGCTCGGCAGCCCCCGCGCCGCCTGGCAGCAGGCTGAACTGCCCCGCGCTCAGGGCCAGCACCTGCACCAGGAAGCTCGGTATCCACGCCAGCTCCACGCCCAACCCCAGCAGCACCAGGTACAACACGCTGTAGCGCAGGCTCCAGTGCGCACACGTGAGGGCGAAGACCAGCGCCAGGGTGCGCTTGGGCAAGCGCCAGGTATCGGCCAGGGCATGCAGGAACCGCAGCAACTTGCGCGCCCAGCGCCGCCGACGCGCTGGCGACATGCCCAGGCGCCGCAGCAGCCGACCATTGCCGCGCATCAGTCCACGGCGATAGCGCAGTAGCATGACTATCGCCGCCATTGCCGCGCACAGCATCAGCGCACTGCCCAACAGCATACTTTCCTGACTGTGCCCCAGGCGGTGAAACAGCGCATAGCCAGCAATCGCCAGCATGGCGCAGAAGAAGAACAGCAAGTCGTTCAGCTGGTCCATGGCGAACACTGCGCCGCTGCGTGCTGGGCCGATACGTTCGCGTGACAGCAGCGCCATCAGGGTCAGTGGCCCGCCGCCGCCGCCCGGAGTGGTGCAGATGGCGAATTCGGTCGCCATCACCACACCGATACAGCGCAGCATGCCCAGCCTTGTGCCTTGCTGGCCGAGCAGCAGGCGCAGGCGCATGGCATTGATTACCCAGCACAGCAGGATCATGCCCAACAGCGCCAGCATCAGCCCAGGAGCGAAGGCCCGCAGCCGTGGCCAGAGTTCGCTGCCACCGAGCAATGTGGGCACCGCTACCGCGAACAGCAGCGCCAGGCCCAGCCAGGCCAGGCGCTTCATGGAGACGGCTGGCGCGCCAGCCAGGCGGATTTGGTCAGCGGCTCGCGCCCTTGCTCGAGCAAGCGGGTGAGGGTGCGCAGCCAATAGTCACGGGCACTGGGGTGGCGCATGTCGACGGGGTGCAAGCCCAGGCGCAGCGTCGCAGCCTCGCGCCAGCGGCGGTTTTGCCAGTCGCAAACCACTCGCGACAACCCTCGGCGCCAGGCGCTGCGTGCGCTCCAGACCAGGCCGGGGGCGTCGATGGCAGTAAAATCCGGCAGCCGATATAGGTGCCGGGGCGTGCTGGTGTAGCGTAGCGGCAGCCGGCGCAAGGCCTGCCGCGTACCTTCGCTCATCAGCCAGGCCGGGGCGACGAAACCTGCCACCGGCCAGCCCTGATGTGCGAATGCGTCCAGGCCGGCTTCCAGGCGTTGCATCGCTTGGTGCTGCGGCAAGCCATAGAATTCGCCTTCATGGGTATAGATCCGGCGCATGAAGAACTCGCCCGGCGTGCGCGGCGCTGGGCTGTCGTCGGCATGGTAGAGGCCGTGCAGGGCCAGTTCGTCACCGCGGGCCAGCCGCCGTTCGAGCATGCGGCAGAAGGCTGGGTGATGGGCCAGGGCGTTGCGATGGTGGAAGTCGGGCACTACCAGCCAGGTCATCGGCACCTCGCCCAAGGCGTCGACGGCTTCGACGAAGGGCTGGTAGTCGGGCCAGGTTTGCGGCGCCACGTCATGCAGTACCAGCATCAGGCTGCCTGGTTTGGCGATTGGCTCAGCCATGGGCGCGGGCTCGCGGCTGGTGGCCGAGCACGGCCTGATAATGTTGCAGCAGGCCACTGACCACGGCGTCCCAGGCATAGTGCTGCTCGACATGGCGACGGGCTTGGGCGCCCAGCTGGGAAACACCTTCCTCGAATACCTCGCGCACCGCGTTGGCCATCGCCAGGCCGTCATTGGGCCGGCACAGTCGCCCACCCGCGGGCGTGACGATCTCGTCGAACGCCCCGGCGCGCACGGCCACCACGGGTGTGGCACTGGCCATGGCTTCGAGGATCACCAGGCCGAAGGTTTCCTGGTCGCCGGCGTGTACCAGCAGGTCGGCGCTGGCGAGCAGGCGGGCGACTTGTGCAGGCGGGCAGAACTGGTCGATCACCGTGACGTTGTCAGGCACGTTGGTCGGCATGTTCGAGCCAACCAGCAGCAGGTGGTAGGGGCGTCCGAGGTGGCCGATGCAGTCCAGCAGCACCGGCAGATTCTTCTCCCGCGAGCCGCGCCCGGCGAATACCAGCAGGCGGCTGTCTTCGGGTATGCCCAGCTCGGCACGCAGGTGCGGGTCGTGGTGCGTGGGGCTGAAGGTCGCAAGATCGACCCCCAGCCTCTGCACATGCACGTCGCGCACGCCCAGGCGGCGCAGTTTGTCGGCCATCACCTGGCTGGGCGCCAGGACTCGGTCGAAATGGCCGTACAACTTGCTGACGTAGGCTTCGACATTGGGAGTAAACCAATTGCCCATGCGGTTGCTCACCAGCAGCGGCAGGTCGGAGTGGTAGAAACCGATCACTGGCACATCCAGCTTGCGCCGAGCTTCAAGCGCCGCCCAGGCGGTGAGGTAAGGGTCGCCGACTTCGATCAGGTCGGGCTCTAGGCGGCGCAGTACGTTGCACCAGGGCGCCAGGCGCACCGGAAAGCGATAACCCTTGCCGAAGGGCAGGGGTGGGGCAGGGACCTGGTAGATACCATTGGCATGCCGTGCAGTGGGGCCGGGGCCTGGAACCAAGAGGCTGTGACGCACGTCATGCCTGGCGTCGAGGCGGCGATGCTTGGCATCGAGGTAGGTGCGTACGCCGCCGCTGGCCGGCGCATAGAACATGGTGATGTCAGCGATGTGCACGATCAGCATCCCTCCGGGACCGGCTTCGGGTGTGTCATCGAGCTGTCATGAGCTTTCGATGACGCGCCTGAAGATTGACCTTACTGAAGGATAGTTTGTTCGATCGCGAACTGGGTTGATCCTGGTGTTCGCAAAATTGGCTTAACTGAAGTGATATCGACTTTGTCGCCACCGTTTAAGAAGAGGACGAACGCCCATGTCTGATCCATCGCAATTGGTTGTAGGCGCGGGGCTGGATGGCCTGCCGGTATTCCAGTCCATGCGTCTGGCCAACCGTCATGGGCTGGTGGCTGGCGCTACCGGCACGGGCAAGACGGTCACCCTGCAGCGTCTGGCAGAAGTGTTCAGTGATGCCGGTGTTGCCGTATTCGCTGCCGACGTGAAGGGCGACCTGTGCGGCCTGGGCGCTGCCGGGGCGCCGCAAGGCAAGGTGGCCGAGCGGATTGCAGGCATGCCCTGGTTGCAGCACCAGCCAAAGGCCTATCCCGTGAGCCTGTGGGATATAGCCGGGCAATCGGGCCATCCCCTGCGCACCACCCTTAGCGAAATGGGCCCCTTGCTGCTGGGCAACCTGCTGGAATTGACCGACAGCCAGCAGGCGGCGCTGTATGCAGCCTTCAAGGTCGCCGACCGGGAAGGTCTGCTGCTGCTCGACCTGAAGGACCTGAAGGCACTGCTCGGGCACCTGCGCGACAACCCCCAGGTACTGGGTGAGGACAGCGCGCTGATGACCAGTGCCTCGACCCAGGCCCTGCTGCGGCGCCTGGCCACCCTCGAGCAGCAGGGCGCCGAGGCGCTGTTCGGCGAGCCTGCATTGCAACTGGACGACCTGCTGCGCCCGGATGGCGACGGCCGTGGCCGCGTCCACCTGCTCGACGCCAGCCGCCTGGTGCACGAGTCGCCGAAGGTCTACGCGACTTTTCTGCTGTGGTTGCTGGCCGAGCTGTTCGAGCAGTTGCCTGAGCGCGGCGATGCCGACAGGCCGGTGCTGGCGCTGTTCTTCGACGAGGCGCACCTGTTGTTCAACGACACCCCGAAAGCCCTGCAAGACCGCCTGGAACAAGTGGTGCGCTTGATCCGGTCCAAGGGCGTGGGAGTGTACTTCGTCACCCAGTCGCCCGCCGACCTGCCTGATGCAGTGCTGGCCCAACTGGGCTTGCGTATCCAGCACGGCCTGAGGGCATTCACTGCCAAGGAGCAGAAGTCGCTCAAGGCGGTGGCTGATGGTTTCCGCCCCAACCCTGCCTTCGACACGCTGGCGGTGCTCACCGAGCTGGGCATCGGCGAGGCATTGGTCGGCACCCTGGAAGACAAGGGCACCCCGGCGATGGTCCAGCGTGTGCTGGTGGCGCCGCCGCAGTCGCGCATCGGACCGCTTTCTGGCAGTGAACGCACGGCGCTGGTGGGCGCGTCGCCGTTGGCTGGGCGCTACGACAAGCCAATAGACCGGGAGTCGGCCTATGAAATGCTGACCCAGCGCAAGGGCGAACCGGTAGAGCCGTCGCCTGTGCCAAAGGCCGATGAGGACAGTTTTGCCGACAAGGCCGGAGAGTTCTTGCAGAGCGCGGCGGGGCAGGCGATCAAGTCGGCGGTGCGCCAGGCCGCCAACCAGCTGGGGCGCCAGTTGGTACGGGGACTGATGGGGTCGTTGCTGGGCGGCAAGCGGCGCTGACAGGCCAATCGGGAAGCACAAAAAAGGCGCCCGCAGGCGCCTTTCTCATGGGCTGCGAACGCTTCAGCTGATCGCTTTCGACGCCAGCCAGAACAGCCCGGCAGCCAGGCCCATCGAGGCCGGCAGGGTCAGTACCCAGGCCAGCAGGATGGTCTTGACGGTGCCGCCTTGCAGACCGCTCTTGTTGGCGACCATGGTCCCGGCCACGCCCGACGACAGCACGTGGGTGGTGGAGACCGGCAGGCTGAAGATGTTGGCCATGCCGATAGCGCACGCTGCGGTAATCTGCGCAGACATGCCCTGGGCATAGGTCATGCCCTGCTTGCCGATCTTCTCGCCAACCGTCAGCACCACACGCTTCCAGCCGACCATGGTGCCCAGGCCCAAGGCCAGGGCGACGGCCACGATCACCCAGAACGGGGCGTATTCGGTAGTGGCGGTGAGGTCCTTGCGCAGTTTCTCCAGGTCAGCCTTTTCACGGCTTTCCAGGCCTGGCAGCTTGCCGACTTTCTTCGCGGTGTCGTCCAGGCACAGCAGGTAGCGACGCACTTCCACGCGCTGCTCGGCGCTCAGGGCGCGGTAGTCGGTGACACCGGCCATGGCGGTTTGCAGGGCAGCTATGGTCGGCTCGGTCTGCTGTGGGTTGCAGCTGAACTGCTCCGGCAGGTCGGTAGACTTGGCCTTGCCCAGTGCCAGGTACTCGCCGAGGGTGGCGGCGTTGCGCTGGTAGAACTGGCTCAGGTGCACCGTGGCGTCGCGGGTACGCTCGATCTGGTAGGTGGTGCTGTTCAGGTCGAGGACGAACTTGGCCGGGACGATACCGATCAGCACCAGCATGATCAGGCCGATACCCTTCTGGCCGTCGTTGGAGCCGTGCACGAAGCTCACGCCCATGGCCGACATGACCAGCACCAGGCGGTTCCAGAACGGCGGGTGCTTCTTGTCGTCGAGCTTGCGGCGTTGCTCGGGAGTCTTGTGCATCTTCGACAGCGGGCGCCACCACTTCAGGCCCAGCAGCAGCAAGGCGGCGACGGCGAAGCCGGCCATGGGGGAGAACACCAACGACAGGGCGATGTCGATCGCCTTCTGCCAGTTGACGCCGTCACCCAGCGGAATGTCGCTGATCAAGGCGTTGGCCAGGCCCACGCCGAGGATCGAGCCGATCAGGGTGTGCGAACTGGAGGCCGGGATACCGAAGTACCAGGTGCCCAGGTTCCAGGCAATGGCCGCAGCGAGCAGCGAGAAGACCATGGCCAGGCCGTGGCCGGTGTTCACGTTGATCAGCAGCTCCACCGGCAGCAGGTGGACGATGGCGTATGCCACGCCGACACCGCCGAGCAACACGCCGAGGAAGTTGAACACCCCGGAGAAGAACACGGCCAGGTGTGGAGGCATGGCCTTGGTGTAGATGACGGTGGCTACCGCGTTGGCGGTGTCATGAAAGCCATTGATGAACTCGAATGCGAGCACGAAGGTCAGTGCGAGCACCAGGCTCACCACCACCCAGGCATCCAGTCCGCTGAATAAATCGATCATGAAGGTTTTCTGGCGGTAAAGTGGGGCGCGGAGTATGCCAGAAAACTACGACAATCGATGCATCTGCTGCTGACGGATGGCAGGTTTTCATCGCGCAGAAAGCGCCGTCTTCGCAGCATGGGCGTACGCGAAGGTTGAAAAAAACAAGGTTAACGTCGGGAAAAACCGCTGATCTGAGGGGTAAGTCAACGGTTTTCGAAAATTAAAACGTTCGTATGAAATTTGTCAGATTCCATTTCGTCGAACCCCGTGCGCTTCAGCAGCTTTCCGTGCCTCGGCGTACCGGCAGGGACGGGTGCGTTTATCCCTCGTTTTCGGGCGCGTCGCTTCGCAATTCCTTTTCCATGCGCTCGAGTTCTTGTGAGAACGCCTGGTCCTGAACAGTGGCTCGTTTGCGCCAAGGCTTGCGTTCCGGCTCCGGTTGCGCGGCGTAAGTGGTGACTTCGCCACCGTAAACATCCTTGTAACGTTCGGCCTGGCGCTCGAGTTCCGCGCGCAGTTCATCTTTCGTCACAGTATTGACCTGAAAAGTTTAATGTTGACCCATGCGCGTGGCACTTGGAACTTGCGGCGGACATGAGTGAAAAGACCACCGTGCTGGACACGATAGTTTCCTTCGGATGCCATGACACTTCGGTGCTTGACGGCCCTGCCTGTGCTCACCGAACCTTCGTGCGCTCGGCAATCTGCCGCTTGAGCGGGGTATTGGATCCATGGTTGCCGCAGGCCAGTGTCGGCGCGCGAAGTATAACAATCGCACCCCCGAAGCACATACTCTTTATACAGGCAGGTTCAGGGATACCGAATCAAGGTTGCACGTGGCTATTCGGCGTTTTCAATTACCGTGAACTTTGAGTCGCACGACGCGCTGGAAGTTCGCTAACGGTATAAATGAAAACGGCCTCGCTGGAGGGCGAGGCCGTTGCCTAGGGACTTCTACGGTGGGTACCTGACCAGTCTCTCCAAAGAAGCCACAAGTGGCAGCATAAAGGTATAAGCAAACGTGTCAGCGGTCAATTGCGATTATCGGCCGTTTGTTCGATAATCGCACGAATCGCCGGTTTTGTTGAGGTTGTCCGATGAGCGAAGAAACCAAGGAATCCGCCAGCAACGATCAGGCACGTGGCGGCATGCCGCCGCTGGCGCCCCCGATCGTTGCGTCACCCGCCAAGCGTATCCAGGCGTTTACTGGCGACCCGGACTTCATGACCTCCCTGGCGCGCGGGTTGGCGGTGATCCAGGCGTTTCAGGAACGCAAGCGACACCTGACCATCGCGCAGATCAGCCACCGCACCGAAATCCCCCGGGCTGCCGTACGGCGCTGCCTGCACACCCTGATAAAACTGGGCTATGCCACCAGTGACGGGCGCACCTACTCGTTGCTGCCCAAAGTGCTGACCCTGGGCCATGCCTACCTGTCCTCGACGCCCCTGGCGGTTTCTGCGCAGCCCTACCTGGACCGCATCAGCGATCAGTTGCACGAGGCGGCCAACATGGCCACCCTCGAAGGCGATGACATTCTCTACATAGCCCGTTCGGCCACGGTAGAGCGCCTTATTTCGGTGGACCTGTCGGTGGGCGGACGCTTGCCTGCCTACTGCACGTCGATGGGGCGGATTCTGCTGGCCGCGCTGGATGACGCCAGCCTGCGCGAGTATTTCGAGCGCGCCGACCTCAAGGCCCGCACCAGCCGCACCTTGCATGACCCCGAGTCGCTGTTCGCCTGCATCCAGCAGGTCCGCGCCCAGGGTTGGTGCGTGGTCGACCAGGAGCTCGAACAAGGCCTGCGTTCGATCGCCGTGCCGATCTACGATGCCTCCGGACAGGTGCTGGCGGCGCTCAACGTCAGCACCCACGTCGGCAGGGTGACGCGCAGCGAGTTGGAGCAGCGCTTCCTGCCGATCCTGCTGGCGGCCAGCCGCGACCTGTGCCATCAGCTGTTCGGCTGATTCCAGGGCCGTACAGGCCGCACGAGGGCAAGGGATAGCCCTGCAACAAATAGTTCGATAATCGCACACAAGGTCGATTATCGGATTGTACGCCCTCAGCCTCCTGCTTAATCTGAGCCCATCGCAGCCCGCCTGCACCTGACCGACTCAGCCTGACCAGGAATCTCCAAAATGGCAGCAATCCTCTCGCTTCACGAGGCGGTGAAGCAGTTCGTCCACGATGGCGACAGCGTTGCCCTCGAAGGTTTCACCCACCTGATCCCGACCGCCGCCGGCCACGAGATCATCCGCCAGGGCAAGCGCGACCTGACTCTGGTGCGCATGACCCCCGACCTGATCTACGACCAACTGATCGGTGCCGGCTGCGCGCGCAAGCTGATCTTCTCCTGGGGTGGCAACCCCGGCGTCGGCTCGCTGCACCGTTTGCGCGACGCAGTAGAGAAACAGTGGCCGCATCCGATCGAGATCGAGGAACACAGCCACGCGGACCTGGCCAACGCCTACGTCGCTGGCGCCTCGGGCCTACCGTTCGCGGTGCTGCGTGCCTATGCAGGTTCCGACCTGCCCAAGGTCAACCCATTGATCAAGAGCGTCACCTGCCCGTTCACTGGCGAAGTGCTGGCCGCCGTGCCTTCGGTGCGTCCGGACGTCACGGTGATCCACGCGCAGAAGGCCGACCGCAAAGGCAACGTGCTGCTGTGGGGCATCCTTGGCGTACAGAAGGAGGCGGCCCTGGCGGCCAAGCGCTGCATCGTCACCATCGAAGAAATCGTCGATGACCTGCAGGCGCCGATGAACGCCTGCGTATTGCCGACCTGGGCGCTGAGCGCCGTGTGCCTGGTGCCGGGCGGTGCCCATCCGTCCTACGCCCACGGCTACTACGAGCGCGACAACCGCTTCTACCAGGCCTGGGACCCCATCGCCCGCGACCGGGCGTCGTTCAGCGCCTGGATCGACACCTATATCCGTGGCACCGCCGACTTCACCGAATACCAGGCCAAGCTGGAGGCCGCACAATGAGCTACTCCACTTCTGAAATGATGACCGTCGCCGCCGCCCGACGCCTGCGCAACGGCGCGGTGTGCTTCGTCGGTATCGGCCTGCCTTCGAAGGCGGCCAACCTGGCCCGCCTGACCTCCTCGCCTGACGTGGTGCTGATCTACGAGTCCGGCCCGATTGGCGCCAAGCCCAGCGTGCTGCCACTGTCGATCGGTGATGGTGAACTGGCCGAAACCGCCGATACCGTGGTGCCGACCGGCGAGATCTTCCGCTACTGGCTGCAAGGCGGGCGTATCGACGTGGGTTTCCTCGGTGCCGCCCAAGTCGACCGCTTCGGCAATATCAACACCACCGTGGTCGGTGACTACCACGCACCCAGGACCCGCCTGCCTGGCGCTGGCGGCGCACCGGAAATCGCCGGCTCCGCCAAGCAGGTGTTGATCATCCTCAAGCAGTCGCCACGTGCCTTCGTCGACAAGCTGGACTTCGTCACCTCGGTCGGGCATGGCGAAGGCGGCGACTCGCGCAAGCGCCTGGGCCTGCCAGGCGAAGGGCCGGTGGGCATCATCACCGACCTGTGCATCATGGAGCCGGAAGCGGGCACCCATGAGTTCGTGGTCACGTCGATCCACCCCGGCGTGACCCGCGAGCAGATCGTCGCTGCCACCGGCTGGCCGATCCGCTTCGCCGACAGCGTGCAGACCACCGAGGCACCAGACGACAACGAGCTGGCTGCGCTGCGTGACCTCGAGGCGCGCACCGCAGCCGCCCATGGCCAGACCGCCGGAGAAGCCTGATGCGCGACGTCTTCATCTGCGATGCCATTCGCACCCCCATCGGCCGCTTCGGCGGCGGTCTGGCCAGCGTGCGCGCCGACGACCTGGCGGCGATTCCGCTCAAGGCGCTGATCGAACGCAACCCGCAGGTACAGTGGGAGCAACTGGACGAAGTGTTCCTCGGCTGCGCCAACCAGGCCGGCGAAGACAACCGCAACGTCGCGCGCATGGCCTTGCTGCTGGCCGGGCTGCCCGAGAGCGTGCCAGGCGTGACCCTCAACCGCCTGTGCGCCTCGGGCATGGACGCCATCGGCACTGCCTTCCGCGCCATCGCCTGTGGCGAGATGGAGCTGGCCATTGCTGGCGGCGTCGAGTCGATGTCGCGCGCGCCGTTCGTCATGGGCAAGGCCGAGAGCGGCTATTCGCGCAACATGAAGCTTGAAGATACGACCATCGGCTGGCGCTTCGTCAACCCGCTGATGAAGGCCAGGTACGGCGTCGATGCCATGCCCGAGACCGCGGACAACGTCGCCGATGACCACCAGGTGTCGCGCGCCGACCAGGATGCCTTCGCCCTGCGCAGCCAGCAACGCGCTGCCGCCGCGCAGGCTGCTGGCTTCTTTGCCGAGGAGATCGTGCCGGTGCGTATTGCCCACAAGAAAGGCGAGACCGTGGTCGAGCAGGACGAGCACTTGCGTCCGGATACCACCCTGGAAGCGCTGGCCAAGCTCAAGCCGGTCAACGGTGCCGACAAGACCGTCACCGCCGGCAACGCTTCGGGCGTCAACGACGGGGCAGCGGCGCTGATCCTGGCGTCCGCCGAGGCGGTGAAGAAACACGGCCTGACGCCACGTGCGCGGGTGCTGGGCATGGCCAGCGCGGGTGTAGCGCCACGGGTGATGGGCATTGGGCCGGTGCCTGCGGTGCGCAAGCTCACCGAGCGTCTGGGCATCGCGGTCACCGACTTCGACGTGATCGAGCTCAACGAAGCGTTCGCCAGCCAAGGCCTGGCTGTGCTGCGCGGGTTGGGTGTGGCTGACGATGCGCCCCAGGTGAACCCCAATGGCGGGGCCATTGCCTTGGGGCACCCGCTGGGCATGAGCGGTGCGCGCCTGGTGTTGACCGCTTTGCACCAGTTGGAGAAGAGCGGCGGGCGCATGGGGCTGGCGACCATGTGCGTGGGCGTTGGGCAGGGTCTGGCGCTGGCGATCGAGCGGGTTTGATGGCGTATTGAGCACGTCCGACCTGTTCGCGGGCACGCCCGCTCCTATGCGTTTTGCGGGTTTTCTGTAGGAGCGGGCTTGCCCGCGAAGGGCGGTAGCACGGTGTGACTGTGGAACGAGAGTGTTACTGGGTATGTCTAGATTGGGCAGTAACCCTCCAGGAGTGAACAAGCCATGACCTCAACCCATTACACCAGCGAAGAACGCAGCAAGCGCATCTTCGCCATTGTCGGTGCCTCTTCGGGCAACCTAGTGGAATGGTTCGACTTCTACGTCTATGCGTTCTGCGCCATCTATTTCGCCCCCGCCTTCTTCCCTTCCGATGACCCCACCGTGCAATTGCTCAACACAGCCGGCGTGTTCGCTGCGGGCTTTTTGATGCGCCCCATCGGTGGCTGGATCTTCGGACGCCTGGCCGACCGCCACGGGCGCAAGAATTCCCTGATGATCTCTGTGCTGATGATGTGTGCAGGCTCCTTGCTCATTGCCTGCCTGCCCACCTACGCCAGCATCGGCACCTGGGCCCCGGCGCTGTTGCTGTTCGCTCGCCTGGTGCAAGGCCTGTCGGTGGGCGGCGAGTATGGCACCACCGCCACCTACATGAGCGAAGTGGCGCTGCGCGGGCAGCGCGGCTTCTTCGCCTCGTTCCAGTACGTCACCCTGATCGGCGGCCAATTGCTGGCGGTGTTGGTGGTGGTGATCCTGCAACAGCTGCTGACCGAGCAGGAACTGCGTGACTGGGGCTGGCGCATTCCGTTCGTGGTCGGCGCGGTCGCTGCGCTGATCTCGCTGATGCTGCGCCGCTCGCTGAAAGAGACCAGCAGCGCCGAAACCCGCCAGGACAAAGACGCAGGTTCCATCGGCGGCCTGCTGCGCAACCACGGCGCGGCGTTCATCACCGTGCTTGGCTACACCGCCGGCGGCTCGCTGATCTTCTATACCTTTACCACCTACATGCAGAAGTACCTGGTCAACACCGCTGGCATGAGCGCCAAGAGCGCAAGCTTCGTGATGACTGGCGCGCTGTTCCTGTACATGTGCATGCAGCCGTTGTTCGGCATGCTCTCGGACCGCATCGGCCGACGTAACTCGATGCTGCTGTTCGGCGCTTTGGGCACACTGTTCACCGTGCCGTTGCTGATGGCCCTGAAGACCGTCAGCAGCCCGTTCATGGCGTTCGTGCTGGTGACCCTGGCGCTGTGCATCGTCAGCTTCTACACCTCGATCAGCGGCCTGGTGAAGGCCGAGATGTTCCCGCCACACGTACGTGCACTGGGCGTGGGCCTTGCGTATGCGATAGCCAACGCGGTGTTCGGCGGCTCGGCTGAATACGTGGCCCTGGGCTTGAAGACCATGGGCATGGAAAACACCTTCTACTGGTACGTCACCGCCATGATGGCCGTGGCCTTCCTGTTCAGCCTGCGCCTGCCCAGGCAGGCGGATTACCTGCACCATGACGACTGAAGTGCCATTGCCTTGGCCCCGCATGCGTCATGCTGAATATCAACGTTTCACTGCCTGAAGGAGACCGCTGTGGCGCAACTGCAACTGGCCGATGGCGTACTGCACTACCAACTCGACGGACCGGCCAATGCCCCGGTGCTGGTGTTGTCCAACTCGCTGGGCACCGACCTGCACATGTGGGACACCCAGGTGCCACTGTGGAGCGCGCATTTCCGGGTGCTGCGCTACGACACTCGCGGCCACGGCGCCTCGCTGGTCACGCCGGGCAGCTATGCCATCGAGCAACTGGGCCGCGATGTGCTGGCGCTGCTCGATGCGCTGGATATCCAGCAGGCGCACTTCGTTGGCTTGTCCATGGGCGGGTTGATCGGCCAGTGGCTAGGTATCAATGCTGGCCCCCGACTGCTCAGCCTGACCTTGTGCAACACCGGTGCGAAGATCGGCAGCGACGAGGTGTGGAACACGCGTATCGACACCGTGCTCAAGGGCGGTCGTGAGGCCATGGTCGGGCTGCGCGATGCCTCCATTGCCCGCTGGTTCACGCCTGCTTTCGCCCATGCCGAGCCAGCCCAGGCCCAGCGCATCACCGAAATGCTGGCGCAGACTTCGCCCGAAGGCTATGCCGCCTGCTGCGCCGCTGTGCGCGATGCCGATTATGGTGAGCAACTGGCGAGCATCCAACTGCCGACGTTAGTGGTCGCCGGGACCGAGGATGCGGTGACCACCCCTGAGCATGGGCGCTTCATGCAGAACCGCATTGCGGGCGCGGAGTACGTGGAGTTTCCTGCGGCGCACCTGTCGAACGTGGAGATCGGCGAGCCGTTCAGTCGCCGCGTGCTCGATTTCCTGCTGGCCCGCAGCGGGCTGTAGATAGGTCGAGCGTCAAGGTGAATCAGTGCCGACCTCTTCGCGGGTAAATCCGCTCCCACGGGTTCACTGCCGCCCTCAAAAAACGGCACAGCACCTGGGAGCGGGGTACCCGCGAAGAAGCCGACGCTAAAGGCGAATCAAGCCGCGGCGTTCTTGTGGCGCACGGCCACCGGCCCGGCATTGGCTTCGATGGCTTTTTTCAGGTCGCTGCACAGCCCGGCCATGAACGCCACTTCCGCCACCACGAACAGCGGCCCGACGATCAACCCGCTCAGGTCATCGACGAAGGCGGGCTTGCGCCCCTCGTAGTGATGCCCGACGAACTGGATGATCCAGCCCACCACGAAGGCCCCGAGCCCTGCGCTCAGCCACAGCCCGGTGGCCTGCACCGCCAGCGCCTGCCCGGCCCACAGGCACAGGCCCAGCAGCGCACCCATCACCAGGCCGAAGCGCAGGTCCAGGCGCAGGTAGAACCACACCGACCACGCCGCCAGCAGCAGCGCCGGCGATAGCCAGATACCCGCCACTTCCCAACCGGGGCGCGACAACAAGATAGCCACCGCCAGCACGATCAGCGGGATGCCGACGAAGTGCGTGGCGATGTTGCGAGGGTCGCGGTGGTAGGCCGCGTATTGACTCAGGTGATCGACGAGGTTTTTCATTGTTGTTCCTCCATCCGGGTTTTAGCGCAGCTTGCCCCGGCCCATTCGCTGTCGTCTGTCGCCTGGCCGACAGAGTTCATTCAATGAGGCGTCATGGATAACCCACGTGCCCAGCTGCTGCATGGCCAGTGGTTCAAACAATTGCCCGTTGCTGTTCAGGATAGCCTGCTGGCGCTGGCCAAGCCGCGCACCTTGGCTGCCGGGCAGTGCCTGTTCCAGCGCGGCGACCCGCCTTGCGGGCTTTACGCGGTATTGAGCGGTGCGATGCGGGTAGGGGCGGTGAGCAGCGATGGCAAGGAGGCGCTGCTGACCTTGGTCGAGTCGCCCTACTGGTTTGGCGAGATCAGCCTGTTCGATGGCCAGCCGCGCACCCACGACGCCTTCGCCGAGGGCGCCACGCAGCTGCTGTGGATTCCCCAGGCGGCGTTGCTCGACTGGCTTTCACGTCACCCGGTGCACTGGCGCGACTTGGCCTTGCTGATGAGCCACAAGCTGCGCTGGGTATTCATTGCCCTTGAACAACAGCACCTGCTGGCAGCGGCTCCGCGCCTGGCGCATCGTTTGTTGCAGATTGCCGAGGGCTATGGCGAGCGCGACGAGCCGCAATGGCGTTTGCAGCTTTCCCAGGAGCAGCTGGCACTGATGCTTTCGCTGTCGCGCCAGACCATCAACCAGATCCTCAAGCACCTGGAACAGGCGGGTGTGGTGCGTCTGGCCTATGGCGAGGTGCAGATCCTCGATGCCGAGCGCCTGCGGCAGATGGCAGTGCAGCCGGGGTGAGCGTCGGTCAGACTCAGGCAGTTCCGGCCTCTTCGCGGGCCAGCCCGCTACTGCTGAAGCCAGGCTGAGCCTGTAGGCGCGGCTTGCCCGCGAAGAGGCCCACGGCGAAACCAGAAAAACAAAAAGCCCACCGCGAAGGTGGGCTTGATGCGTATCAACCAGCCATCAACCTTTCGGCGTGGCCACCGCAGCCTGCTGCTGCTGGGTCTGCTCGTACCAGCCACCGCCGAGTGCCTTGTACAGGTTGACCTCGCTGGTCAGCTGCGAAAGGCGGTCGATGATCAGTGATTGCTGGGCGCTGAACAGGTTGCGCTGGGCATCCAGGAAGGTGAGGTTGCTGTCGATACCGATGCGGTAGCGGCGTTCGGCCAGGCGGTAGTAGTCCTGGTTGGCGGCCACCAGGTCGCGCTGGGCCTGCAACTGCTCTTCGAAGGTCTTGCGCGCGGCCAGGCCGTCGGAGACTTCCTGGAAGGCCGTCTGGATGGTCCTTTCGTAGCGTGCGACGTTGATGTCCTTCTGGATCTTCGAGTATTCCAGGCTCGCCTTCAGGCTACCGGCGTTGAAGATCGGCAGGTTGATCTGCGGCTGGAACAGCCAAGTGCCCGAACCACCCTTGAACAGCCCATCCATGTCCGAGCTCAGGGTGCCCGCATTGGCGGTCAGGCTGATGCTTGGGAAGAACGCGGCGCGGGCGGCGCCGATGTTGGCGTTGGCGGCCTTGAGCAGGTGCTCGGCTTCCTGGATGTCCGGGCGACGTTGCAGCAGGTCGGACGGCAGGCCAGCGGGCACTTCGGCCAACTGCTCGGCATCGAGCTTGAGCGGAGCCGGCAGGTTGGCCGGCACGCCGGTGCCCAGCAGCACGGTCAGGCTGTTGAGGTCCTGGGCCACTTGACGCTGGTACTGCGACAGCCGTACCCGCGCGCCTTCGACGGCGGTGCGTGCCTGGCTCAGGTCCAGTGCCGAGGCCACGCCCACTTCGTTGCTGCGGCGGGTGAGGTTGTAGCTTTCCTCGTAGGTCTTGAGGGTTTCCTCGGTCAGCTTCAGCAGCGCCTGGTCGGCCTGCCAGGTGTAGTAGGCGTTGGCCACGCTGGCCACCAGGGAGATTTGCGTGGAGCGGCGCGCCTGCTCGCTGGACAGGTAGGTCTCCAGAGCTTGCTGGGTAAGGCTGCGCACGCGACCGAACAGGTCCAGCTCATAGGCGCTGACGCCCAGGGTTGCCGAGTACTGGCTGGTGATGTTGGCTTGGCCGGTCTGCGACAGGTCGCCCGGCACCCGCTGGCGGCTGCCGCTGCCGGTGGCCGAAACCGCCGGGAACAGGTCGGCACGCTGGATGCGGTACTGCGCGCGGTAGGCGTCGATGTTCAGCGCTGCGACCCGCAGGTCGCGGTTGTTCACCAGCGCGGTCTGCACCAGTTGCTGCAGCGCCGGGTCGTGGAAGAACTGGCGCCAGCCCTGCTCGGCAGCGGCGACGTTGGCCGACTCGGTCGGCGAGTATGCAGGGCCTTGCGGCCACTGCGCGGCCACCGGGGCTTCCGGGGCCTGGTAGTCGGGGATCAGCGAACAACCGCCGAGAATGAATGCGGTGACCGCAAGGGACAACAAAGACTTGGTCATTGCCCAGCCTCATAACGTGGAGTTTCAGGAGTGGCGTCTTCTTTCGGCTTCTTGCTGCCGAAGACGGACGACACCAGGACGAAGAACAGCGGTACCCAGAAGATGGCCAGCACGGTTGCACTGAGCATGCCGCCGATTACCCCGGTGCCGATGGCGTGCTGGCTGCCCGCACCGGCGCCGCTGGCGATGGTCAACGGTACCACGCCGAGGATGAATGCCAGCGAAGTCATGATGATCGGGCGCAGACGCATGCGGCACGCCTCGATGGTCGCATCGAACAGGCTGCGGCCCTGCTCGTGCAGTTCCTTGGCGAATTCCACGATCAGGATCGCGTTCTTCGCCGCCAGGCCAATGGTGGTCAGCAGGCCCACCAGGAAGTACACATCGTTGGACAAGCCGCGCAGGCTGGTGGCCAGCAGCGCACCGATGATACCCAGCGGCACCACCAGCACGACTGCGATCGGGATCGACCAGCTCTCGTACAACGCTGCCAGGCAGAGGAACACGAACAGGATCGAGAGGGCGAACAGCGCCGGCATCTGCGAGCCGGAGAGTTTTTCCTCGTAGGACATGCCGGTCCAGGAGTAGCCGATGCCCGCCGGCAGCTCGCCTGCGATGCGCTCGACCTCGGCCATGGCTTCACCGGTACTGTAGCCCGGCGCCGGGGTGCCGAGGATCTCCACCGCCTCAACGCCGTTGTAGCGCGAAAGCTTGGGCGAGCCGTAGGTCCATTCGCCCTTGGCGAAGGAGGAGAACGGCACCATTTCGCCCGCGCTGTTGCGTACGTACCACTTCTGCAGGTCTTCCGGGCTCATGCGAGCATTCGACTCGCCCTGGATGTACACCTTCTTCACCCGGCCGCGATCGATGAAGTCGTTGATGTAGTTGCCGCCAAGGGCGATCGACAGGGTGGCGTTGATGTTGGCGATGGTCACGCCCAAGGCGCTGGCGCGTTCATCGTCGATGGTCAGCTGGTACTGCGGTTCGTCGTTCAGGCCGTTGGGGCGCACAGCAGTGAGAACCTTGCTTTGCGAAGCCTTGGCGAGGAACTGGTTGCGCGCTTCCATCAGCTTGGCATGGCCGACGCCGCCACGGTCCTGGAGGAACACGTCGAAGCCGGTGGCGTTACCCAGTTCCAACACCGCAGGTGGCGCGAAGGCGAACACCATGGCATCACGGAAACCGAAGAAGTGCTGCTGGGCGCGCTTGGCGAGGGCGAACACGCTGTTTTCGGCCGGACGCTCGTCCCAAGGCTTGAGCATGATGAACGCCAGGCCCGAGCTCTGGCCGCGACCTGCAAAGTTGAAACCGTTCACGGTGAATACCGAGGATACGGTGTCGGACTCTCCCTCGAGCAGGTACTCGCGCATCTGGTCGAGCACTACCTGGGTTCGCTCGGCACTGGAGCCGGCCGGGGTCTGTACCTGGGCGAACAGTACGCCCTGGTCTTCCTCGGGAAGGAATGCAGTGGGAATGCGCATGAACAGCCAGATCATGCCCACCACGATCAGTGCGTAAGCCAGCAGGAACGGTATCTTGTTGCGCAGGATGGCGCCGACGCTGCGCTCGTAGCCGTGCACACTGCGATCGAAGTTGCGGTTGAACCAGCCGAAGAACCCGCGCTTGGCCACATGGTGCTCGCCCTTCTTCAGCGGCTTGAGCATGGTGGCGCACAGGGCCGGGGTGAAGATCAGCGCCACCAGCACCGACAGGCCCATGGCCGAGACGATGGTGATGGAGAACTGTCGGTAGATCACGCCCGTGGAGCCGCCGAAGAAGGCCATCGGCAGCAGCACCGCCGAGAGCACCAGGGCGATACCCACCAGGGCTCCCTGGATCTGCTCCATCGAACGCTTGGTCGCCTCCTTGGGCGGTAGCCCTTCCTCGGACATCACCCGCTCGACGTTCTCCACCACCACGATGGCGTCGTCCACCAGCAAGCCGATGGCCAGGACCATGGCGAACATGGTCAGGGTGTTGATGCTGAAGCCTGCGGCGGCGAGGATGCCGAAGGTACCCAGCAGTACCACCGGCACGGTCATCGTGGTGATGATCGTGGCGCGGAAGTTCTGCAGGAACAGGTACATCACCAGGAACACCAGCACCACGGCCTCGATCAGGGTGTGGATCACCCCGCTGATCGATTCGGTGACGACCGGAGTGGTGTCGTACGGGAACACCGCCTTCACGCCTGGCGGGAAGAACGGCTCCAGCTCGCTGATGGTATTGCGGATGGCCTTGGCGGTGTCCAGGGCGTTGGCCCCGGTAGCCAGGCGAATCGCCAAGCCCGAAGCCGGCTTGCCATTGAACTGCGCGGTGACGGCATAGTTCTCGCCACCCAGGGCGACCCGGGCGACATCGCCCAGGCGTACTTGCGAGCCGTCGGCGTTGACCTTGAGCAGGATCTTCTCGAACTGCTCGGCGGTTTGCAGGCGCACCTTGCCGATGATGGTGGCGTTGAGCTGGTTGCCCGGCACCGCAGGCAGGCCGCCGAGCTGGCCGGAAGACACCTGGATGTTCTGCGCCGAGACCGCGTCGCGTACGTCCACCGGGGTCAGCTGGAACTTGTTCAGCTTGGCCGGATCGAGCCAGATACGCATGGCGTACTGGGCACCGAAGACCTGGAAGTCACCGACGCCTGCGGTCCGCGAGATCGGGTCCTGCATGTTCGAGACGATGTAGTTGGCCAGGTCCTCGCGGTTCAGACTGCCGTCCTCGGACACCAGGCCGATCACCATCAGGAAGTTACGCACCGACTTGGTCACGCGGATACCCTGTTGCTGCACTTCCTGCGGCAACAGTGGGGTGGCCAGGTTCAGCTTGTTCTGCACCTGCACCTGCGCGGTGTCAGGGTTGGTGCCCTGCTCGAAGGTGGCGGTAATGGTCATGCTGCCGTCGGAGTTACTTTCCGACGACACATAGCGCAGCTTGTCGATACCGTTGAGCTGCTGCTCGATGACCTGCACCACGGTGTCCTGCACGGTCTGCGCCGAGGCGCCCGGGTAGGTCACGGCGATGGCGATGGCCGGCGGGGCGATGCTGGGGTACTGGTTGATCGGCAGCTTGAGGATCGACAAGGCCCCGACCAGCATGATCACCAAGGCGATCACCCAGGCGAAGATCGGGCGATCGATAAAGAACTTCGACATGGTTTACTCCGCTTTGGCGTCTGCTTTCGCTGCACCGGCCTGGGCTGGGCTGGCCGGCTTCTTGACGTTGGTGGCTTCGCCGACCTTGACTTCCACGCCTGGGCGCACGAACTGCAACCCTTCGGTGATCAGCCGATCGCCTGGCTTGAGGCCGTCTTCGATCAACCATTCGCTACCCAGGGTGCGGCTGGCCTTGAGCTGGCGCAGCTCGACCTTGTTCTCCTGGTTGACCACCAGGGCGGTCGGCGAACCCTTGAGGTCGCGGGTTACGCCTTGCTGAGGCGCGAGGATGGCGTTGGCATTGACCCCGGCCTGCAGGCGGGCGTGCACGAACATGCCCGGCAGCAGGGTGTGGTCGGGGTTGGGGAAGATCGCCCGCAGGGTCACGGAACCGGTGGTTTCGTCGACCGCGACTTCGGAGAACTCCAGGCGGCCGTCCTGCTTGAACAGGCTGCCGTCCTCGAGCACCAACTGCACCTTGGCGGCGTTGTCGCCGGCCTTCTGCAGGTTGCCGCTCTCCAGGTCGCGGCGCAGCTTGAGCAGCTCGGCGGTGGACTGGGTGACGTCGACGTAGATCGGGTCGAGCTGCTGGATGGTCGCCATGGCGTTGGCCTGGCCATTGCTCACCAAGGCACCCTCGGTGACCGAGGAACGACCGACGCGGCCACTGATCGGCGCCAGCACCTTGGTGTAGCGCAGGTCGATCTGCGCGCTCTTGAGCGAGGCTTCGGCCTGCAGGCGCCGGGCATTGGCGTCGTCGTATTCCTGCTTGGACACCGCCTGCTCGTCGATCAGTTGCTTGTAGCGGTCGGCCAGCGAGCGGGTAGCCTGGAGGTTGGCCTGGGCGTTGGCCAGGGTGGCCTCGTAGACGGCAGGGTCGATCTGGTAGAGCTGCTGCCCTTCCTTGACGTCGCTGCCTTCCTTGAACAGACGCTTGAGGATGATGCCATTGACCTGCGGGCGCACTTCAGCCACCCGGTAGGCGGTGGTGCGCCCCGGCAGCTCGGAGGTCAGGGTGAAGGCTTGCGGTTGGATGGTCACGACGCCTACCAGAGGAGCCTGCGCCGCTGGCGCTGCTTCTTCTTTCTTGCAGCCACTGAGCAAGGTTGCCAGGGCGACGGCGGAAACCAGGGCGGTAACGGCTGGCTTGAATTGCATGAGGATCCTCGGGTCGCTGGAGCAGGGGGCGCTCAAGAATAGTGGAAGATTATTGTCAGAAAAATCGCTATCGGGTGGATAAGTAGGATGCTAAGGAATATACTTACATTCACGGCTGTTTGTAAATAGCCCATGGTAATAGCCCGCTACTACCACGGTGCCTGATTAACGCACCATTAACGCACCCGGGAGCCGCCCTGCAGAGGCGACCCCGGCCGGATTCCCGAGCGCCCAGGCGCTGGGCCCAGATGAGGTTGAGCTGCCATGGTCCGTCGTACCAAAGAAGAAGCCCTGGAAACCCGCGCGCAGATCATCGAGGCGGCGGAAAAGGCTTTTTACAAGCGCGGGGTCGCGCGAACTACCTTGGCTGATATCGCTGAGTTGGCGGGCGTGACGCGCGGTGCCATCTACTGGCACTTCAGCAACAAGGCCGACCTGGTGCAGGCGCTGCTCGACAGCCTGCACGAAACCCATGACCACTTGGCGCGCGCCAGCGAAAGCGAGGACGAGCTCGATCCGCTTGGCTGCATGAGGAAATTGTTGCTGCAAGTGTTCAGCGAGCTGGTGCTCGACGCCAGGACCCGGCGTATCAATGAAATCCTGCATCATAAGTGCGAGTTCACCGATGACATGTGTGATATCCGCCAGCAGCGCCAGAGCGCGATCGTCGAATGCCATGAAGGTATTGTTCGGGCCTTGAGCAATGCCGTGCGCCGGGGCCAGTTGCCCGAGGACCTGGAGATCGAGCGGGCGGCGATCGCGATGTTCGCCTATGTCGATGGCCTGATCGGGCGCTGGCTGTTGTTGCCGGACAGCTTTGACCTGCTGGGCGGTGTCGAACAATGGGTCGACACCGGCTTGGATATGCTGCGCTTGAGCCCAAGCTTGCGCAAATGAGACTTTGTTAAGGATTGTGAGGAGCTGTTTCTCTATTCCATTCTGCCAAAGGGGCCGCGATGCGGCCCTTTCGCGTTTCAATGCCCACGCAGTTGCCTGTCTGGCAGGGCCAGCGCTGCCAGCAGCCCAGGCAGCGCCACGGCGGCGCTGGCCAGCAGCAGGTCGCGGAAGGTTTGCGCCAGGTGCGCCTGGCTGACCGGGTCGGCCTGGCCAGCCTTCAAGCTGCCCAGCAGTGGGTTGCCCAACGCTTCGAGCCCACCGGAATGCAGCAGCGCCAGCAGCAGGCTGGACATGCAGGCCACCCCCATGGCCCCGCCCAGGGAACGGAACAGGTTGGTGGTACTGGTGGCCACGCCGATGTCGCGCATCTCGACCGCACTCTGGGTGCCTACCAGCGAGGTAGGGAATTGCATGCCGCCCGCGATGCCGGTCAACAGCATGAACAGCGCGCCCAGCCCGGTAGACTGCGGCGGGGTCAGGGCCATGCCGACAATCGCCAGCGGCATGAGCATGGCGCCAGCGAGAATCTGAGGCTTGTAGCGCCCAGTGAAGGTCGTCAGTCGACCCGCGCTGAAGGCGCCCAGGGGCAACCCCATGGCCAGCGGCAACAGATGCAGGGCGGCGCTGTCGGCTCCGGCACCGGTCAGGCTCTGGTAGCGCAGCGGCATGAGCATGGTCAGCGAGATGGACTGGAAACTGGCGAAGAAGATCACCCCCCAGCACAGCACTGCGACCCGGTTGCCGAACAGCTTCAGCGGCAGCAACGGTTCTGTGCAGCGACGCTCATGGGCGACGAACAGGGCCAAGCCCAGCAGTGCGCAGGCGAACAGCGCCAGTACCGGCGGGGATAACCAGGCATGGCCCTGGCCAACCAGGGTGATGCCCAACAGCAGGCTGCCAAGGCCCAGGATCATCAGCACGGCGCCGAGGTAGTCGACCCGTGCCTGGCGATGTACCACCGGCATGCCGATCAAGGCACGGCGGATCACCCACCAGGCGAACACGCCCAACGGCAGGTTGATCCAGAACACCCAGCGCCACGACAGGTATTCGGTCAACCAGCCGCCGAGCACCGGCCCGGCGACGCTGGCCAACGCGTACATGCTGCTGAAATAACCCTGGTAGCGGCCACGCTCCCGAGGAGGGATGAAGTCGCCGATGATCGCCTGGCTGACCGACACCATGCCCCCGGCGCCGATGCCCTGCAGCACCCGCGCCAGCACCAGTTGTTCCATGTTCTGGGCCAGCGCGCAGAACGCCGAGGCCAAAGTGAAGACGGCAGTGCCGGTAAGGATCATGCGGCGCCGGCCATAGAGGTCGCCCAGCTTGCCGTAGATCGGCACGGCCACGGTCATGGCCACCATGTAGCCGGAAATCACCCAGGCCAGCAGGCCGACATCGTCGAACTGTGCGGAAATGGCCGGTAGGGAAACGGCGACGATGGTCTGGTCCAGAGCGCCAAGCAGAATCGCTAGCATCAGCGCGCTGAGCACGCTGCGCAATACGGCTGGAGGGAGGGCGGCGGTCACGGGGCGAGGGCACCTTGTGGTCAGGGCAATGGCGGGCGCCTTTGCCGATGCGAGTCGGGAAAGTGTAACCTGAGTTAGGTAGCTTCCTATGTAAAATCTGCATCCCCTATGCACGATCGGCATACCTGCTTTCATCCGCTGGCCTATGGCCGCGTGATATCTTGAACCCCTCGCAGCCGCCAAAACCCGCGTCTTGCACCGCTTTGGTGCGATCGTGCGCGTGCAAGCCCGTGGCGCTGCTTTTCCACACCTTCTATTCCTCTGCCTGCATGTCGAGCATGACCGCCCTGATGGCGACGGTTGGAAACAGATCAGGTAGACCCGAACCAGGGGTCGGTAGTCAGACAGTTCAAATTTCATGTTCTAGCGGAGTGATCATGCCAAAGGCTTCCCACAATGACCTGCGTTTTGCCTTCCGCGAGCTGCTCGCGTCAGGCTCGTGCTATCACACCGCATCGGTATTCGACCCCATGTCGGCCCGCATCGCCGCCGACCTCGGTTTTGAAGTCGGTATTCTCGGCGGCTCGGTAGCCTCCTTGCAGGTGCTCGCCGCACCGGACTTCGCCCTGATTACCCTCAGCGAGTTCGTCGAGCAGGCCACCCGTATCGGCCGTGTCGCCCAGTTGCCAGTGCTTGCCGATGCTGACCACGGTTATGGCAATGCCCTTAACGTGATGCGCACGGTGATCGAACTGGAGCGCGCCGGCGTGGCGGCACTGACCATCGAGGACACCCTCCTGCCGGCGCAGTTTGGCCGTAAGTCCACGGACCTGATCTCGGTAGAAGAAGGTGTCGGCAAGATCCGCGCGGCACTGGAAGCCCGGGTCGATTCGGCGCTGTCGATCATCGCCCGGACCAATGCCGGGGTACTGAGCACCGAGGAAATCATCGTGCGCACCCAGAGCTACCAGAAGGCCGGCGCCGACGGTATCTGCATGGTAGGGGTGAAGGATTTCGAGCAGCTTGAGCAGATCGCCGAGCACCTGAGCGTGCCGCTGATGCTGGTCACCTACGGCAACCCAAGCCTGCGCGACGACGAGCGCCTGGCGCGCCTGGGCGTACGCATCGTGGTCGACGGCCATGCCGCCTACTTCGCGGCGATCAAGGCCACCTACGACTGCCTGCGCCTGCAGCGCGGGCAGCAGAACAAGTCCGAGAACCTCAGCGCTACCGAGCTCTCGCACACCTACACCCAGCCCGAGGACTACATCCGCTGGGCCAAGGAGTACATGAGCGTCGAGGAGTGATCGGCGTGGGCGCCGTCAGCTTACCTGAGGGCGCTCAATGTCGCGGCGTGCGGCACGCAGTGATCGTGCACGCAGGTCGCTGAGGCAGTGGGCTGGTTGCGTATGGACTCGACGCGCCAGCAAGCAGAACCAAAAAGCCCGGCCACGGCGACCAGGGCCAGGACAACAGCGCAACGACGGGTCTTGATGCCCATGGTGCTTATCTCCTGCTATGCAACAGGTTATGTCTTGAAGCATAGGTCAGGTTCATGGCGGACGTCGGCTTTGCCGCCGAATTCTGCGCGTTGGGTTTAGAACATTTCTATATCAAGCCGCGATCCCACTCCGGTTTTTCGCTGAATTGCTGCGCCAGGAAATCCAGCATGCTGCGCAGTGTGGCCGGCATGTGCTTGCGTGAGGTGTAGACGGCATACAGGCCCAGCTCCCGCGGCCGTGCCTGGGGCAGTAGGCGCACCAGTTCCCCGGCGTGTAGTGCAGGGGCGGCGGCGTAGGTCGGCAACATGGCGATACCTGCACCCGCCATGGCGGCCCTTTGCAGGGTCATGGCTTCGTTGGCGCTGATGTTTCCTTGCACCGGCACCGCCACGCTGCGTCCCGCCACTTCGAAATGCCAGAGGCTGTGGCCGAAGTAGGCGTGGGTCAGGCAGTTGTGCTGGCCCAGGTCCTCGACCTGGCGCGGAACCCCGTGCAGTTCCAGGTAGCCAGGCGCGGCGCAGATCACCGAATGGCAAACGCCCAGGCGCCGCGCGATCAGGTTCGGGTCAAGGTCGTTGCTGGTGCGAATCGCCAGGTCGATGCGTTCGTCCACCAGGTTGACCGTGCGATCGAGCACTTGCAGGTCGACCTTCACGCCACGGTAGCGTTCTACGTAGGTCGCGATGGCGCTGACCAACTGCGCCTGGGCGAACGAGGGCGAGACGCTGATGCGTAACTCCCCGCGTGGTGTGTCGTCTGGCGGCTGCACGACGGCTTGCAGCTCGTCGGCCATCTCCAGCATCTGTCGACAGCGCGGCAGGGTTTGCTGGCCGGCGGCGGTCAGGCTCAGCTTGCGCGTGGTGCGTTGCATCAGGCGTGCGCCTACCCACTCCTCGAGTTCGGCGAGGTAGCGCGAGACCACGGGGCGTGACAGTTGCAGATGGTCCGCCGCTGCAGACTGGCTGCCCAGGTCGACGACGGTGACGAATACGCGCATCGCGTTGAGACGGTCCATGATTTGCCCGGTTTCAGAAACAAACTATGAAGCAGAATCGCATTTTTTGTGACGAATCGGGCAACTAAGCTGTGGGTCTTCAACTTTTCTGATGGAGCGTTTCCCATGAGCAAGATCGCAATCATCGGCGCCACTGGCCGTGCGGGCCGCCAATTGCTGGAAGAGGCCCTGCGCCGCGGTCATGAAGTGCTGGCCATCGCCCGCAACCCGGCGGCCTTGCAGGGGCACCCTGGCGTCACGGTGAAGGCCCTGGATGTCAACGATGGCGCAGCCCTGCAAGCTGTGTTGGGGGGTACGGATGCCGTGCTGAGCGCGGCGCAGTTCGCCACTATCGAGCCGCAGGCGATCATCACGCCGGTCAAGCGTGCCGGGGTTGGGCGTCTGCTGGTGGTCGGTGGTGCGGGGAGCCTGTTGCTGCCGTCCGGGCAGCGGGTGATCGACAGTCCCGACTTTCCCGAGGAATACAAGGCCGAGGCCAACGGTGGCGTGCGCTTTCTTGAGGCCTTGCGCCAGGAAAACGGCCTGGACTGGAGCTTCCTGTCGCCGTCGGCCGAGTTCTTCGCGGGTGAACGCACCGGGCAGTACCGATTGGGCAAGGACCACCTGTTGATCGCCGAGGATGGCAACAGCTCGATCAGCTTCGCCGATTTTGCCATCGCCATGCTCGATGAGCTGGAGCAGCCTGCGCATTCACGCCAGCGCTTTACCGTGGGCTATTGAGTGGCTTGAGTCTCCAGCCAAGCCATCAAGGCTTCCAGCCCCGGTGGCAAGGCTTTTGAGGGGCTGACCAGGTAATAGCCTTTGCCGGTCGGCACCTTCAAGTCGAACGGCATGCACAGGCGGCCACTGCGCAGGTCATCGCCGATCAACGCCCAGTCGCCGATGGCTATGCCGGTGCCTTGCGATGCCATGGCCATCGCCATGTCCAGGGTCTCGAAATGCTGTTTCGGGCCGTGGGGCTCCAGCCTTGCGCCTGCCGCGTGCAACCATAGCTGCCAGTCGTGTTCGTCCCGCGAAGGGTGCAGCAGCATATGCCGCGCCAGGTCTTCCGGGCGCTGCAGCGGCGCAGTTGTGTCGAGCAGCGAAGGCGCGCACACGGGCGTCAGTTGCTCGTCGAACAGCTTGCGTGCCTGCAGGCCGTGGTTGGGGGGGCTGCCATAGACCACCGCCGCGTCGAAGCCTTCGTGGCGGAAATCCACCCCATGCTGCACGGTGGTGGTCAGTTCCACCGGCACGTCCGGGCGCAGGGCCTGCCATTCCATCAGGCGCGGCAGCAGCCAGCGCATTACGCAGGTAGGGGCCTTCAGCTGCAAGGTGGCGCTGCGCCCCCCGACTTCGCGCACGCCCTGCTCGATCAGCCCGAACACCTGCTGCACCCGTGGCAGCCAATCCTGCCCTTCGCGGGTCAGGCTCAGGCCACGGGCCTGGCGCTGGAACAAGGCATAGCCCAGATGCGCCTCGAGCCCGGCGATCTGCCGGCTGACGGCGCCTTGGGTAAGGTGCAGTTGCTGTGCGGCACGGGTGAAGTTGCAGTGCTGCGCGGTCACCAGGAAGGTATGCAGGGCGGGAAGGGGAGGGAGTCGTTTCATCGTCGCAAGCCATGAGCTGAGAGCATGGCTAGTATGTGTTTTTTTGCCTTGTGGCGGTAGCCGCGCCTTGGGTCCAATGGGCAGTGATTTCAACAAGAACCAGGGTGAAGACGATGGCTACCTGCGGCGAAGTATTGGTCAAACTCCTTGAAGGCTATGGCGTGGACCATGTCTTCGGTATTCCCGGCGTGCATACGGTAGAGCTTTATCGAGGCCTGGCCGGGTCGTCGATCCGCCATGTCACGCCGCGCCACGAGCAGGGCGCAGGCTTCATGGCCGACGGCTATGCGCGCACCCGTGGCAAGCCTGGGGTGTGCTTCATCATCACTGGCCCCGGCATGACCAATATCACCACCGCCATGGGCCAGGCCTATGCCGACTCCATCCCGATGCTGGTGATTTCCAGCGTGCAGTCGCGCAACGCCCTGGGCGGCGGACGCGGCAAGTTGCACGAATTGCCTAACCAGTCGGCGCTGGTGGCCGGGGTGGCGGCGTTCTCGCACACCCTGATGAGCGCCGACGACCTGCCGCAAGTGCTGGCGCGTGCCTTCGCTGTATTCGATGGCGCCCGGCCACGTCCGGTGCATATCGAGATTCCGCTGGACGTACTGGTCGAGCCCGCCGACCACCTGCTGTCTGCACGCCCGGTGCGCACCTGCCGTGCAGGCCCGGCAGCGTCGGCGGTGGCGCAGATGGCCGAGCGCCTGGCCCAGGCTCGCCGCCCGCTGATCCTGGCCGGCGGCGGTGCCCTGGCGGCGGGCGAGGCCCTGGCGGGTCTTGCCGAGCATTTGCAGGCGCCGGTGGCATTGACCATCAATGCCAAGGGCTTGCTGCCCGCTGCGCATCCCTTGCAGATCGGCTCGACCCAGTCGCTGCCCGCCACCCGCGCGCTGGTGGCTGAAGCCGACGTGGTACTGGCGATCGGCACCGAGCTTGCCGAAACCGACTACGACGTGACCTTCAAGGGCGGCTTCGAAATCCCTGGCAGCCTGCTACGGATCGACATCGACCCGGACCAGACCGTACGCAACTACCTGCCGGAGCTGGCCCTGGTGGCCGATGCCGAGCAGGCGGCGCATGCGTTGCTCGTTGCCCTGCGCGAGCAACCCGGTCCGGCACCGGACGACAGTTGGGGGGCAGGCCGTGTCATGCGCCTGCGCCAGGCGCTGGCGGCCGACTGGGACCAGCCGACCCTCAGCCAGACCCGCCTGCTGACCGCCGTGCTGCAAGCCTTGCCAGAGGCCATCATCGTCGGCGACTCGACCCAGCCGGTCTACACCGGCAACCTCACCCTCGACCTGGACCGTCCGCGCCGCTGGTTCAACGCCTCGACCGGCTACGGCACTCTTGGCTATGCGCTACCGGCGGCCATGGGCGCCTGGCTGGGCAGTGCCGAAACCATTGCCGAGCGCGCCCCGGCGGTATGCCTGATCGGCGATGGCGGGCTGCAGTTCACCCTGCCGGAACTGGCCAGTGCGGTAGAGGCACAGGTGCCGATGATCGTGCTGCTGTGGAACAACCAGGGCTACGAGGAAATCAAGAAGTACATGGTCAACCGCGCCATCGAGCCGGTGGGCGTGGACATCCACACCCCGGACTTCATCGGCGTAGCCCTGGCCCTGGGCGCGGCGGCGGAGCATGTCGGTGACGTGGCGCAGTTGCAGGCAGCGTTGGCCAAGGCGGTGGAGCGCCAGGGGCCGACCTTGATCCAGGTCGACCAGGCGCAATGGCAGGGCAAGGTGGTGGGGTGAGGGCCAGGCAAGCGCTACGGGTACGGCCCCGTTCTTGAGGCCAGTATCGCTCCCACACGCTCGGCCTTGCCCATTGACGGTTCAGCCTGCGCTGGACCTGAGCCGCGCCACATCCCGAATCGGCGGAGCGCCATACAGGCGGCTGTACTCGCGGCTGAACTGCGAAGGGCTTTCATAACCCACCTTGTAGCCGGCCACAGCCGCCTCCAGCCCATCGTTGAGCATCAGCCGCCGCGCTTCCTGCAAGCGCAGCTGCTTCTGGTATTGCAACGGGCTCATCGATGTCACCGCCTTGAACCGATGGTGCAAGGTCGAGGTGCTGAGGTTGACCTCGCGGGCCAGGTCGTCGATGCGCAGCGGCAAGTGAAAGTGGTTGTTCAACCAGGTGATGGCCTGGCTGACGCGGTGCGTCTGGCTGTTGGCCAAGGCGATTTCATACAGGCGGTAGCCCTGCGGCCCACGCAGCAGGCGATAGAGGATTTCTCGGCGGATCAACGGTGCAAGCATCGGGATATCGCGCGGCGTATCCAGCAACCTGACCAGGCGCAAGATAGCATCGAGCAAGTGCGGGTCGAGCCTTTCCACGTACAGGCCGCGGCCCGAGGGCATGTTGGGCACCAGCATCGGCCCGCTTTCGGCGATCAGCTGGCTTATCTCGGCGGCGTCCAGGTCCAGGCGCAAGCCCAGGGCGGGGTTTTGCGGCGAGGCATCGAGCTTGACCCCGCTGATCGGCATGGCCACCGACACCACCATGTAATGCAGCGGGTCGTAGGCGTACTGTTCATCGCCCAAAAACAGGCTCTTGCTGCCTTGGGCCAGCAGGCACAAGGCCGGCAGCGCCAGGCCGGGCACTGAACGCACGTTTTCCTGGTAGCTGGACAGGTACAGGGATTCGACGGCCGAAGGGGGGCCGTACAGTTCGCCGGCGTGGCGTTGGATCAACCCGGCAAGCTCCTGGCGCTGGGCTTCCAGGCTGGGCTCGAGGGGCGTAGAGGTGGACGAAGGGGCGGTCATGTCGGATTCCTCCATGGACCGGGCCAGCATAAGTTCGGCCAGCAATAGGTGCTAGTCGAATGCTGCAAGGCGATTGCCTGATCCTGCAATTCGACAGGATCAGGCAATCGTCAGGCAGTAATAGCCTAACGGCCCGTGTGGGCGAGGGCCTAACCTTGGCAACCTGGCTTTTGCGTCCCGTTCGCTTCAAGGAGATCGTTCATGACCCTGACTAAACCAGTCACTCACCTGGCTTTCATCCGTGCCAGCACCGGCCGTTCGGCTGAGCTCGGCATGCGCCTGCGTGACCTGCTCGAACCTTCGCTGCGTACCCCAGGTTGCCTGAACTTCAGCGTGCAACGCTGCCAGGTCGATGACGATCTGTGGCTGCTCAGCGGCAGCTGGACCGACCCACAGGCGATGAACGGCTATTTCGCCTCGCCCACCTTGTCGGTGTTCAGCGACCTGGTGCAGGAACGGGTGCTGTCGAGCATGCACTTGCACACCTTCGACTGATGCCGATTGCGCTAGAATTCGCGCCCTCGATCATCAGCAGGAGTGCATATCAATGGCACGCAGGGAATTTCCAGGCTTCGAAGCCGTTTCGGCCATGGTGCCGGCGCAAGGCGGTGGCTACCACGCGGCCATTGCCGTGAAGGCCTTGCACATGGGCGGTGCACCGCGTTTTCACAAGGTGCTGGACGGCCAGGTGTTCAGCTCTGCACTGGCGGCCGATGAGGCTGCCAGTGCGGAGCTTGCGCGTTTGCAGGGCGTTGCCGAGGACGCTGCGCTGGTCTGGTGATCAGGCCTTGGGGCGGGCCATCTTGAACAGCTCGCCCAACGCGAAGTAATCGGCTGGGCCGCCACCGCGCAGGATCGGCTCGCCGGCGGCGGTGTCGTAGATGCCGTCGTTGAGCAGGTGCTCGGCAATGTGCACCGCTACCACCTCACCCAAGATCAGCCAGCTGGGCACCAGTTCCTGGTCGGCGCGCTTGAGCTGGATGATCTGGCTCACCTTGCATTCGAAATTCACCGGGCTCTCGGCCACGCGTGGTACGGCGATCACCCGCGAGGCTGCCGGGGTCAGGCCACTCAAGACGAACTCATCGACCTCTGCCGGTACCGCCGCGCAGCTCTGGTTCATCTGCTCGGCCAGCGGGCGGGTGGCGAGGTTCCAGACGAACTCGCCGGTCTGCTCGATGTTGTTCAGGCTGTCCTTACGACCGACGCTGCAGAAGCCGACGATGGGCGGAATGTAGTTGAAGGCATTGAAGAAGCTGTAGGGCGCGAGGTTCAGGCGGCCTTCAGTGTCGTGCGAGGAGATCCAGCCGATGGGGCGGGGGCCGACGATGGCGTTGAACGGGTCGTGGGGCAGGCCGTGGCCTTTGGCGGGTTCGTAGTAGTACATCTGCGCGGGCCGTGGCCCTTCCTCTGGGATGGACGAGGCGTCTAGTGTGCCAAGGCTTTGCCTGGCTGGAAACAATAAGCCCGGCCTAGGCCGGGCGGGTAGCGTACATCGCTTGTCAGCTGATGCGGTGGCCGTTGGTGCGGTCGAAGCCGTCTTCGGCGAAGCGAGCGCCGTTGGTGCGGTCGAAGCCGTCCTCGGCGAAGCGAGCGCCGTTGGTGCGGTCGAAGCCATCTTCGGCGAAGCGAGCGCCGTTGGTGCGGTCGAAGCCGTCTTCGGCGAAGCGAGCGCCGTTGGTGCGGTCGAAGCCGTCTTCGACGAAGCGAGCGCCGTTGGTGTTGTCGGAGCCGCCTTCGGTGGGGCGTGCACCGTTGGTGTTGTCGTAGCCGTCTTTGAGGAAGCTTGCCACTTGGTTGTGGGCGGCGGCGAAGTCGTGGGCGTTGGTGCGTTTGAAGCCATCTTCGGCGAAGGCGCCAGCAGCGAATACCGAGAGGGCCAGGGTGAGGATCAGTTGGTTTTTCATGATGGTTGCTCCAGTAGGGTTTGGGTTTGTTCTTGCTATGGGTCCTATGCTACGCCTATTGAATCGATAAAAAAGCGCAAAAAATAGCCTGTTTACATTCATTAATTCGATTTATCTGGTTTTGCTTGGATCTTTGCGGGCAAGCCCGCTACTACGGGCTCGCAGTTCCATCCGGGCGGCACGCTACCTGTAGGAGGGGCCTTGCTCGCGAAGGGGCGCAAAGCGGCCCCATTCTCGAAGGCAAAAAAAGGGGCGCCCCGTTACCCGGAGCGCCCCTTTGTCTACTACTGAAAATTACTCAGTGGTAATGCGCGAATGCGTCTTGGTGTCCTTCATGGTCACGTACACCAGCAGCGAGCAGGCGATACAGGCAGTGACGTACCAGTAGAAGCCGCTTTCCAGGCCGATGCTCTTGAACCAAAGCGCCACGTACTCAGCGGTGCCGCCGAAGATCGACACGGTCAGTGCGTACGGCAGGCCGACGCCCAGGGCGCGGATCTCGGTGGGGAACAGCTCGGCCTTTACCACGGCGTTGATCGAGGTGTAGCCGCTGACAATGATCAGCGCCGCCATGATCAGGAAGAACGCCCCCCACCAAGTCTCGATGGTATGCAGGGTGCTGAGGATCGGCACGGTGAACAGGGTGCCGAGCACGCCGAAGGCGATCAGGATCGGGCGGCGGCCGATCTTGTCGGACAGCCCGCCGATCACCGGTTGCAAGCACATGAAAAGAAACAGTGTGGCCGCCGAGATGCTGGTCGAATCCGTGATGCTCATGCCCACCGTGTTGACCAGGTACTTCTGCATGTAGGTGGTGTAGGTGTAGAAGGCCAGGGTACCGCCCATGGTCAGGCCGACCACGGTCAGCAGTTCCTTGGGGTGGCGCATCAGGGTGCGCATCAGGCTTTCCTTGGATTTTTCCTTCTTGGTGAACGAGGCGGTCTCTTCCATGCCACGGCGCAGGTACAGCGCAACCACAGCGCACAGCGCGCCGATCACGAAGGGTACGCGCCAGCCCCAGGCGTACAGCTGCTCGGTGGTCAGCACGTTCTGGAGGATTATCAGCACCGCCAGGGCGATGAGCTGGCCGGAAATCAGCGTCACATACTGGAAGCTGGAGAAGAAGCCACGGCGCTCCTTGGTGGCCATCTCGCTGAGGTAGGTGGCCGAGGTGCCGTATTCACCGCCGACCGACAGGCCCTGCATCAGGCGCGCGATCACCAGCAGGATCGGCGCCGCGACGCCGATGGTTTCATAGCCTGGGGTCAGGGCGATCACCAGGGAGCCTGCGCACATCAGCAGCACCGAGGCCATCAGCGCGGCCTTGCGGCCCTTGCGGTCGGCGTACAGGCCCATCAGCCAGCCACCGATCGGGCGCATCAGGAAGCCCACGGCGAAGATCGCAGCGGTATTGAGCAATTGGGTGGTGGTGTTGCCGGCAGGGAAGAATGCCTTGGCGAAGTACAGCGAGAATGCAGCGTAGACGTACCAGTCGTACCATTCGACCATGTTGCCGATGGAGCCGCTGAAGATCGACTTGAGGCGGCTGCTGGTGGTTTTCTCCGCGACGGGCGCGTTGGCCGCCCCGGCAGAAAGGGTGGTGGTGTTATCCATTAGGGATACCTTCTCGTTGTTTTTGTGAGGCGCGCGTAACCGCGGCTTGCCAGAGGTTTTGCAGAAGGTGTGCCAAATGGGGGCGAAGCGATTCAAAAGCGGGGTGGATTGCACCATTCGCGGGCAAGCCAGCTCCTGCAGGAACCGCGCTGGCTCAAGGGCTACGCGGTTCTCGCAGGGGCGGGCTTGCCCGCGAATGGCAGCGCCGCCAAGTCTTGTCGATAACTGGTATTTCGCTCTGTGTGAGCGCTTTATTGCCTATTCATGGTTTCCGATAGGCAATAATCCGCTCATTCGCGATCAAGGAAGTCCTCACGCACCAACCCATGACGCTGCATCTTTTCGTTGAGCGTGCGTCTGGGCAGTTGCAGGGTTTCCATCACTCCTTTGATTTCCCCCTTGTGCTGGCGCAACGCCGCACGCAGGCATTGCGCCTCGAAGGCCTCCATCTGCTCGCCGAGCGATTGCCCGCCGGGCGCCACCTCGATGTTTGGCGCGCCCAGCCCCAGGGCATGGCGCTCGGCTGCGTTGGCCAGCTCGCGCACGTTGCCCGGCCAGTCATGCCCCAGCAGTTGCGCCAGCTGTGCCCCGCAAAGCGGTGGCGCCTCGCGGCCCAGGCGCTCGGCGGCGGTGCGGGCGAAATGCTCGAACAACAAGGGAATGTCCTCGCGCCGCTGGCGCAGCGGCGCCAGGCGCAGCTCGGCGACGTTCAGGCGGTACGCCAGGTCTTCGCGAAAGCGCCCGGCACGGGCTTCGTCGAGCAGGTCGGGCTTGGTCGCGGCGATGATCCGCAGATCCACGCTGATGCTCTGGTTGGCGCCCAGGCGCTCCAGCTTCTGCTCCTGGATCACCCGCAGCAGCTTGGCCTGCTGGGCCAGGGGCATGCTCTCGATTTCATCGAGGAATACCGTGCCGCCGTTGGCGTACTCCAGCTTGCCGATACGCTTGCCCTGGGCGCCGGTGAAGGCACCGCTTTCATGACCGAATAGCTCGGCCTCGAACAGGGCTTCTGGAATGGCCGCGCAGTTGAGTGCGACGAAGGGCTTGTCGGCGCGTGGGCCGAAGTCATGCAGGCAGCGGGCGACGCGCTCCTTGCCGCTGCCGGTTTCACCTCGAATCAGCACGTTGACCGGCAGCGCCGCCAGGTCCAGCACCTGGCGGCGCAACTGCTGCAAGCCCTGGGACATGCCCAGCAAGGTGTACTCCAGGCGTGCCTTGAGGTCGGCCTGCTGGTGCAGGCGGCGGTTCTCCAGCACCAGTTGGCGCTTGTCCAGGGCACGGCGCAGGCTGCCCAGCAGGTTTTGCGGGGTGAAGGGTTTCTCGAGGAAGTCGTAGGCGCCGTTGCGCATGGCTTCCACCGCCATTGGCACATCGCCGTGGCCGGTCAACAGGATCACCGGCAGGTCGGGGTCGTCGGCCTGCAAGCGCTCGAGCAACTGCATGCCACCCATGCCTGGCATGCGCACGTCGCTGATGACCACGCCGGGAAAGTGCTGGGGCAGGCGCGCCAGGCAGTCTTCGGCGCGGGCGAACAGCTGCACGCTGAAGCCCGACAGGCTCAGCCACTGTTCCACCGCAGTGCGGATGCTGGCTTCGTCGTCGACGACGATCACTGAATTCAACATACAGGCTCCGGGTCGCGGGGCAGGGTGAGGCTCAGGCGTGCGCCGCCGGGCAGGTTCTCGACCTGCATCTGACCACCGGCATCGGCGATGATGCCATAGGAAATCGCCAGGCCCAGGCCAAGGCCTTCACCGACCGGCTTGGTGGTGAAGAAGGGGTCGAAGATACGCGGCAGGTCGTCGACGGCGATACCCCCGCCGGAGTCGAGGACGCTCAGGCACCACCGTTCGCCTTCGCATTCGATGCGAATCTCCAAGCGTTTGTAGCTTTTCTCGGCCATGGCGTCGAGGGCGTTGCGCAGCAGGTTGATCAGCACCTGCTCGAGGCGGATGGCATCGCCACGCACCCAGGCCGGGCGCGCCAGGTACAACGCCACCTCCACCGCTTCAGCGCGAATGCGTGCATCGAGCAGGTGCAGGGCCTGGTCGACCACGGTGGCCAGGTCCAGGCGCTCGCGCAGCCCGCCTGGGCTGTTGCGGGCGAAGGTCTTCAGGTGGCCGGTGAGCGCGGCCATGCGCGCCAGCATCTGTTCCAGCGGCTCCAGGGCCTCGCGGGCCTGCTCGTAGCGGCCATGGTCGAGCAGCAGGCGCAGGGTTTCCAATTGCATGCGCTGGGTCGTCAGCGGCTGGTTGATCTCGTGGGCCAAGGCGGCGGACATCTGCCCCAGCGCCGCCAGCTTGGCCGACTGCACCAGGCCTTCCTGGGCAGTGCGCAGCTCGCGGGTGCGCTCCTCGACCAGGCGCTTGAGCTCTTCGCGGCTGCGCTGGCGCAGGCGGGCCAGGCGCCAGCGCTGGCTGACGAACAGCACGGCGAACACCAGGCTCAGCCAGACCGCCGCAGCACCCAGGGCGGCGTTGCGTTCGTCCTGGGCGGCCTGAGGCTTGCGCAGCAGGTGCAGGGTCCAGCCTTCGGTATGCAGCGGCAGGCTTTCCCACAGGTAGTCGGCGCTGCCCTCCGGGCCTTGTACGCGGGCGAGCCGGCTGTGCTCGTCGAAGCGGGTGAGGGTCTGGTGTTGCAGGGGCACCAGTTGTTGCCTGTGGTACTGGCGGGTCTCGGCCAGTTCGGTGCGGTCGGCTTCGCTCAGCGGCAGCAGTTCGCGGTAGCGCCAGCCGTCCTGGTTGGCGAGGAAGATGATTCCACGGGCGTCGCTGACCATCAGGACATCATTGCCCTGGCGCCACTCGCGTTCGAGCTCCGGGAATTCCAGCTTGACCACCATGGCGCCGAGGAAGCGCCCTTGTTCGTCGCTCACCGCGTTGGAGAGAAAGTAGCCGGGCACCCCGCTGGTCACGCCCACCGCATAGAAGCTGCCGCTGCCCAGGCTGCGGGTCTGCTTGAAATAGGGGCGAAAGCCGTAGTTGGAACCCACGTAGGTGGTCGGCAGGCGCCAGTTGCTGGCGGCGACGGCAAGGCCGGTGCGGTCGAGCAGCTCCAGGGTCGAGGAGTTGGCGGCGCCGTTGATACGTTCGAGCTTGCGGTTCAGGGCGTCCTGCACCGGTTCGCTGACCGGGCCGCGCAGTGCGTCGATCAGTTCCGGGTCCAGCGCCAGTACGGCGGGCAGGGCGCGGTAGCGTTCGATCAGGGTGTGCAGGGCGGTGGCGTACAGGGTCAGTTGCTCGCTGGCACGGCGCGCGTCGGCCTGCATCGACTGGCGTTTGGCGTGTTGCATGGCCCAGCCGGCGCTCAGTGCGGTGCCGACCAGGATGAACAGGATGATCAGCCCCAGGCGCAGGGCGCGAACGGTAGAAGGCATGCGGCGGGGGTCCTGGGTTTCCTGCGGCGTGTCAGGTCCGGCCTCTTCGCGGGCTAGCCCGCGAAGAGGCCGCTACGGTTTACAGCAATTCGAAGCTCTGCTGCTGCACCGCCTGCGAATCGAGCCCGACCTGGACGTTGAACTGCCCAGGCTCGGCCACATGCTGCAACTGGCCATTGTAGAACTTCAGGTCGCTTTCGCTGATGTCGAAAGTCAGGGTGCGCGACTCGCCGGCCTTCAGCATCAGTTTGTGGAAGTTCTTCAGCTCCTTGACCGGGCGGCTCATCGACGCGGTGACGTCCTGGATGTACAGCTGCACCACCGTCTCGCCATCATGCTTGCCGGTGTTCTTCACCGTCACCTTGGCCTGCACGGTGTCGCCACGCTTGAGCTCGTCCTTGGACAGCGTCAACCCCGACAGCTCGAAGCTGCTGTAGCTCAGGCCGTAGCCGAACGGATACAGCGGGCCGTTGGGCTCCTCGAAGTACTGCGAGGTGTAGTTGCCAGGTTTGCCGGGGGTGAACGGGCGGCCGATGCTCAGGTGGTTGTAGTACATCGGGATCTGCCCGACCGAGCGCGGGAAGGTGATCGCCAGCTTGCCGGAGGGGTTGTAGTCGCCGAACAGCACGTCGGCGATAGCATTGCCGCCTTCGGTGCCGCTGAACCAGGTTTCCAAAATGGCATCGGCCTGCTCGCGTTCCCAGGCGATCGACAGCGGGCGGCCGTTCATCAGCACCAGCACCAGCGGCTTGCCGGTGGCCTTCAGGGCCTTGATCAGGTCGCGCTGCACCGCCGGGATTTCCAGGGTGGTGCGGCTCGACGACTCGTGGGACATGCCGCGCGACTCGCCGACCACCGCCACCACCACGTCCGACTGGCGGGCGGCCTTGACCGCTTCGTCGATGAGTACGGCAGCAGGGCGCGGGTCGTCGATGATTTCCGGGGCAGCAAAGTTGAGGAAGTTCAGGTAGTCGAAGATGGCCTTGTCGCCGGTCACGTTCGAACCCTTGGCGTAGACCAGCTTGGCCTTGCCTTCCAGGGCGCGCGTAAAGCCTTCGCGCACGGTCACCGAGTGCTCGGGACGGCCATCGGCGGCCCAACTGCCCATCATGTCGATGGGTGCATCGGCCAGCGGGCCGACCAGGGCGACAGTGCCGGCCTTCTTCAGCGGCAGGGTCTGCCCGCGGTTCTCCAGCAGCACCAGGCTGCGGCGCGCCACGTCGCGGGCAGCCTCGCGGTGCAGGCGGTCGTTGCCGTAGTATTCGGCCAGGTCGGTCTCAGGCTTGCCGATGCGCACGTACGGGTCCTTGAACAGGCCCATGTCGTACTTGGCGCCGAGCACTTCGCGTACGGCCTGGTCGAGCTCGGCCTGGGTCACCTCGCCATCCTTGAGCAGGCCCGGCAGTTCCTCGCCGTAGAGGGTGTCGTTCATGCTCATGTCGATGCCGGCCTTGATCGCCAGCTTCGCCGCTTCGCGACCATCGCGGGCGACGCCGTGACGGATCAGCTCCTGGATGGCGCCATGGTCGCTGATGGTCACGCCCTTGAAGCCCCAGTCCTTGCGCAGCAGGTCGTTCATCAGCCAGGTGTTGGCGGTGGCCGGCACACCGTTGATCGAGTTAAGCGCCACCATCACGCCACCGGCCCCGGCGTCCAGGCTGGCGCGGTAGGGCGGCAGGTAGTCGTTGTACATCTTCGGCAGGCTCATATCGACCGTGTTGTAGTCGCGCCCGCCTTCCACTGCGCCATACAGGGCGAAGTGCTTGACGATGGCCATGATGCTGTCGGGGTTGGCGGGGCTTGTGCCCTGGAACGAGCGCACCATCACCTGGCCGATCTTCGAGGTCAGGTAGGTGTCTTCGCCGAAGCCTTCGCTGGTGCGACCCCAGCGTGGGTCGCGGGCGATGTCGACCATGGGCGCGAAGGTCATGTCCAGGGCGTCGGCCGAGGCTTCGATGGCCGAGGTGCGGCCGACCTTGGCGATGGCGTCCATGTCCCAGGTGGCGGCCAGGCCGAGGCTGATCGGGAAGATCGTGCGTTCGCCGTGGATGGTGTCGTAGGCGAAGAACATCGGGATCTTCAGGCGGCTGCGCATGGCGGCGTCCTGCATCGGCCGGTTCTCGGGCGCGGTGCGCGAGTTGAAGGTGCCACCGATGCGACCTGCGGCGATTTCCTCGCGAATCTTCTCGCGGGGCATTTCCGGGCTGATGCTGATCAAGCGCAGCTGGCCGATCTTTTCATCGACGGTCATCTGGCCGATGAGGTGGTCGATGAAGGCCCGCTTGTCTTGCAGGGGCGGTGCGGAGGTGGCGGCCAGGGCCGCCTGACTGGCAAGGCCCATGGCCAGGCCCAGCAAGGACAATTTCATCATCAATTCCGTTATCGAGTGATACGCTCGCGGCCGATCGTTCGGACGACTGTTGTTGTAAGCCAGCTGGTGATACTGCATCTCGCTCCCCATCCACCAGCGGCAGCGGCAGCGGCGGATTATGCCTTATATGAGGGAGTGATGAGATACACTCTCGTCCGCCGCATGCCGGCTCACAACAATAAGAACGATCCAGAGACGCAAGGCATGACCCATCTCGATGAATATGAGCAGCGCCAGGTCGCCGAGGCCATCGCCCGCGCCGAGCGGCGTACCGATGTAGAGCTGGTGACCGTGCTGGCGCGCCGTGCCGACGACTATGACTACCTGCCGCTGCTCTGGGCGGCGCTGCTGGCGCTGGCGATTCCCGGTGCGCTGCATCTGTTGCTGGGTTGGCCTGGGGTGCGTGGCCTGCTGGTGGCCCAGGTACTGGTGTTCATTGCCTTTTGCCTGTTGCTGCGCCAGCCGCGCCTGGCCGCGTGGGTGGTGCCGCGTGTGCTGCGCCACCGGCGTGCGGCGCAGCTGGCCCACCGGCAGTTTCGCGAGCAGAACCTGCAACGTACCCAGGGCGCGACAGGTGTGCTGATTTTCGTCAGCGAGGCGGAGCGCTACGTGACGATCCTGGCCGACGAGGGCGTTGCCCGGCATCTGGATGAAAGAGCCAGAGCCGAGTTGGTGGCAAAGCTTGCCGAGCAGGTGGGCGAGGGGCGTACCTTGCAGGGGTTCGTCGAGTGCATCGATGCCTGTGGCGAGTTGCTGAGCCAAGCGGTGCCGCCGACCCAGCGGCGCAACCAGTTGCCGAATCGCTTGGTGATACTGGACTAAGCCTTGTAGTGGCGGTACTGGCCCTTTCGCCGCACCGCCGCGAAAGGGCCGGTACAGCCACCCCAATCAGCAAACCCTGTAGAATGCCGCCCATTGCGCACTTCGAGGCACCCCGTTCCTATGTCTTCCCCCACTCCTGCGGCAGACGCCCGCGCCCAGTTCCTGTCTCTCCTGGCCGACGCCTTGAACAGCGACACCCTGGTCAAGCTGGTGCTGGCGCGTCACGTCGGCGCCGACCAGACCTTGCAGCGGATCATCGCCAAGCCCCTCCAGGTAAAAGGCCAGCCGTGCCTGTCGTTGGTCTATCGCCACCAGACCCGCGACATCACCCGCAACCTGCCGCTGGACCAGGCCCAGGCGCTGGTCGCCGAGCTGCTGCCGGAGAGTTTCCGCAACGCCCACCTGTTCACCGCCGAAGGCGAAGTGCAACTGGGCTTCAGCAAGAAAGGCAAGCCGCTGCTGCAACACCACACCGCCCAGGCGCCGCGTGAGGCGGCAAGTGCAGGGCATGACCGCGAGAAGAAGCGCTACTTGCAGCTGTCGCGCCCATTCCTGCGCGACCTTGGCGTGACCGATGCGCAAGGTGCGTTGATCCCGTCGATGTCGCGCAAATGGAAGCAGATCAACAAGTTCATCGAGGTGTTCGACCACGCCCTGGCCAGTGCACCGCTGACCGCCGAGCAGCCGCTGCGGGTCGCCGACTTCGGCTCGGGCAAGGGCTACCTGACCTTCGCCATGCACGACTACCTGCGTGACAGCCTCGGGCGTGAAGCCGAGGTAACCGGCGTGGAGCTGCGCCAGGACATGGTCGAGCTGTGCAACGCCGCCGCCGCGCGTCTGGAGCACCCGGGCCTGGAGTTCCAGTGCGGCGACGTGCGCAGCGTGGTGCCCGAGGCCATCGAGGTGATGATCGCCCTGCATGCCTGCGACATCGCCACCGACTACGCCATCCACACCGGCATCCGCTGCGGCGCGTCGATCATCATGTGCTCGCCGTGCTGCCACAAGCAGATCCGCCCACAAATGCACAGCCCCGGCCTGCTCCAGCCGATGCTGCAATACGGCCTGCACCTGGGCCAGCAGGCCGAGATGCTCACCGACAGCCTGCGCGCCCTGTACCTGGAAGCCTGCGGCTACGAGACCAAGGTGTTCGAGTTCATTTCGTTGGAGCACACCAACAAGAACAAGATGATTCTGGCGGTCAAGCGCAGGCACGCCGGGGACAACGGCGCGTTGCTGGAGAGAATTGCCGAGCTCAAGGCGTTCTATGGGGTGAAGGAGCATTGCCTGGAAACGCTGCTGCGGGCGGATGGGTTGATTCCAGGCTGAGTCAGGCGATAAGGCCGCGCGTGTCCTGTGGGAGCGGCCTTGTGTCGCGATTACCGGCGTAGCCGGTGCCATTCACCGTGGCGTTCCCATCGCGGGACAAGCCCACTCCCACAGGCGGCGCGGCGTTCTTGAAACCCACGCGATGCAACTCAGAAAAACCGCGTCACGCTGACCTTGGCATTGCGCCCCTGGGTATACACGTTCTCCCCCGACAACTCCGGGCGCACGGCCTTGTTGAACAGGTTGTCCACCGTGAAGTTGACCTCGGTGCCCTTCAGGTAGGCCTGCTGCGGCTTCCAGTTGGCGAACAGGCCGTGGATCTGGTAGCGGTCGTTGGCGAAGTGGTCGTAGTAGCGGTCGCCCAGGGTGCTGGCCGGGCCGCTGTAGTAGTCGTCACTGGGCAGGCGGTCGGTCTGGCGCACGAACTGCGCGGTCCAGCCGATGCGCGCATCCCACGCCGGGATCTTCACGCCCAGGGTGGTGATCCACTTCGGCGCGGGGATGTCCTTGGCCCATACGTCCGGGCCCCAGGGGTTGGTGTAGGCCCCTTGGTGACGGCCAGTGATCCACGAGAACGACGCCGAGCCGAACAGGTAGGTGGAGTCGTAGAAGCTCTCTACCTCGAAGCCCTTGATCACCACGTCGCCGATGTTGCGGTAGTTGGACATCAGCCCGCCGCCGCAGGTGTTGGCGATGGTGCCGCCGGTCACCAGCTGCTGCGGGCAGCCGATGCCGGTGGCCTTGAAGATCTCGTCCTCGATGTGGTTGCGAAACAGCGTGGTGCGCACTTGGGCGCTGTCGCCGCTTTGCAGCACGTTGTCGAAGTCGAACACGCTGCCCACGCGCAGGGCGGTGATGCGCTCGGGGTCGAGGTCGCGGCTGGTGGCGGTACGGCTGCCGCTGCCTTGTACTTCGTACTGCTCGTCCAGCACCGGGGCGCGCCAGGTCTTGCTGTAGTCGGCGAACAGCGCGGTCTGCGGGGTGACTTTCCAGAACACCGACAGGCGCGGCGACCAGCCGCTGTAGGTCTTGGCGCTGTAGTCGTGGCCAGAAGCAGGGGTGTTGTACAGCGGCGCGTCGTTGGGTTTGCCTTCGTTGGTGATGTGGTCGTAGCGCAGCGACGGAGTGATGGTGACATCGCCGATGGTCACTGCATCCTGCAGGTAGTAGCCCTGGCTCTGCACCTTGCCGCTGGGCATGAAGTACGGCTGGTAGTAGCCGTAGTTGTAGCGCGGGGTATTGTAGGTGGTGCCGGGCATCCACATCTGCGTGTCGCGGTCATGCCGGCGAACCTGTACGCCGGCGGTCAGCGCGTGTTCCAGGATGCCGGTCTCGAACAGGCTGGTGTTGGTGACCGCGAGCATGCGGTCCTGGTACTCGGTGTCCATGCGTCGCCCGCCGGTGGCTGGCTGGAAGAACGCGGTGGCGTCGCGCTCGTCGGTCTGTTCGGTGTCCGACTCGGAATATTTCACCTCGAGGTCGACCAGCGGGTTGTCGATCGGCTGGTACTTGTAGGTGGTCGACCAGGTGGTGTCGATGGTCTGGCGGTTGGCCAGGAAGCGCTTGAGCGCGGCTTTGTAGCCATATTGCCTGATGTTCGCGGCAGTCGGTGGCGTGGGGTAGGCGGTGGAGGAGAACGGCGTCCAGCGCTCGCTCTCGGAGCGCGACCAGGAAAAGCCCAGGCTGTGCTCGTCGGTGAAGTGCACGTTGCCTTTGAACAGCGCACCTTCCAGGTCCAGGGCGCTGTTGGGCAGGCGCTTGGGGTTGATCGGGTAGCGGCCTTCCGGGTCGGGCAGATTGCTGGCCAGTTTCATGTCGCCGCCATCGCGCTTGGTCAGGTACGCCAGGCCGTCGAAGCGGCCATCGTCGCTGCGACCGAACAGCGCCGAGCTGTAGACCTGCTGGTGGTCGTTGCTGGCGTAGCCGTACTTGAGCATGGCGCCGCTGTTGCGGCCTTCCTGGAGCAGGTCGGTGGCGTCCTTGGTGGTCATGTTGACGCTGCCGCCGAAGCCACCGTTGCCGGTCTTGACCGAGTGCGGGCCTTTCTCCACCTCGATGTGCTTGATCAGCTCCGGCTCGATGAAGATGGTGCCCTGCTGGTAGCGCTCGAAGCCGCTCTTGGTGGCGCCGTCGACGGTCATCGGCACGTCTTCGGCATCGCCCATGCCCCAGATGTTGATGGTCTGGCCGCCGGGCTTGGCCGAGCCGCCCATGTTCACGCCGGGCAGGGTGGCGAGCACGCTGGGGATGTTGCTGGGCTGGTAGCGGTCGATCTGCTCCTGGTTCAGGGTCGAGCGGCCAACGTTGCCAGGGTCGACCTGCTGGCCGTCGCCGACGATGCTCATGGCGCCGAGCTGGATGGCGTTGTCGGCGGCCGGGGCCTCGTCGTTCAGCCGCACCACGAAGGTGTTGCCCATGCGCACCATGCTGAAGCGGCTGCCGGCCAGCAGGCGGGCGATTGCATCCTGCGCCTCGAAAGCGCCGCGCAGGGCCGGTGCCTGGGCGTCGCGCAGCAGGGCTTCGTCGAACAGCAGCTGTACCTTGGCCTGCTGCGCCAGTTGGCTCAGCGAATGGGCCAAGGGTTGAGCTGGCAGGTCGAACTGCTGTGGGGCGGCCTCGGCGGCCAGGCTCAAGGCCAGGCACAGGGCCAGCAGGGTGGGGCGGGCAGGCAAGGTTTTCAACGGACGCAACGCGGACAACATGATTTCCCCCAATCGGCAAGAGGCCGTAAAAAAGCCTGCGTTCAAGCGGCAGGCGTGGAGGAAGACGCGGTGTTGGGAAAAACCCTCACCTGCGAATGATAAAAATTCTCAATTTATTTTTGCCGCTGCTCGATACGCACGCGGCCGTCGGCCAGCGGCATGGTTTTCACCGGCAGCAGGGCGGGGAGTGCGTTGAGCAAGGCATCCGGGTCACGCACGTCGAGGTTGCCGGAAACCTGGTAGCGGCCTAAGTCTGGGTCGGCCAGAAGGATCGGTTGCTGGCGATACAGGCCCAGTTCGTCGATCAGGCTGGCCAGTTCGCGGTTGCGAAAACTCACATGGCCGTCGCGCCAGTCGGCTACCAATTGCTCGCCAACTGCCTGGCGGGTCAGCGTGCCTCGGGCCGGATCGTAGGTGATGCGCTCGCCCGCGCCCAGCAACGAAGGGGGCTGGCGCTCGCCCGGGATCTCCAAGGCCACCAGGCCATGGGCGACGCTCACCACCAACTCGCGCTGGCCGCGGCGCAGGTCGAAGGCGGTGCCCACCACGCGCACTCGTGCGTTGCCGGCATCGACGTACAGCGGGCGTTCCTTGTCGGGGGCCACCTCGATGTACAACTGCCCGCGCTCGAGGTGAATCAACCGCTGCTCGGCGCTGAATTCCAGGCGCAGCTGGGTTTGAGCGTTGACGTACAGCTGGCTGCCGTCGGGCAGGCGCAGGCTGCGCATCTCGGCGCTGGCTGCCAGGCGCTCGTGGAATACCTGGGCCGAGGTGCCAAGGTTGCCGACCAGCATTGCACACAGCAGTGCGGCGGCCACTGCCAGGGCGGGGCGCCAACGCGGTGCACGACGCACAGGCAGGGGCACGGGCTTGCTGTCCTGCTTGAGTGCGGCCAGGTCGTCCCACAGTTGCTCGAACTGGCGATAGGCGCGGGCGTGCTCAGGTGTCTGGCGCCACTGCGCGAATGCCTTGCGCGTCTCGCGCGAAGGGCTGTTGCGGTTGCGAGTGAACCAGCTCGCTGCCTGGGCATCGATCGGGGATTGCTCGATGTCATCGATCGGGGTCATTCGGGCTGCTCCCTGCCGGTCTCGCTGTCCAGTCGTTGCTTGCATTGCAGCAGGGCGGCGGCGATGTGCTTCTCGACCATGCTGATGGAAATGTTCATGCGCTCGGCGATCTGCGCCTGGGTCAGACCTTCGAAGCGGTGCAGCATAAGGGCTTCTCGGCGCCGCGGCGAGAGTTCGGCGAGCACCTGGCGCAATTGCTCAAGGCGCTGCTCGCGCTGGGCGTGATCCTGCGGGTTGTTGTCGGCCTCGACCTGCTGCGCTTGAGCGGCGTCGTCGCTGAAGGTCGCCTGGCGCACCTTCTGCCGACGCCAATGGTCACTGAGCAGGTTGCGCGCCACCTGAAACAGGAACGCCCGTGGCTGCTGGACCCGTGCGCGGTCGCGGTAGCCGAGCCACTGGGCGAATACGTCCTGGGTCATGTCGGCGGCATCGCTGGCGTTGTCCATGCGTTTGCGCAGGAAATGCAGGATGTCGCTGTAGAAACCGCGGCAGGTGTCCTGGGTGGCTGGGTCGGGCTTGAGGCGCTGCATGCACGCTTTCCGGGCTGGCCTGGGAAAAGGGTGCGGATCTTATCGAGAATTATTTACATTTGCCAGGGTTGAATTCGTTCGTCCTCAGCGGTGCCTGGCAGGCCCAGGTGGCAGTGCCAGGGCCAACGCCGGATCGCCCAGCGGATGACTGCTGGCGTCGAAGAAATGCAGGGAAATGCGCTTGTCACCGGCGAAACGATTAAAGAAGTGCTGCTTCTGATTGATGATCGACGCGTCGCTCAGTGGACGGATGGCGATCGACAAGTGGCGGGGACGGGCCGCACGAATGGCGTCGAGCAGGTGTTCGTCGCTGGTATCCAGGTGCTGGCCGAACAGGCACAGACCTTGGTGTTCGTGAGCCAGTTGCGCCAGGCACCAGGCCAGATAGTCCGAGTTGCGAATGGCACGCAGCTTGTGGGGGCTGCGGTCTTCGTTGATGAACAGCGGTACTTCGCCGGGGATGTTCACGGCGAAGCCATCGAGCAATTCGGCGCCCTGTGCTGCGCGCTGGCGGGTACTGCCATCGGGTAGCTTGAGCAGGTGCAGCCCGCCATGCAGGTGCAAGATCCGCGTGCCTTCGCTGGCGGTGCGGCGCACGTCGAAGAAGCCTTCGTCGTCGAACAGGCGGGCGAAGCCTTCCGGCGCCTGCTCGACTGCCCAAGGCAGCAGCAGGTCGTAGTTGCTGGTGTAGACGCTGCGGTACTGGCGCAGCGCCTGGTTGAGCGTCGCCAGGGTAGCGGGTGGCAGCAAGGCAAAGGGCGGATGCACGGCGCGCACCGCGTGAATCAACCCTTCCTTGATCGAATAGTAGCGGTTCAGCGGCGCGGTGGAGTTGATCGCCAGTGCCGCGTTGGCCCGTACCGTGGTGTTGAGGGTGCTCAGCACCGGCTCGAACAGTTCCGTGCCCAGGGCCTTGAACAGCGCCTGGTCGCTGACGCCCAACGCCCGATGGCGCACTCGCGTGGCCTCTTCGAACAGCGAGAAGTAGCCGAACGGCTTCCACAGCGCCCGGCTGGCGCCATTGCCCAGCAGCAGCGCGTGGCAGGGGTGGCGTTGATTCAGGTCGGGCCAGGTGGCCAGTTGGGTGTCGAGCGCGGGCATGGGCATTCCGTCTGGGTGGGGCGTAAAACGCGGGGACTTTAGCATGTCACGCAGAAATGCGACGCTAGCCCGTCCAAGGAAATGCACACTGCTCTGCGCAGGACAATCGCGATAAGGAAAACTTCGATGCCGAGATCTATCAAGCACATGGCCTGCCTGGCCATGCTGATGCTGCCCCTTGCGGCCAATGCCAACGACGCCCAGGCCCTGGCCGAGGCCCAGGGCATTCCAAACCCGGCAGTCATCGCTCATCGTGGCGCCTCGTTCGACGCGCCGGAGTCGACCAGGCCGGCCTACGAACTGGCCCGTGACTTGGGGGCCGACTACCTCGAACTGGACCTGCAACGCACCCGCGACAACGTGCTGGTGGTGGTGCATGACGATGTGCTGGCCCGCACCAGCGATGTGGCCGCGCGCTTTCCCGAGCGCAAGGCCAGCCCCGTCAGTGCCTTCACCCTGGAGGAGCTGAAATCCCTGGATGCTGGCAGCTGGTTCAACCAGGCCTACCCGCAGCGTGCCCGTGCAGCCTTTCGTGATCTGAAGATTCTCACCCTGGATGAAGTGATCGACATTGCCGAAGCCAACCCTGCGCACAAGCCGGGGCTGTATATCGAGACCAAGGTGCCCAGCCAGTTTCCCGGTATCGAGCAGCAGCTCAAGGAAAAGCTCCAAGCGCGTGGCTGGCTCGAGCGACCGGGGCGAGTGATTCTGCAAACCTTCGACCGCAACAGCCTGGCGCTGCTGCACCAGCACATGCCGCAAGTACCGAAGATTCTTCTACTGTGGGTGGGCAATGGCGCCATCGAGCCGGCTTCAGGCAAGAATTTCGTCGACTCCGCAGAGCCCGACAAGGCCGCGTTCTACGCTCGCCAGGAGCCCAAGTCCGAGGCCGAATTCCTGCGATGGCTCGACTTTGCGATCGAGGGCGGGGCCATCGGCACCGGCCCCTCAGCCACCCGCGCACAGCTCGGCGAGCAAAGCTATGCCGACTTGATCAAACCCTGGATGAACAAGGCCAGCCACGAGCGTGGCTTGCTGGTGCATGTGTACACCCTTGATGAGACGGTGGACTTCGACAAGGCGATGAAGGCTGGGGTGGATGGTATTTTCACCAACCGGGCGGGAGAATTGATGCGGTTCTACGGACGTTCGCCGGAAAAGAACGAGGGGCAGGTACTGAAGGCGCTGGGGTATTGAATGAAGAGGGTCGCGCTTTGCGGCCCTCCTGCCCTGCCACATTCGGGTATCGAGTCACCAAGGCAATGTCTCGATTGCTGCTCAAACCACAGAAACGAAAAAAGGAGCCAAGGCTCCTTTGAACGGACGTTGACGTCACCGGGACGCCACGCGGGAAGACGGGGTGGAGCGGGTAGAGGGAATCGAACCCTCGTCGGAAGCTTGGGAAGCTACTGTTCTACCATTAAACTATACCCGCCTTGGTGTTACCCAATGCGTACTGAGAGCGGTGCCAGGAAGAACCCTCGGGGCTTACCTGCTTCAGCAGCCCGACTTTTTACCAGAACCCTCGGCCCATGAGAACCCCAAGTTGCTAAAAAAGCCTGTCGGCGGCCCGTAGCCTGCGGGTTTTGAGAGCTACAGGACGCCGATGCGCTCAGAGGGCAAGTGCATGTTGCCCCTGTGTGTAGGTGTAGCGTTGGCGGGTATCGCGCACCGCTGGCTTGAGGAAGCCCAGCATGGCACTGCGGGTATCTTCGCACGCGGCCTTGTGTTCCATGTCGAGGAAATGTCCGGCGTCACGGATCGTGCTGAAGTGGCTCTGGCCGACGTGGCGGGCGAACTGGCGTGCATCCTCGACGGTGGTGTACTCGTCGCGCTCACCGTTGATGAACAGCACCGGAATGTCGATGTTGCGTGCTTCGTTCAGCGCGCGCTCCAGGTCGTGGGCCAGCACCTGGTTGATGTGGAAGTGCATCTGCGCGTACTCGTGGGTGTCGAGGCTGCTGATATGCCGGTAGTTGAAGCGCTTGAACAGGGACGGCAGGTGCTTGCCGATGGTGTCGTTGACCAGGTTGCCCACCTGGTAGCGGTCGCAGGCCGCCAGGTACTCGCAGCCGCGCTCCAGGTAGTCGCGCATCGGCTCGTTGATGACCGGCGAGAACGAGCTGACGATGGCCTTCTTCACCAACCGCGGCTGGTGCGCCAGCGCCAGCAAGGTGCAGGCACCGCCCCAGGAGAACGACATGACATGGTCGGCCTGGAAATGCGCGATCAGCTCCAGCAGGATGTGCGCCTCGGTCTCCTTGCTGAGCAGGCGCTCCTGGCGGTTGTGCGGCTTGGACTTGCCCGCATAGGGTTGGTCGTACAGCACCACGTTGAATTCCGGATGCAGGTTGCGCACCGTCTGGGCGAACGAAGCCGTGGTGGCCAACGAGCCGTTGATCAGGATGATCGTCTTTTCGGCTGCTTGCGCGCGATAGAACTCCGTGTAAACCCGGTACTGACCTTGGATATCAAGTACAGCAATTTCTGGCCTCATGTCATCGACTCCTGGCGCAAAAAGGGTATTCGCGTCACCTAGGGTGCACGTTCTTCATGACAGGTAGGCATACGCCTTGAAGTGAAACCGGGGGGCCCAGTGTCGATCCTTGACACGCTGGTCGACGGGTATTGTTGTGCGGGCGATTCGCCGTGCCCCAAGGCGTCGAGGCCCTGGGTGGCCGGCAAAAGGCGTCTTGGACTGCGCTCGTGACTGGCAAGTCACATGCAGACTGACGATTTGGATTCAAGCAGCCGGGCGGGGATCGTGCAAGTGCCATTCGCGAGATTTTGTAGGAAACGTCCCTGAGAATTGGCGGGCAAGGGCGGTAGTGCGCGTTTCGCGGGCAGGCTCGCGAAGACGCCACCTGGAACACCTCAGACCGAAGCGACTTCTTCCATCGTCAATGCCCGGTACTCGCCCGGCGCCAAGCCAGGGTCCAGGCCTATGCTGCCGATGCGCTCGCGGTGCAAGCCCAGCACTTTGTTGTCGAAGTGCCCGAACATGCGCTTGACCTGGTGATAGCGCCCTTCGACGATCGCCAGCCGGGCGCTGCGTGGCCCGAGGATGTCCAGCTGGGCGGGCAGGGTGGTCAGGTCTTCGAAGGCGAAATAGAAACCTTCGCGGAATTTGTCGACGTAGTGCGCGCCGATCTCGTCCTCGGTCTGTACCTGGTAGATCTTTGGCAGCTTGGTATGCGGCTGGGTCAGGCGGCGCGACCACTGGCCGTCGTTGGTCAGGATCAGCAGGCCGGTAGTGTTGTAGTCCAGTCGCCCGGCGATGTGCAGGTCTTTGCCTAGCTCGGCGGGCAGCAGGTCGAGCACCGTAGGGTGCTGCGGGTCGCGGGTGGCGCTGACACAGCCGGCTGGCTTGTGCAGCATCAGGTAACGCGCCGGGCGCCCGGCCTGAAGCAACTGGCCATCCACCTCCACGCGGCTGAATTCGCGCACCTCGTGCAGAGGGTCGGCGACCGGCGCGCCATCCACCTGCACACGCCGCTGTACCAGCAGCAGACGTACTTGCTGGCGGTTGTAGCAAGGCAGGTTGGTGAGGAAACGGTCAAGGCGCATGGGGGCGGTCAGCGCTTTTGAGCGATGGCTTTGAGCTGTTCGTCGACCGCCGCGCAACGTGGGCACAGGCACGCCTTGTCGCGCAGTTCGTCGGGTAGTGCCTCGAGCACGGTCGGGTCGATCTGCACAGTGAAACACCAGCAGCCCTGGGTGGCGCTGCGCGGGTCGGCAAGGCCGCATTGGTTGGACGCGCCGCAGGCTGGGCAGCGCTGGGTGTCGTTCATGGTGGTCCCGGTGTTTCGTCGAGGGCGCGCAGTATACCCGGCGCCAGCGTTGTTTTTCAGGGGGCGTTCAGACTGTTTCAATTTGTTGCTCAAACGGCACCGGATCGCGTGACGAAGGTCTTATTCGGTGTCGATCAATGTCTGCCGGTCGACGCTCGCCAGCGCCGCTGTCGGGCACCCTAGCGGTCCAGGAGGCCGCCATGTCCTATCGAATCCTGCTGGTCATCCTGCTGGCCCTCATGACCTCCGCCTGCGCGCCCTACTACGGGGGCGGGGGCCACTACCGCAGTACCTACTACACTGCGGACCGCTACGCCTACCCTGGCTACTATCGCCAGAACCACTACTACGTGGCGCCGCAGCCGCGCTACTACTACCAGCCTGCGCCCCGCTATTACCCGGCGCCTACTCCGCACTACCGGCCGTATCCGTCGCCCCGGGTCAACCAGTGGCATGGCAACCCGCGCAATGACTATGGCAACCGGCACCGCTATGACTATGGTCGCGACCGGGATCGCCATGACTACCGCAACGACCGACGTGATTGGGATGATCGTCGGCACTCCAACCGGCGAGGGGACAGGAACCGTCACTGGCAGCGTTGAGCATCCGCCTCAATCCAAGTCCGCCAGCGGGTGACGTCCTTCCCACACCTTGCTGAAATGCGCCTGCACCACCGCCGCTGGCACTTGGGCGACATCGTTCCAGTGCCAGCGCGGTTGGTTGTCCTTGTCCAGCAGCCGAGCGCGCACCCCTTCGCTGAATTCCGGGTGGCGGCAGCAGTTCAGGCTCATGCTGTACTCCATCTGGAACACCTGGGCCAAAGACAGGTGCCGCGCGCGCTTGAGCTGTTCCCACACCAGGTGCGCGGTCAGCGGGCAACCCTCGCGCACACGCTGCCCGGCTTCGGCCAGCAGCGGGTCGGCATGCCGATGCAGGCTGCCCAGCGCGCGCCAGGCCGAGGCCGGGTCGGCGACATCGAGCAAGGCATCTATTTCGCTGCGGCGAGGTAGCCATTGGGGCTCGGGTAGCTCGCCCAAGGCCCGGTGCTGTTCTGCCTTGAGCAGGCTGTTCAGTTGCAGCGCGGTCTGTTCCTGCCAGTTCAGTTGCAAAAGCTCGTCGATCAGCGCGTCCTGTTGGCCTTCACCCATGAAGCGGTCGGCCAGGCCCAGGTCCAGGGCATCGCGAGCGTTGATCGGTGCGCCGCTCAGGCCCAGGAACAACCCCAGCTTGCCGGGCAGCCGGCTGAGGAACCAGCTGGCGCCGACGTCCGGATACAACCCGATGCCCGCCTCTGGCATGGCCAGGCGGCTGCTGGGCGTGACGATTCGCACCCCAGCGCCTTGCAGCAGGCCCATGCCACCGCCCAGCACATGGCCATGCCCCCAGCACAGCAGCGGCTTGGGGTAGGTGTGAATGCGATAGTCGAGCCGGTATTCATCGGCGAAGAAGCGGGCGGCCAAGGGGGGCACGCTGCCGGGTTGTTCGCGGCAGGCGCTGGCCAGGGCACGTACGTCGCCACCGGCGCAGAAAGCCTTGGGGCCTGCTCCGCGCAGCAGCACGCAGACGATGCCGGGGTCGCTGGCCCAAGCCTGCAGGCGCTCGTCGAGCGCTTCGATCATCGCCAGGCTCAGGGCGTTCAGCGCCTTGGGCGCATCCAGGGTGGCGATGGCGATACGCGCGCCGTCGACGCCGCTGAGTACTTCGTATTGAATGGACATGGACTACCTCGTGCAGGTCGTCGCACAAGTATGGCCTGCCTGGGCGAACGTGCCGGTCGCCGGTCGGAGCGATTGACAAGGCGGGACGGCTTTCCTAGTGTCGCGCCACTGAAATTTCTGGAAGACCCCATGACCGACGACGATCGCATCAAGCTCGAACCCAGCTGGAAGGCCGCGCTGCGGGCCGAGTTCGACCAGCCCTACATGCGCCAGCTGCGCGAGTTCCTGCGCCAGGAGCATGCCGCGGGCAAGGAGATCTACCCGCCGGGACCGCTGATCTTCAATGCGCTCAATTCCACGCCTTTGGACAAGGTAAAAGTGGTGATCCTCGGCCAGGACCCTTACCACGGCCCAGGCCAAGCCCATGGCCTGTGCTTCTCGGTGCAGCCGGGCGTGCCTGCGCCGCCATCGCTGGTGAACATCTACAAGGAGCTGAACCGCGACCTGAACCTGCCGATCCCCAGCCATGGCTACCTGCAAAGCTGGGCAGAGCAGGGCGTGCTGTTGCTCAACACCACCATGACCGTGGAGCGCAGCAAGGCGGCGTCACATGCCAATGCGGGCTGGCAGCCGTTCACCGATCGGGTGATCCAGCTGGTCAGCGAGCAGTGCGAGAACGTGGTGTTCCTGCTGTGGGGTTCCCATGCGCAGAGCAAGCAGAAGTTGATCGACGGGACCAAGCACCTGGTGCTGAAGGCGGTGCATCCGTCGCCGCTGTCGGCGTATCGTGGGTTCTTCGGCTGTGGGCATTTCAGTCGCGCCAATGGGTTTCTGGAGCAGCGTGGGCTGGCGCCGATCGACTGGGCGTTGCCGCCGGTTTGAATGGCTGGAACACCGTAGCGCCTTGTTCGCAGGCTTGCTTGCGAGAAGGCGCCGCGGTCAAGGCTGGTTCGCGTTCCAGACCCTGAATATCGGTTCGGCCAGAAACAGCACGAACAACAGCCGCATCACTTGCAACGCCGTCACCAGCGGTACCGACAGTTGCAAGGTCTCAGCGGTCAGGCTCATCTCGGCAATGCCGCCGGGCATCATGCCCAGGGTAAGCGAACGCAGGTCCAGGTGCGTCAGCAGGCTCAAGCCCCAAGCTGCGCCACCTGCGGCCAGCATGCACAAGGCGGTGGCAACCAAGGTACGCCCCAGGAACGACGGCGCACGACGAAAGAACGCGCGGTTGAAGTGACAGGCCAGCCCGCTGCCGATCAGCCACTGGCCAACCTGGCTGGCGCCATTGGGCAAGGCGATTTGCAGGTTGCCTGCCAGGCATACGCTGGCGGCCACCAGCAGCGGGCCGAACAGCCAGGGGTTGGGTTGGCGCAGGCGCTGCCAGAGCAACGCGGCCAATACCCCCAGCGGCGCTATCAGCGCCAGCCAGCCCCAGCTGACACTGCCGGCATGGTGCAGCGGGTCGCCATCGCCCAGCAGCAGCTTGAACAGCGCCGGCACGCACAGCACCACGGTCAACACCCGCAGGCTCTGCGCCGCTGCCACCTGGCTGAGCATCGCACCGTTGCGTGCGCCCAGGTTGACCATCTCCCCCGAGCCGCCCGGCATGCTGGCGAAGTACGCCGTGGCGCGGTCTTCACCGGTGCGCCGCAACAGCCACACGCCGATCACGCTGCAGAGCGTGGTAACCAGCGCGCCGAAGAAGATCAAGGCGAAATGGCTTGAGACCTGCTCGATCACCTCGGGGGTGAAGTGCAGGCCGATTCCGATACCGATGATCCATTGGCCGCATTTGCGGCCATTGGGGATTTCCGTGAGCTGCCAGGGCGTCAGGCAGCGCACCAGGATGATCGCCAGCAACGAGCCGACCATCCATGGCAAGGGCCAGCCGACCAGGCTGGCGACGAAACCGCCCGCCAGCCCGACCAGCCCGGTGGCCCAGAACAGCGGCAACGACCGATCAGGCATCGGCCATGGCCCGGCGCTGCTGGCTGCGCTTGCGCCAGATGCGCAGCAGCGGCAGGCCCAGCATCAACACCACCAGCACCCACACACCCATGCTGATCGAGCTCGACCACAGGATGCTCAGCTCGCCGTTGGAGATCGACAGCGCGCGGCGCAGGTTCTGCTCCATCAGGCCACCGAGGATGAAGCCCAGCAGGATCGGCGACAGTGGGAAGTCCAGCTTGCGCAGGATGTAGCCCATGATGCCGATGCCGACCATCAGGAACAGGTCGAAGGTGGTGGCATGCACGGCGTACACGCCGATCGCGGTGATGATCGCGATTACCGGCACCAGCGCCCAGTTCGGCACGGCGAGGATGCGGGTGAAGATCCGGATCATCGGGATGTTCAGGACCACCAGCATGATGTTGGCAATGAACAGCGAGGCGATCAGGCCCCAGACGATGTCCGGTTGCTGTTCGAACAGCAGCGGGCCGGGGGTGATGTTGTACAGGGTCAGCGCGCCGATCATCACGGCAGTGGTGCCCGAGCCCGGAACGCCAAGGGTCAGCATCGGCACCAGGGCGCCACAGCACGAGGCGCCGATGGCGGTTTCCGGGGCCGCCAGGCCGCGGGCGTCACCCTTGCCGAACTTGCCGCTGGCACCGGCCAGGCGTTTCTCGGTCATGTACGCCACGGCGCTGGCCAGGGTCGCACCGGCACCCGGCAGCACGCCCATGAAGAAACCGAGCAGGCCGCAGCGGATGTTCACCACGAACACCGAGGCTGCTTCCTTGACGTTGAACAGCATGCGCCCGGTGGCTTTCACTGCGGCGTGGCCATGATGGGTCTTCTCCAGCAGCAGGAGGATCTCGCTGATCGAGAACAGGCCAAGCACCAGCACCACGAACTGGATGCCGTCGGCCATGTGCACGCTGTCACCGGTGAAGCGGTAGACGCCGCTGTTGGCGTCGATGCCCACGGCCGATAGGAACAAGCCGATCAGCGCGGCAATGAAGGTCTTCAGCGGCTTGTCGCCAGCCATGCCACCGAGGGCGACGATGGCGAACACCATTAGCACGAAGTACTCCGCCGGCCCGAAGGCGATGGCCCATTTCGCCAGCAGCGGCGCGAACAGCACCATGCCGCAGGTGGCGATCAGCGCGCCGATGAACGAACTCCAGGCCGACAGCGACAGCGCCACACCGGCCAGGCCTTGGCGGGCCATGGGGTAGCCGTCCAGGGTGGTCATCACGGTGGAGGCTTCGCCTGGAATGTTCAGCAGGATCGAGCTGATACGCCCGCCATATTCGCAGCCCAGGTACACCGCAGCCAGCAGGATCAGCGCCGACTCCGGCGGCAGGCCCAGGGCGAAGGCGATGGGAATCAGCAGGGCCACGCCATTGATCGGGCCCAGGCCCGGTAGCAGGCCGACTACGGTGCCGATCAGCGTGCCGATCAGGGCGGTGATCAGGTTGTAGGGGCTCAGGGCGACGCCAAAGCCCTGGCCCAGGTAGCTCAAGGTATCCATGTGTCAGTTCTCCAGTACGTCGAGCAGGCCAAGGGGCAGGGGCACGTCCATCACGCGGTCGAACAGCCAGTAGAGGAAGATGCTCATGGCGATCACCACGATGGCGCTGTGCAGCCAGCGGCCGCCGTACAGGCGCGCCATCGGCAGGCCGATGAGCACGGCGCTGAGGATGAAGCCCAGCGGTTCGAAAGTGGCGGCGAAGACCAGCAGCAGGCCCACGCAGGCAGCGATCTTGGTCAGGGTCTCGCGGTCCAGTTCTGGCTCGTCGTCCTTGCGCACGATCGGCGTGGGGCGGATCGCCAGGTACAGCAGGGCGACGCCCATCAGGCCGAGCATCAGCAGCGGGAAGGCTCGCGGGCCGACCGGTTCATAGGAAAACGCGGCCTGGTAGGGCCAGGCCATCACGGCCAGGATGGCGCAGACCGCCAGCAGGACCAGGGCGAAGATGCGTTGCAGGATCATGAAGAAATCCTCGTTGTGTGTCGGCAGAACGCGGACCCTGTGGGAGCGGGTTTACCCGCGAACCAGGGCGAAGCCCTGGCCATCAATCGCGGTGTCTGCTTCGCGGGTAAACCCGCTCCCACAGGGGGCGGTGCAGGGCTGATTACTGGATCAGGCCGAATTCCTTGGCCAGGGCCTTGTAGTCGGCGACCTGCTTCTTCACGTAGGTGTCCAGCTCCGCACCGGTCATGGCGAACGGGAACAGTTCGCGCTGGTCACGTAGCTTGGCGAAGTCCTCGGAGGCCAGCAGCTTGTCGAACGACTCTTTCCACCAGGCGTACTCCTCGTCGGTCACCTTTGGCCCCAGGTAGAAGCCGCGCACCACAGGCCAGACGATGTCGTAGCCCTGTTCCTTGGCGGTAGGGATGTCTTTCATTTCCGGCTCGTCCAGGCGCTGCTCGGAGAACACCGCGAGGATGCGCATGTTGCCGGCCTGGATGTGCGGCATGGAGTCGGAAATGTCGGTGGAGCCGACCTGGATATGCCCGCCCATCAGTGCGGTGGCGATTTCGCCGCCGCCTTCCAGGGCCACGTAGCGCAGGTCGCGCGGGTTGATACCGGCGGCCTTGGCGATCAAGGCCGTCTGCATCCAGTCCTGGCTGCCGACGGTGCCGCCGGAGCCGATCACCACCTTGCTTGGGTCTTTCTTCAAGGCGGCGACCAAATCCTCCAGGGTCTTATAGGGCGAATCGCTCTTCACTGCGATGGCGCCGTAGCTGGTGCCGACCGCTGCCAGCCACTTGACCGCGTTCTCGTCGAAGCGGCCGAATTTGCCTTGGGCCAGGTTCAGCAACGAACCGCTGGACCAGGCCACCAGGGTGCCGGCATCGGCTGGACGCTGGGCGACCACGGCGTTGTAGGCCACCGCTCCGACACCACCAGGCATGTACGTGACGCGCATGGGCTTGCTGAGGATCTTTTCCTCGACCAGTGCGCTTTGCACCAGCTTGCAGGTGAGGTCGAAACCACCACCGGGCGAGGCCGGGGCGATGCATTCAGGGCGTTTCGGTTCGGCGGCCAGGGCGTTGCCGGCAAGCAGCAGGCAACCGGTGGCGAGAACGAGGCGGCGTAGTGAAAGGTTCATCGACTATCTCCGTACGTGTTGTTGTTGTCGGGGGTTACCACAGGGCCAGGCTGTAGCTCACCAGCAGGCGCACTTCATCGGCGTCGCGGGCGAAGTTCGAGCGGAACGTGGCGTTGCGCAGGCGCACGGCGACGTTTTTCAACGGGCCGCTCTGTACCACGTACTTGAACTCGGTGTTGCGCTCCCACTCCTTGCCCTCGCTGCCATCGGCGCGGCTGACGTTGTCGCCGCTGAGGTAACGGGTCATGAAGGTCAGGCCGGGGATGCCCAGGGAGGCGAAGTTGTAGTCGTAGCGCGCTTGCCAGGAACGCTCGTCGGCGCCGGCAAAGTCGTTGATCTGGACGAAGTTGGTCAGGTACGGGTCGGCGCCGTCGATGTAGGGGAAAGCGCTGTCACCCGACAGGTGCTGGTAGGCGGCGCTGAACTTGTGGCCGCCCAGGGCGTAGCTGAACATGCCGTTGACGGTGGTGTTGTCGATCTTGCCAGCCAGTGCCGAGCCTTGCTCGTCACTCTTGGACAGGCGCAGGTCGGCGCCGAAGGTTCCTGGGCCCCAGGGCTGGGTGGCGACCATGCCGACGAAGTGCTGGCGGTAGATGTCGTCGAGCTGGGCGAAGTGGTAGCTGCCGGTGATGCGGTCAGTGAACTTGTAGTCCAGCCCGCCGAGGTCGTAGTGGTCGGACGAGAACGTCCCGCCGAAACGGCCGTTCTTGTTGTTCAGCGCCAGGTCTTCCCAGTTGGTGTCGTTGCGATCCTTGGCCTTTTCCAGGCGCCCGCCGGTGAAGGTGAGGTTCTTGATCTCGTTGGAGGTCAGCAGGCCGCCTTCGAAGGTCTGCGGCAGGATGCGCCCGTCGTTGGGCTGCAGGGTCGGAAGTTCAGGAATCAGGGTGCCGACCTTGAGTTCGGTCTTGGACACCTTGACCTTGCCGGTCAGGCCGAGCTTGGAATATTCATCGGCGGCCTTGCCGTTGTCATGGGTGGGCAACAGGCCGGTGTCGGTGCGGTCGGGGCTGGAGTCGAGCTTTATGCCGAGCATGCCCAGTGCGTCGAGGCCGAAGCCGACGGTGCCGTCGGTGTAGCCGGATTCGAAGTTGAGCATGAAGCCCTGGGCCCATTCGTCGCGCTTGGATTGCTGCGCGCTGGTGCCGTCGCGAAAGTCGCGATTGAAGTACATGTTGCGGGTTTCGAAGGTGGCCGTGCTGTCTTCGAAGAAGGCGGCCTGGCTCATGGGGGCGACGCCTGCAAAGGCGATAGCGCTGGCAATGGCGCTGGGGCGGGCGCAAAGGGATCGAATAGGCGTAAACGCCTGCGGCTGCATGGACTGCATCGTCGACTGACTCCGTTTATTGTTCTTATTGGTTTGCACCTTGCTGGTGCTTTTTTCGGCGCATGAGGCGACCGTGGTGCGATGCTAGGCCGTCAACCTTTCGCTAACCTTTCAACTTGAAAGGTTTGTTACAAGGGGCTTCACAGCCTCCGCGACGGCGGTACACTCCGCGCCACCGTCCTACCCGAGCAGGGAGATACCGATGCGTGTGCTGTTGGTCGAAGACCATCTGCAGTTGGCCGAAAGCGTGGCCCAGGCCTTGAAGAGCCAAGGCCTGACCGTGGATGTGCTGCACGATGGCGTGGCTGCCGACCTGGCCCTGGCCAGCGAGGACTATGCCGTGGCCGTGCTGGATGTCGGCCTGCCGCGCCTGGATGGCTTCGAAGTGCTGGCGCGCCTGCGTTCGCGTGGCAAGACCCTGCCCGTGCTGATGCTGACCGCCCGCAGCGATGTAAAGGACCGCGTGCACGGCTTGAACTTGGGGGCCGACGACTACCTGGCCAAGCCGTTCGAACTGACCGAGCTGGAAGCGCGGGTCAAGGCCCTGCTGCGGCGCAGCGTGCTCGGCGGCGAGCGCCAGCAGCGCTGCGGGCCATTGGTCTACGACCTCGATGCCCGGCGTTTCAGCCTGGGTGAAGAACCACTCACCCTGACCTCCCGCGAACAAAGCGTGCTCGAGGCGCTGATTGCTCGCCCAGGCCGGGTGATGAGCAAGGAGCAGCTTGCCGCCCAGGTGTTCGGCCTGGACGAAGAGGCCAGCCCCGACGCCATCGAGATCTACGTGCACCGGCTACGCAAGAAGCTCGACGGCCACCCGGTGGCCATCGTCACCTTCCGCGGCCTGGGCTACCTGCTCGAGCACCGCGATGCGTGACGCTGGCAGCCTGCGCGGGCGCTTGCTGGGCAACCTGGCGTTGCTGCTGGTGGTGCTGATGCTGGCCAGCGGCCTGAGCGCCTACTGGAATGGCCGCGAAGCGGCCGATACCGCCTACGACCGCACCCTGCTGGCCTCGGCGCGGACCATCGCCGCCGGCCTGTCGCAGCGTGATGGCACCCTCAGCGCCGACGTGCCCTACGTGGCCCTGGACACCTTCGCCTACGACAGCGCCGGGCGTATCTACTACCAGGTGCTGGATATCAACCAGAAGCTGATTTCCGGCTACGAGAACCTGCCGCCGCCGCCGCCAGGCACACCGCGCACTGACGATTACCCGGCGCTGGCACGCTTCTACAACGCCACCCACTTGGGTCAGGACGTGCGAGTGGTGAGCCTGCTCAAGGCGGTGAGCGAGCCGAACATGAACGGCATGGCCGAGATTCGCGTGGCCGAGACCGAAGAAGCGCGGGTCAGCATGGCCCGTGGCCTGATGGCCGATACCCTGCTGCGGTTGGGCATGCTGGCGCTGGGCGCGCTGGGGATGGTGTGGTTCGCCGTCAGTGCCGCGCTGCGCCCGCTGGAACGCCTGCGCACTGCGGTGGAAGAGCGTCAGCCCGACGACCTGCGCGCCTTGCCGGTGGTGCAGGTGCAGCATGAACTCAGCCCCTTGGTGCGCGCCTTGAACCACTTCACCGAACGCTTGCGCGGGCAGTTCGAGCGCCAGGCGCAGTTCATCGCCGATGCAGCCCACGAACTGCGCACCCCGCTGGCGGCGCTCAAGGCGCGGGTCGAGTTGGGCCTGCGTTCACGCGAGCCGCAGGAGTGGCAGCAAACCCTCGAAGCCGCTGCCCAGGGCACCGACCGTCTGACTCATCTGGCCAACCAGTTGCTGTCGTTGGCCCGGGTGGAAAACGGCGCGCGGGCCATCGCCGAGGGCGGTGCCCAGCGTCTTGACCTCAGCCAACTGGCGCGCGAGCTGGGCATGGCCATGGCGCCGCTGGCCCATGCCAAGGGCGTGGCGCTGGCACTGGAGGCCGAGGCGCCGGTGTGGCTCAAGGGCGAGCCGACCTTGCTCAACGAGCTGCTCAGCAACCTGGTGGACAACGCCCTGGCCCATACCCCGAGGGGCGGCAATGTGATCTTGCGGGTGCTGGCGCCGGCCGTGCTGGAGGTGGAAGACGATGGGCCGGGCATTCCCGAGGTGGAACGCGAACGGGTGTTCGAGCGTTTCTATCGGCGTGGTGTGCAGGGGAGCGGGCTGGGGTTGGCGATCGTTGGCGAGATTTGCCGGGCGCATCTGGCGCAGATCAGCCTGCACGACGGCGAGAAGGGCGGGTTGAAGGTGCGGGTGAGCTTTATCGCTGACTAGGCGGGTGTTCGTTTCAAACCTCAGCGGCTTCATTCGTGGGCAAGCCCGCGAATGAAGCCGCTGCGGCCTTCAGCCGCGCAGCATTTCCCGTGCCTCGAGAAGTTCCATCAGGTCCAGGTCCTTACCGGGGGGCAGGCGCAGGTGATGGTAGGCGGGCAGGGTGGTCAAGGGCCGACCGCGGCCACGCAGGCTGAGGGAGCGGGCGACCTGCACGATGCCGATGTAGTCGATGTTGTCGGTTTCGCGCTCCAGGTCCTGTACCTGGCTGGGCAGCTTGACCAGCTGCTCGGGGAACTCCCAGGTGCTGAGGATCTTGTCGCCCAGCACCGGCTGGATCTGCTCGATCACATAGTGCAGGCACACCGGGTCCGACAGCAGTTCGTTGTGCTCTTCGGCGTAGATCAGTACCGGCAGTGCACCAATCTGGTGGACCAGCCCGCCAAGGGTGGCCTGGTCGGGTTTGAGGTGGGTGTACCTGCGACAGATTTCGTAGCTGATACCCGCTACTTCGAGGCTGTTTTCCCAGATATCGCGAAGCTTTTGCTCTACGGCGGGCGAGCGGGCGTGGAAGATCTGCTCGATCACCAGGCCAATGGCCAGGTTGCAGCTGTAGTTGACGCCCAATCGGGTGATCGCGGTGTGCAGGTCGGTGACTTCCACCATCGCCCGCAGCAGGGGGCTGTTCACGACCTTTATCAGTCGTGCCGAGAGGGCCGCGTCGCGGCCAATCACACGGCTCAAGGCGGCCACGCTGATCTCGCTGTCCTCGGCAGCTTCGCGGATGCTCAGGGCAACCTCGGGAAGCGTGGGCAGGACCAGGTCGTCATTGTCGATGGCGGCCAGCAGTTGCGCTTGGACCATTTCGGCCAGGTTGTTCATGGACTTCTCTACCGCAGTGGTGGAACGGCCCCGTCAGGCAGGCGGGGCGTGCAGGTCAACGCTGGATTTCCTGGTCTCGGTCCAGTGCGTAGGGCAGGTCGAGCAGCGTAAGGCGGGGGCCTTCGAGGCTGCCCAGGTGCAGGTTGTCGTCCTCCACCGCATCGGCACTGAGCACGGCCAGCAGCTCGCAGCCCGCACCATTGCGCGCCGCGATCACCACTTCGCCTACCGAGGAGCCGTGGGTGGGCGAGAAGATCTCGGCCCCAGGCGCCGGGGTATGCTCGCCGGGCAAGGCCAGGCGGTACTGACGGCGCTTGAGCTTGCCCAGGTACTGCATGCGGGCGACGATTTCCTGGCCGGTGTAGCAGCCTTTCTTGAAACTCACGCCACCCACCGCTTGCAGGTTGATCATCTGTGGGATGAACAGCTCGCGGGTCGGGCCCATGACCTGGCCGATACCGGCCCGCACCTGGCCCAGCAGCCATTGCTCGAGGCTGCCCGGGTCGAGGTGCCCGGCCAGGGTTTCGCTGATTTGCGCTGCCTGTTCGGCGGGCACCCACAGTTCCACGCGGCCGGGGGATACACGCACGGCGATCAGCTCGTCGCGACGCGCTGTGGCGCCGGCCTCTTCAGGTACCGCGAGCGCCAGGGCAGCCAGCGCAGCATCGGCCTGCTGCAAGCCGAAGCGCGCCCAGGCGGCGCTTTCGTCGGTCAGCGTAGCCTTGGAGAACACCGCGTACTTCTTCAGGTCGGCCAGCTGCATTTCGAGCAGTTCGCTGGCCATGGCCAGCAGGTAGCCGTTGCCCTGGGGCAGGATGCGGAAGCTGGATTGCATGCGGCCCTTGACCATGCAGCGGGCGCCGAGGCTGGAATGCTCGAGGTCGAGGTAGTTGAGGTTGCAGGTCAACTGGCCTTGCAGGAATTTGCCGGCGTCGGAGCCGCGAACGGCGAGGATGCCCTCGTGGGACAAGGAGGTGAAGAAAGCGGAGTCGGCCATGGGTCATCGCGGTTGGTAAAGACTGGCGGCCATCATAGAACGCCAGTAACAAAATAGGTAGGTGACCAGACCAACGCCTTGTACCGCCACCTTGGCGCCGCTGTATACTAACCGGCCATTCGAGGAGGGCCCCATGGTCGAACAAACTGAACTCAACCGGCTTTTCTGGCACAGCCGCCGCGGCATGCTGGAACTGGACGTACTGCTGGTGCCATTCACCCAGGAGGTCTATGCCACCCTCGGCGAAAGCGACCGCGAGCTGTACCGTCGCCTGCTGACCTGCGAGGATCAGGACATGTTCGGCTGGTTCATGGAGCGCACCGAGTCCGAAGACCCGGAGTTGCAGCGCATGGTTCGCATCATCCTGGACCGTGTCCAGCCCAAGTGACAATTTCCAGTGCCGTTGGCAGGGCTCTCGCCTGCTGCTGACGGCCTACCTCGTCGGCCAGTCCCTGGCGCTCTCGACACTGTTGCTGACGGCACTGCCTGTCTGGCTGGTGCTCTCCCTCGGCGTTGCCTGTCTTGCCCACGCCTGCTGGGCCATTCCCCGTCGTATCCTGCTGACTCACCGCAATGCCATCACCGGACTGCGGCGCGATGCCGGTGGCTGGCAGTTGTTCTGTCGCGCCAGGGGCTGGCAGCCGGCGCGCTTGTGCCGTGACAGCGTGGCGCTGCCGGGGCTGGTGGTGCTGAGGTTTGTGCGCGAGGGGTGGTGGCTGGGGGAAGGGGTGTGTGTCGTGCGCGATGGGCTGGCGCCGGACGAGCATCGGCGCCTGCGGGTAAGGTTGAAGTTCAGCCGACGGCGGTGGGCCATTGCGCGCTCGACTTGAAGGCCCTTCGCGGTGCGTCAGAACGGGCTGAGTAGGGTGTCCTTGGCTTCGGCCAGCATGTCCGGATAGTCCAGCGTGTAGTGCAGCCCGCGGCTCTCCTTGCGCTGCATGGCCGAGCGAATCATCAGCTCGGCCACCTGCGCCAGGTTGCGCAGCTCGATCAGGTCGCGGCTGACCTTGTAGTTGCTGTAGAACTCGTCGATCTCGTCCAGCAGCAGGCGCACTCTGTGCTCGGCACGTTGCAGGCGCTTGTTGGTGCGCACGATGCCGACATAGTCCCACATGAAGCGCCGCAGTTCGTCCCAGTTGTGCGCAATGATCACGTCTTCGTCGGAGTCGGTGACCTGGCTTGCATCCCAGCACGGCAGGGCCTGCGGCATGCCCACCTGGTCCAAATGGGCTTCGATGTCGGCGGCCGCCGCCCGACCATAGACGAAACACTCGAGCAGCGAGTTGCTGGCCATGCGGTTGGCGCCGTGCAGGCCGGTGAAGCTGGTCTCGCCAATGGCATACAGGCCGGGCACGTCGGTGTGGCCGCGGGCATCGACCACCACCCCGCCACAGGTGTAGTGCGCTGCTGGCACCACCGGGATCGGCTGGCGGGTGATATCGATGCCGAAGGTCAGGCAGCGTTCGTAGACCGTGGGGAAGTGGCCCTTGATGAAGTCGGCGGGTTTGTGGGTGATGTCCAGGTACACGCAGTCCACGCCCAGGCGCTTCATCTCGTGGTCGATGGCGCGGGCCACGATGTCCCGCGGCGCCAGCTCCTCACGCGGGTCGAAGCGCGGCATGAAGCGCTCGCCATTGGGCAGGCGCAGCAGCGCACCTTCGCCGCGCAGGGCCTCGGTTACCAGGAAACTCTTGGCCTGCGGGTGGTACAGGCAGGTGGGGTGGAACTGGTTGAACTCAAGGTTCGCCACCCGGCAACCGGCGCGCCAGGCCATGGCGATGCCATCGCCGCAGGCGCCGTCCGGGTTGCTGGTGTAGAGGTAGACCTTGGCCGCGCCGCCGGTGGCCAGCACGGTGAAACGCGCGCCGAAGGTGTCCACCTCGCCGCTGCTGCGGTTCAGCACGTAGGCGCCCAGGCAGCGCTCGCCAGCCAGGCCCAGGCGCCGCTCGGTAATCAGGTCGACCGCTACGCGCTGCTCCAGCAACTCGATGTTCGGGCGCTTGCGGGCCTGTTCCAGCAAGGTGGTGAAGATGGCCGCGCCGGTGGCATCGGCGGCATGGATGATGCGTCGGTGGCTGTGGCCACCTTCGCGGGTCAGGTGGAATTCAAAGCCGCCGTCATCGACGCTGGCGTGTTCGTCGCGGGTAAACGGGACGCCTTGTTCGATCAGCCATTCGATGGCCTCGCGGCTGTGCTCCACGGTGAAGCGAACCGCATCTTCGTGACACAGGCCGCCGCCTGCGTTGAGGGTGTCCTCGACATGGGACTGCACAGTGTCTGCATCGTCCAGTACCGCGGCAACGCCGCCCTGGGCCCAGAAGGTCGAGCCGTTGGCCAGGTCGCCTTTGCTCAGCACGGCGATGCGCAGGTGGGCAGGAAGGTTCAGTGCCAGGCTGAGGCCGGCGGCGCCGCTGCCGATCACCAGGACATCGTGTTGGAATTGTTTGCTCATGTCGGGACACTAGTAATCAAGAGGGGGGGCGCGGCACAATAGTCAGGCATAGGTGGCATTGTGAAACTATCGTGGAAAGTGGCCGGGCAGCCTTTATAGCAGCCCCGTAGGCCTGATTTCCAATGGTCCATGCACGGTAGTGGCGATCTTTGTGGGAACTTTCCGGCACCCCTGGAAATCTCATGAAGGCTGCCCGCACGCCATATTTTGCTGCGGCGACGCAAGGCAGTAGTCCTGATCCAGGGCGACACCTGCGTATCCGATTCATCGATTATCGACGTAGCCGGCAGCGACCGCGCTGCGTCTTTCGTGCGAGCCGACCAAGGGCCGCAGGAAACTTGCTTGGAGGGGAGAACTTTTGCGAAAAGCTCGAGTCTATGGTTGCAAGCCTGAACGATGGCTACTGCAGCGCTCCTTCGAGTTCACTGAGGAGTGTTCATGCTAACCCAGGAAGAGGATCAGCAGCTTGTCGAGCGTGTCCAGCGTGGTGACAGGCGAGCGTTTGATCTGTTGGTGCTGAAGTATCAGCACAAGATTCTCGGGTTGATCGTGCGGTTCGTTCACGACACCCACGAAGCCCAGGATGTGGCGCAGGAAGCCTTTATCAAGGCCTACCGTGCGCTTGGCAATTTCCGCGGAGACAGTGCTTTTTATACTTGGCTGTACCGCATCGCCATCAACACGGCGAAGAACTACCTGGTGTCCCGTGGAAGACGGCCACCAGACAGTGATGTGAGCTCCGAGGATGCGGAGTTCTATGACGGCGATCATGGTCTCAAGGATCTCGAGTCCCCAGAGCGCTCGTTGTTGCGGGATGAAATCGAAGGCACTGTCCATCGCACCATCCAGCAACTGCCTGAAGATTTGCGTACGGCCCTGACTTTGCGTGAGTTCGACGGTTTGAGTTACGAGGACATTGCCAGTGTCATGCAGTGTCCGGTGGGTACCGTGCGCTCTCGAATCTTCCGCGCTCGGGAGGCCATAGATAAAGCCCTGCAGCCGTTGTTGCAGGAAACCTGAGACAGCGGCGACAGCCAAGAGAGGAACCGCCATGAGTCGTGAAGCTTTGCAGGAATCGCTGTCCGCGGTGATGGATAACGAAGCGGACGAACTGGAACTGCGTCGGGTGCTGAGCGCCGTAGACGATGCAGAAACCCGCGCCACCTGGTCGCGTTACCAGGTAGCACGTGCAGCCATGCACAAGGAGCTGTTGCTGCCCAAGCTGGATATCGCCTCGGCAGTATCCGCTGCGCTGGCTGACGAAGCCGTGCCTGCCAAGGTCAAGAGTGGCCCATGGCGCAGCATTGGTCGCCTGGCTGTTGCCGCTTCGGTGACCGTTGCCGTGCTCGCCGGTGTGCGTCTTTACAACCAGGACGAGATCACCGGTGCCGAGCTGGCTGCACAGCAGCCTGCCCAGCAGGGGCTGACTTTGCCACAGGCTCAAGGCCCAGCCGTTCTGGCAGGCTATAGTGAGAGCAGTGAGCAACCGACCGGGCCTATGGCCAACGGCGTGCTGCAGAACCAGGCCGGCTGGGATCAGCGCCTGCCAGGCTACCTGCGCCAGCATGCCCAGGAATCTGCGCTCAAGGGCACTGAAACCGCACTGCCGTATGCCCGCGCTGCCAGCCTGGAAACCGCCAAGTAAGGAGGATCATGCGCGCGCTACCTCTCCTGTCGATACTGCTCGGCAGCTGCCTATCGCTGCCAGCATTGGCAGCCAACTCCTCGCCTGAGGCGAATGAGTGGCTGAACAAGCTGGCCCAGGCCGAGCAAAAGCAGAGTTACCAGGGCTCCTTTGTCTACGAACGCAACGGCAGTTTCTCCACGCACGACATCTGGCATCGCGTCCAGGACGGCAAGGTCAACGAGCGGCTGTTGCAGCTCGATGGCGCGGCTCAGGAAGTCGTGCGGGTTGATGGCAAGGTGCAATGCGTCAGTGGTTCCCTGGTAAGCGGCGTGGGCACTCCGCCCGATTCAGCACCACGCGTTCTCGACCCCCTCAAGCTGATGAGCTGGTACGACCTTGCAGTCGCCGGCAAGTCGCGGGTTGCCGGACGCGATGCGGTCATCATCTCCCTCAGTCCTCGCGACCAGCACCGCTATGCCTTTGAGCTGCATCTGGACCGTCAGACCGGCTTGCCCTTGCGCTCGTTGATGCTCAATGACAAAGGCCAACTGCTGGAGCGTTTCCAGATGACCCGCCTGGACACCGACGATCTGCCCAGCGACCGTGATTTGCAGGCCAGCGCGGCATGCAAGCCCATCGAACGTGTAGTCAGCAAGACCGCCGATACGGCGGCGGGTTGGCGCTCCGACTGGCTGCCGCCGGGCTTCGAACTGGTCAATAGCGCCGTAAGACGTGACCCGCAGCGCAACAGTCAGGTCAGTAGCCTTATGTTCGACGACGGCCTGGCACGTTTCTCGGTGTTCCTCGAGCCGGTCAAAGGCGATGCGGGTGTCGATACCCGGGCGCAACTGGGGCCAACCGTCGCGGTATCCCGCCATCTCAACACCCCCAAGGGCAAGGTGATGGTCACCGTGGTCGGGGAGATTCCCCTTGGCACGGCAGAGCGTGTGGCGTTGTCCATGCGAGCCCAGGATGCCCAGGCGAGTCAATGAGGTTTGCTGCCTTTTCTACAGCTCGCGTGGTATGCGGCTGAAATGAAATTAAAGCATTGTCATTTGCAATCCTTCGGTAAATTTTCTATAGGTCAGGCTCTTCACGGAGTCTGGCCTTTCCTGCTTCTGCAGTGGCCCTACTGCTAACTACGCTCGTTGTGACGGGAGCCGTATGTCAATACCACGCTTGAAAACCTACCTATCGATGTTCGCCGCCGTGCTGATGCTCGGCCAGGTGCTGACTGCCCAGGCCGAGGAAGCCCTGCCGGACTTCACCACCCTGGTCGAGCAGGCCTCGCCGGCCGTGGTCAACATCAGTACCAAGCAGAAGCTGCCCGACCGGCGCATCGCCGCCGGCCAGATGCCTGACCTGGAAGGCCTGCCGCCGATGTTCCGCGAGTTCTTCGAGCGCAACATGCCGCAACAGCCGCGCTCGCCGCGCGGTGACCGCCAGCGTGAGGCGCAGTCCCTGGGTTCGGGTTTCATCATTTCCAGCGATGGTTACGTCCTGACCAACAACCACGTGGTCGCCGATGCCGACGAAATCATCGTCCGTCTGTCCGACCGCAGCGAGCTCCAGGCCAAGCTGGTGGGCACCGACCCGCGCACCGACGTGGCCCTGCTCAAGGTCGACGGCAAGAACCTGCCGATCGTGAAACTGGGTGACTCGCAGAAGCTCAAGGTCGGCGAGTGGGTGCTGGCCATCGGCTCGCCGTTCGGCTTCGACCATTCGGTGACCAAAGGTATCGTCAGTGCCAAGGGCCGCACCCTGCCTAACGACACCTACGTGCCGTTCATCCAGACCGACGTGGCGATCAACCCGGGGAACTCCGGCGGACCGCTGTTCAACATGAAAGGCGAAGTAGTCGGCATCAACTCGCAGATCTTCACCCGTTCCGGCGGCTTCATGGGCTTGTCGTTCGCCATTCCGATCGATGTGGCGCTGGATGTCTCCAACCAGCTGAAGAAAGACGGCAAGGTCAGCCGTGGCTGGCTCGGCGTGGTGATCCAGGAGGTCAACAAGGACCTGGCCGAGTCCTTCGGCCTCGACAAGCCGGCGGGTGCGCTGGTGGCGCAGGTGCTTGAGAACGGCCCGGCGGCCAAGGGTGGCTTGCAGGTGGGGGATGTGATCCTCAGCCTCAATGGCCAGCCGATCGTCATGTCGGCCGACCTGCCGCACCTGGTCGGTGGCCTGAAGGATGGCGACAAGGCCAAGCTTGAGATCATTCGCGAGGGCAAGCGCCAGAACCTGGATATCACCATCGGCGCGCTGCCGGACGACGATGCCGACATCGGCGTCGGTGGGCAGGCTGGCGCGGAGCGCAGCAGCAATCGCCTCGGGGTGTCCGTAGCCGACCTGTCGGATGAGCAGAAGAAATCCCTGGAACTCAAGGGCGGCGTAGTCATCAAGGAAGTCCAGGATGGCCCGGCGGCGCTCATCGGCCTGCGTCCAGGCGATGTCATCAGCCACCTGAACAACCAGGCGATCAGCAACGCCAAGCAATTCACCGAAATTGCCAAGGACCTGCCGAAGAATCGCTCGGTGTCCATGCGTGTGCTGCGTCAGGGGCGCGCAAGCTTCATCACCTTCAAGTTGGCGGAGTAATCTGCCGGATGTGCAGGAAAGGGCAGCTTCGGCTGCCCTTTTTAATTCGTTACCTTTTGTTGGCGCGAGCTTGGCCCGCGATAGCCTTGTTCCAGGCCGTGATGCCGCCTGATCGGGGGACCGGGTTTCGGCCCGCGGGTGTGCTCGGCCCGATGAGGACGCTCCCATATCCGTGCAGCTTGAGGTACAATTCCCGGCTATTTTTCGGCGGGCGTACGGCTCGCAGCCTTTTCGAGTGTTGACCTGTGAGTGATTTGAGTCATATCCGCAATTTCTCCATCATCGCCCACATCGACCATGGCAAGTCGACGCTGGCCGACCGTTTCATCCAGATGTGCGGTGGCCTGTCGGCACGCGAAATGGAAGCCCAGGTCCTTGACTCCATGGACCTCGAGCGCGAGCGCGGTATCACCATCAAGGCCCACAGCGTCACGCTGCATTACAAGGCCCAGGACGGCAATACCTACCAACTGAACTTCATCGACACCCCCGGTCACGTCGACTTCACCTATGAGGTCAGCCGTTCCCTGGCGGCGTGCGAGGGTGCGTTGCTGGTGGTCGACGCCGGTCAGGGCGTCGAGGCCCAGTCGGTCGCCAACTGCTACACCGCCATCGAGCAGGGCCTGGAGGTCATGCCGGTGCTGAACAAGATGGACCTGCCCCAGGCCGACCCCGATCGCGTCAAGGACGAGATCGAGAAGATCATCGGCATCGACGCGACCGACGCCGTGGCCTGCAGCGCCAAGAGCGGCATGGGCGTGGACGAGGTTCTCGAGCGTCTGGTGCAGACCATTCCCGCGCCGGAAGGCGACATCGAAGCGCCATTGCAAGCGCTGATCATCGACTCCTGGTTCGACAACTACCTTGGCGTCGTCTCCCTGGTGCGCGTACGTCATGGCCGGGTGAAGAAGGGCGACAAGATCCTGGTCAAGTCCACCGGCAAGGTGCACCTGGTCGACAGCGTAGGGGTGTTCACGCCGAAGCACACCCAGACCGCCGACCTCAAGGCCGGTGAAGTGGGCTTCATCATCGCCAGCATCAAGGACATCCATGGTGCGCCGGTGGGTGATACCCTGACCCTCTCGTCGACCCCTGAAGTCGCCGTGTTGCCAGGTTTCAAGAAGATCCAGCCGCAGGTCTACGCCGGCCTGTTCCCGGTCAGTTCCGATGACTTCGAGGACTTCCGCGACGCCCTGCAGAAGCTCACGCTCAACGACTCGTCGCTGCAGTACATGCCGGAAAGCTCCGATGCCCTGGGCTTCGGCTTCCGTTGCGGCTTCCTCGGCATGCTGCACATGGAGATCATCCAGGAGCGCCTGGAGCGCGAGTACGACCTGGACCTGATCACCACTGCGCCAAGCGTGATCTACGAGCTCGAGCTCAAGACCGGCGAAACCATCGTCGTCGACAACCCCTCGAAGCTGCCTGACGTTTCATCCGTCGCTGATTTCCGCGAGCCGATCGTCACCGCTACCATCCTCGTGCCTCAGGAACACCTGGGCAACGTCATCACCCTGTGCATCGAGAAGCGCGGCGTTCAGCGCGACATGCAGTTCCTCGGTAGCCAGGTGCAGGTAAGCTACGACCTGCCGATGAACGAAGTGGTGCTGGACTTCTTCGACAAACTCAAGTCCACCAGCCGCGGTTATGCCTCGCTGGACTATCACTTCGATCGTTACCAGTCGGCCAACCTGGTCAAGCTGGACGTGCTGATCAACGGTGACAAGGTCGACGCCCTGGCATTGATCGTGCATCGTGACAACGCCGCCTACAAGGGCCGGGCGTTGACCGAGAAGATGAAGGAACTGATCCCTCGTCAGATGTTCGATGTGGCGATCCAGGCAGCCATCGGCGGCCAGATCATCGCGCGGACGACCGTCAAGGCGCTCAGAAAGAACGTGCTGGCTAAATGCTACGGTGGCGACGTGAGCCGTAAGAAGAAGCTGCTGGAAAAGCAGAAGGCCGGTAAGAAACGCATGAAGCAAGTGGGCAACGTGGAAATTCCACAAGAAGCCTTCCTTGCCGTGCTCAGGTTGGATAGCTAGGTCCTATGTCGCTAAATTTCCCGCTGTTGCTCGTCATCGCCGTTGCCGTCTGTGGCTTGTTGGGCTTGATCGACCTGCTGTTCCTGGCCCCGCGCCGGCGAGCGGCGGTCGCCAATTACCAGGGTAGCGTCAACCAGCCTGAAATGGCCGTGGTCGAGCGCCTGAACAAGGAGCCGCTGCTGGTCGAATACGGCAAGTCGTTCTTTCCGGTGCTGTTCATCGTGCTGGTGCTGCGCTCGTTCCTGGTCGAGCCGTTCCAGATCCCCTCGGGGTCGATGAAGCCGACCCTGGAAGTGGGTGATTTCATCCTGGTGAACAAGTTCTCCTACGGCATTCGCCTGCCGGTGATCGACAAGAAGGTCATCGAAGTGGGTGACCCGCAGCGTGGCGACGTCATGGTGTTCCGCTACCCCAGCGACCCGAATGTCAACTACATCAAGCGTGTAGTCGGCCTGCCGGGTGATGTGGTGCGCTATACCAGCGACAAGCGGCTGTTCGTCAACGGCCAGCCGATCGCCGAGCAACTGGTCGGTACCGAAGCCGGTTCCCTGGGCAGCGCCGAGCTGTACAAGGAAAAACTCGGCGCGGCGGAGCACCTGATCCGCAAGGAAATGAGCCGCTACCGCATGCCGCCGGACCAGCAATGGACCGTGCCGGCCGGCCATTACTTCATGGTGGGCGACAACCGCGACAACTCCAACGACAGCCGCTACTGGGACGATCCAAGCATTCCCAGGGAACTGCACGGCATGGTTCCGGACCGCAACATCGTCGGCAAGGCCTTCGCCGTGTGGTTGAGCTGGCCGGAGCCCAAACTCGGCCACTTCCCAAATTTGTCCAGGGTTGGCCTGATCCACTGATACCCTTCGGCGCTGCCTGTCAGGCAGCGCCGATTGCATTTCTGACATAGGCTGTGTTCTCAGGGATCGGGAATTCGTCGTTCTTGAACGGCAAACCACAGCCAAACAGTCTTTCAGGATGTTGATTTGAACGCTTCTACTACACAACGGGTGGCCGCATGAGTGCTTCCCTTGCCCGCCTGGAGCGCAAGCTCGGCTATACCTTCAAAGACCAGGAGCAGATGCTGCTGGCGCTGACCCACCGCAGCTACGCCGGGCGCAACAATGAGCGCCTGGAGTTCCTCGGCGACTCGATCCTCAACTTCGTCGCTGCCGAGGCGCTGTTCGAGCGTTTTCCGCAGGCCCGCGAAGGCCAGCTTTCGCGCTTGCGCGCGCGCCTGGTGAAGGGCGAGACCCTGGCCCGGCTGGCACGTGGCTTCGATCTGGGTGAATACCTGCGCCTGGGCTCCGGCGAGCTCAAGAGCGGCGGTTTTCGCCGCGAGTCGATCCTGGCCGATGCCCTGGAGGCACTGATTGGCGCCATCTACCTGGATGCCGACATGGACACCGCCCGCGAGCGTATCCTGGCCTGGCTGACCGATGAGTTCGATGGCCTGACCTTGGTCGACACCAACAAAGACCCCAAGACCCGCCTGCAGGAGTTCCTGCAATCGCGTGGCTGCGAGCTGCCGCGCTACGAAGTGGTGGACATCCAGGGCGAACCGCACTGCCGTACCTTTTTCGTCGAATGCGAAGTGGTGCTGCTGAACAACAAGAGCCGTGGCCAGGGCGTGAGCCGGCGTATCGCCGAGCAGGTCGCTGCGGCATCGGCACTGATCGCCCTGGGCGTGGAGAATGGCAATGACTGACAACAACCCGACCCGCTGCGGCTACGTGGCTATCGTCGGCCGCCCGAACGTGGGCAAGTCGACCTTGCTCAACCACATCCTCGGGCAGAAGTTGGCGATCACCTCGCGCAAGCCGCAGACCACCCGCCACAACATGCTGGGCATCAAGACCGAAGGCGACGTGCAGGCGATCTACGTCGACACCCCGGGTATGCACAAGGCCAACGACAAGGCCTTGAATCGCTACATGAACCGTAACGCATCGGCAGCCCTGAAGGACGTCGACGTGGTGATCTTCGTGGTCGACCGCACCCGCTGGACCGACGAGGACCAGCTTGTTCTCGAACGTGTGCAATACGTCAGTGGCCCGGTGATCCTGGCGGTCAACAAGACCGATCGCATCGAGGAAAAGGCCGAGCTGATCCCGCACCTGCAATGGCTCCAGGAGCAACTGCCGAACGCCGAGGTGGTGCCGATTTCCGCCCAGCAGGGGCACAACCTCGACGCCCTCGAGGCGCTGATCGCCAAGCACCTGCCCCAGAACGAACACTTCTTCCCGGAAGACCAGATCACCGACCGCAGCAGCCGCTTCCTCGCCGCCGAGCTGGTTCGCGAGAAGATCATGCGCCAGCTGGGTGCGGAGCTGCCGTACCAGATCACCGTCGAGATCGAGGAGTTCAAGCAGCAGGGGCATGTACTGCATATCCATGCGCTGATCCTGGTGGAGCGTGACGGACAGAAGAAGATCATCATTGGCGACAAGGGCGAGCGCATCAAACGCATCGGCTCCGAGGCGCGCAAGGATATGGAAACGCTGTTCGACGCCAAGGTGATGCTCAACCTGTGGGTCAAGGTCAAGGGTGGCTGGTCCGATGACGAGCGCGCCTTGCGTTCGCTGGGCTACGGCGACCTGTAAGCTCTCCCGGCCCCTCAATTCCTGTGGGAGCGGGTTTACCCGCGAAAGCATCAGTGAGTTCACTGCAGCATTCGCGGGTAAACCCGCTCCCACAGGTGTTTTTGTCTCCGAGCGATTGTTCATGGATCAGCCCATCGCCCAACCCGCCTACGTGCTGCACAGCCGCGCCTACAAGGAAACCAGCGCACTGGTGGACTTCCTCACGCCCCAAGGGCGTGTGCGCGCGGTATTGCGCCGTGCCCGTGGCAAGGCGGGCAGCCCGGTCAGGCCATTCGTGCCGTTGGAAGTGGAATTACGCGGGCGCGGCGAGCTGAAGAACGTCGGGCGCCTGGATACCACCGGGCTTGCCGCCTGGCTGCATGGCGATGCGCTGTTCAGCGGCCTGTACCTCAATGAGCTGCTGATGCGCCTGCTGCCCGCCGAGGCGCCGCACCCGGCGCTGTTCGAGCACTACACCCTGACCTTGCAGGCCCTGGCCAGCGGGCGGCCGCTGGAACCGTTGCTGCGTTCGTTCGAGTGGCGCCTGCTGGATGAGCTCGGTTATGCCTTCGCGCTGGACCAGGATATGAATGGCGAGCCCGTCGTCGCCAACGGCCTGTATCGTCTGCAAGTGGATGCCGGGCTCGAGCGGGTCGAACTGTTTCAGCCGGGGTTGTTCGGCGGCACCGAATTGCTGGCGCTGGCCGAAGCCGACTGGGATGCCCCCGGTGCGCTGCCGGCAGCCAAGCGCTTGATGCGCCAGGCCCTGGCAGTGCACCTGGGGCCCAAGCCGCTGGTCAGCCGGGAACTGTTTCGCAAGCGCTGAGCACATCGTATGCTGTGGCGCTTAATCTTCAGGAGAACCTTTCCGTGACTCACAGCAACCGCATGCTTCTCGGCGTCAACATCGACCACGTGGCGACCTTGCGCCAGGCTCGGGGTACCCGTTACCCGGACCCGGTCAAGGCAGCCCTGGACGCCGAGGAAGCGGGTGCCGACGGCATCACCGTGCACCTGCGCGAAGACCGCCGGCATATCCAGGAGCGCGATGTGCTGTTGCTCAAGGACGTGCTGCAGACCCGCATGAACTTCGAAATGGGTGTCACTGAGGAAATGATGGTGTTCGCCGAGCGTATCCGCCCGGCGCATATCTGCCTGGTGCCGGAGACCCGCCAGGAGCTGACCACCGAGGGTGGCCTGGATGTGGCGGGCCAGGAGGCAAGGATCAAGGCTGCGGTGGAGCGATTGGCGCGCACTGGCGCCGAGGTGTCGCTGTTCATCGATGCCGATGAGCGGCAGATCGAAGCCTCGCGCCGCGTCGGTGCCCCGGCCATCGAACTGCACACCGGTCGCTACGCGGATGCCGAAACGCCTACCGAGGTGGCCGAAGAGCTCAAGCGCATCGCTGACGGCGTGTCGTTTGGCGTGGGTCAGGGCCTGATCGTCAACGCCGGGCATGGCCTGCATTACCACAACGTCGAGGCCGTGGCGGCGATCAAGGGTATCAACGAGCTGAACATTGGCCATGCCTTGGTGGCGCATGCGCTGTTCGTCGGTTTCAAGTCAGCGGTGGCAGAGATGAAGGCGCTGATCGTCGCGGCCAGCTCACGCTGAGCCGGATTCATTAGCAGCTGCATAGGCCGCTTCGCGAGCAAGCCCGCTCCTGCAGGTACCACCCGGTTCTTGCAAGAGTGGGCTTGCCCGCGATGGGGCCGGTACCGCCAATATCACGGCGACTGAAACACCAAGGTGAAACGCGTAGGCCCTTGCGGCTGGCTGCTCACTTCCACCCGCCCACCATGCAACTGCATGATCGAGGCAACAATCGCCAGCCCCAGCCCAGTTCCCCCCTCCAGCCGCGACCGCCCACTCCCCACCCGGTAGAAACGTTCGAACAACTGCGCCAGATGCTGCTGGGCAATCCCCACACCCTGGTTCTCCACCCACAGCCAAACCTCGCCGCCATGCCGCTCGAGCCCCACCTCCACCACTTGCCCATCAGGGCTATGGCGTATGGCATTGCTCAGCAGGTTGGAAAGCGCCCGTTGCAGCATCAACCGGTCGACCTTCGCCGTGCCCCAGCCATGCACATGTAGCTCGAGGCTCTTGAGCTCCGCACTGAAGGCGAACAGCTCACCTACGCGGGCCACTTCGTCAGCCAGCGCCAGTGGCTTGAGGGTGATCTCGGCCTGGGGCTGGCTGGCCTGGGCGAGGAAAAGCATGTCGTTGATGATGCGATTGAGGCGAGTCAGCTCCTCGATGCTGTCTTCCAGTGCCTCGCGGTAATGCGCGCTGTCGCGCTCGCGCCCCAGGGTGACCTGGGCCTTGCCCATCAGGTTGCTGATGGGGGTGCGCAGCTCGTGGGCCAGGTCGTCGGAGAATTGCGATAACTGGCGCACGCCCTGGTCGAGGCGGTCGAGCATGACGTTGATGCTCGCCGCAAGCTCGGCCAGTTCCTGTGGCAGGCCGCCGCTTGGCAGGCGGTGGGTCAGGGTCTGGGCCGAGACCTGCCCGGCGATGCGCCGGAACCGGCGCAACGGGCTCAGGCCGCGTTGCACCAGCTTCCAGGCGGCGAAGCCGATCAGCAGGAGCAGTACCGGCAGGGCCAGCAGGGTCGAATTCAGGTAGGCCTGCAACAGTGCATTGTCGTCGGCGCGGTCGAGGGTCATGGTGACCCGCACCGGGGTGTCGTCGCGCAGGCGCATCAGGCGGCTGGCACTGAGCAACTCACGGCCTTCGCCGTCGTTCCAGGAGCGGAACGCCAGCTGTTCGCCGACCTCAAGCTGGCGCAAGGTATCGGCCTGTAGCGCAGGTCCAAGGCTCAGCAAGGGCGGATGGCGGCTGCCGGTGGCGAGCACATTCAGGCTGAGGTTGTCATGCCCCATCACCAGGTCGAGCAGCGGATGGGCGCGGGCGGCCAGGTCGCCGCTGCGCAAATCGACGCGCAGGTTGTGCTCGACCTGCAACATCTTGCGCGCCAGGTCGCGGTGGGCGCGGCTGTCCAGTTCGTGGTCGAGGGCTAACACGGCCAGGCACGCGAGCAGCAACACCAGCGCTGCGCCCATCAGGGTGACCGAGAGGCCCAGGCGCACGGACAGACTGGTGTTCCTCACGCACGCGCCTCGAGCACGTAGCCAACTCCGCGCAGGGTGTGGATGAGCTTGTCTTCGAACGGGTCGTCGATCTTCGCCCGCAGGCGGCGGATGGACACTTCTACCACGTTGGTGTCGCAGTCGAAGTTCATGTCCCACACCAGCGAGATGATCTGCGTGCGCGACAGCACCTCGCCGCTCTGGCGCATCAGCAGGTGCAGCAGGGCGAACTCCTTGGCGGTGAGGTCGATGCGGTGGCCGGCGCGCCAGGCGCGATGACGGCCAGGGTCGAGCTCGAGGTCGGCCACTTTCAGCGTGCTCGGCTGCAGGTGCTGGTCGGTGCGCCGCAGCAGGCTGCGGATGCGCGCCAGCAACTCGGGGAATTCGAACGGCTTGAGCAGGTAGTCGTCGGCGCCCAGGTCCAGGCCCTTGACCCGGTCGGCCAGGCGACCGTGGGCGGTGAGCATCATGATGCGCGTGGACGACTCGGCGCGCAGCCGTTGCAGGACGCCCCAGCCATCCAGCGCGGGCAGGTTGACGTCGAGCACCACCAGGTCGTAGGCATGCTGGCGGGCCAGGTGCAGGCCATCGATGCCGGTGTGGGCGCAATCGACCACGTAGCCGTTTTCGCGCAGGCCTTGTTGCAGGTAGTCCGCGGTGCGGGGTTCGTCCTCGACGATCAGTAGGCGCATGGGCAGGCTCGGCTGGGGGAGGGTAGCGATTCTCGACCTTGTAGTGGGTTCAGGGTCAAGGCGCAGGATGTTACGGCATGGCACGGCGGCGGTTGTGCAGATTGCAAATTTGTAATGTTCGGGTCATCTGCCTGAAAGGCACGCCCCGTGGCGGGGCGAGCCTTGCAGCACTGTAATGTGCGGTTCACCTTCGCGTTAGCTTGCCCCTCGTAGGATGGCGCTGTCTGAAACGCGACTACGAGGCAAGCACGATGAACCTGACCAGATACCTGCTGCTGGCGATCCTCGCCCTGGGCAGCTCCATGGCCCTGGCCGAAGGCGGCGCCGAGCGCTCCCAACAGTTCTGGGCGGCGTTTCGCGAGGACCAGCAACGACTGCACGGCGACCAGCGGCAAGCCGTTGCCGAGCGCCCACGCAAGCAGCAGGACGAAAAGGCCCGCCAGGTGGCCAAGGATTGAGGTGCAAGCCCCGGCGCCGCTGAGCTCCGGCAGCGCAGGGAAGTTTGGGCGCCCTGGGGGCGCCTGTTTTATTTACGCGCCAGCAGGGTGGCCCGGCGTGGCGCCGGCAGCCCTTCGACCGTGCGGCTGTGGTCGTCAGGGTCGAGGAAGTCGCCCAGCGACTGGTAGCGCATCCAGTCGGTGCTGCGCTGTTCCTCGACACGGGTCACGCTCACATCGACACAGCGCACATCGCTGAAGCCTGCCCTGCGCAGCCAGCGCTCCAGGGCCGGCACCGACGGCAGGAACCACACATTGCGCATCTGCGCGTAGCGGTCCTCGGGCACCAGCACCTGGTTTTCATCACCCTCGATCACCAAGGTTTCCAGCACCAGTTCGCCACCCTTGACCAGGCAGTCCTTGAGCGCCAGCAGGTGCTCGATGGGCGAGCGGCGGTGGTAGAACACGCCCATGGAAAACACCGTGTCGAAGCCTTCGAGGTTGGCGGGCAGTTCCTCCAGGGCGAAGGGCAGGTGCCAGGCGGGCAGTTCCGGCAGGTATTTCTGAACGGCCTGGAACTGGCAGAAGAACAACCAGTTCGGGTCCACGCCGATGACCATGTCGGCGCCGGCGCCGAGCATGCGCCACTGGTAGTAGCCGTTGCCGCAGCCCACATCGAGCACGCGCTTGCCGACCAGGTCCAGGTGCGGAGCGACCCGCGACCATTTCCAGTCCGAACGCCATTCGGTGTCGACATGCACGCCGAACAGCTCGAACGGTCCTTTGCGCCAAGGTGAAAGGCCCATCAGTGCCTTGTGCAATTGCGCGCGGGTGGCGTCGTCGCAGGCGCTGTCCAGGCGCAAGGCGTCGGCCAGGTCTATTTCGCTTGGTTGCAGCTCGGGCAGGGCCTCCAGCGCGCCGCGCCAGCGGTCGAGGTCGCCATGGCCTTTCTCAAGCTTGGTTTCGAGTTGCGCGGACAGACCCTGTGACCAGGCCGCTAGCGGGGTGCCCGCCAGGCGGCGGACGAGAGGGGAGAGATCAATCATGGCAGGGCAATCAGCGAGGCGAAGTTCAGGCATTGGAACCACGGCACCACCTTGGAGAAGCCAGCGGCGTGCAGGCGCTCGCGGTGGGTCTCGAGGGTGTCGGGTTTCATCACGTTTTCAATGGCACTGCGTTTCTGGGCGATTTCCAGGTCGCTGTAGCCGTTGGCGCGCTTGAAGTCCAGGTGCAGTTCGTTGAGCAGCGACTGTTCCTGGTCGTCGGCGAAGCGCAGTTTTTCCGAAAGAATCAAGGCACCGCCCGGCAGCAGTGCCTGGCGGATGCTGCCGAGCAGCGCCAAGCGCTGGTCGGGGGCGATGAACTGCAAAGTGAAGTTCATTGCCACGACCGAGGCCGGTTGCAGGGGCAAGGCGAGGATATCGGCTTCCAGCACGTGCACGGGCAGCAATTCCTGGAACATCGAGTCCTGCGCCGTGAGGTACTGGCGGCAGCGCTCGACCATGGCCGCAGAGTTGTCTACCGCGATCACCCGGCAACCCTCGGCACGGACGTGACGGCGCAGCGACTGGGTCACCGCGCCCAGCGAGGCACCCAAGTCGTAAAGGGCGGTGTTCGGCTGGGCGAAACGTGCGGCGAGCACGCCGAGGTTCTCGACGATGGTCGGGTAGCCGGGCACCGAGCGCTTGATCATGTCCGGGAATACGCGCACGACGTCTTCGTTGAAGACGAAGTCGGGTACTTGTTCCAGGGGGTGGGCGAAGAGGCGGTCGGGGGATCGATTCACAGCGAGCTCGAGGTAAAGGCAAACGGTGACGTATTTTAGCCAAAAAGCCAGTGTGCTGACCACGGCGGCCTGTCCTACAACCCCTGCTCACTAACTCACACTGCCACTGTAGAGCTTTAGCCATTCCAGTGTACTTGCTGAACGGCATAACTTTAGAGGTGCAAGCACAATCAATTTAAGCAGGATGTCGCAATGGAAACACTACCGAATGAACCCGCTGTGGGTATGCCGATTGAAGATTTGGATGTGAAAGCCCAGGCGAAAACTTTGCCTGACCTGTACTTTAGATTCCTGGAGGGAAAAGTGGGTAATGATTCCCAGGCTGCCAGCGTGCTGACAGCTGAAAATCTAAAGGTCATCAAAAAATACGCGGGAGTCGTTCGCACGTTATCCAGGAGCGAAGAGGATATCCGCGATGAAGTTGACTATGATGCGCTGGGCATAGAAGTGGGCAGGATTGTTGACCTGAACACAGCGTTGCACCGGCATGTGGACGAGTGGGACAAGCTCGAGCGGCAAATCAAGGAACTTGGGCCGTTAATAGAGATGTTCGCTGCGTCCATGAAAAGTCGAGGCGGTGCATTGATCTCAAGTATCCAGGGCACAGCTGCCTTTAAGCGTATCGCCAGCGAGAAAGAAGCACAGGGTGGCGACATCTATTTCTCCCTACTGACTGAAGAGGAACGCGGCCAAATACTGGCCGTCATCGAAAAGCGCCTGGGGGAGCTTATCAAGCAGATTGAGCGGACCAAGGATCAAATCGCCGATGTCGATACGCGCGCGAATTGGTTCCATAAGGAAATAGAGCTCGAAATCAGGCCGCGGTTGGCACGCCTGATCAGGCACGTCGATGACAAGCTCAGCAGCTCCCGCATTGATGAGTTGGTAGTGAAGCGTGATGAGCTGGACATGCAAATCGATGTTTTGCGCGCACAGTACAGTGCCGAAGTGGGGTACGCCTTCAGTGGCTTGTTAGTCGGGCCGGTAGGGCTAATTATTACGGGAGGGATATTCGGGAGCCGCGCTGAACATACGAGAAAGGAAAAGAACATCTTGGTTGAAGAACGTGATGCGCTGACTGAGCGCTTGGCGAATATTACACCCGCTGTGAAGAATTTTGAAAAGGTCAATAGCACGATCAGGGACCTGATGTTTAGGACGACGGATCTCCTTAGTGCGACTCAGCGTTTGGCGGATACCTGGCTTTACCTGCATAAGTTCGCGCGCACCTCGCTCGATGAATCCAAAAGTTTATCGACGAGCGCTGACCTGGAAGAATTTGTCCAAGATTTCACCGAAGTTATCAGGCCTTGGCAGAGTATTGGAAGCATATGCCACACGTTGTCTGAGCTGTTCAACAAATTTTTAGTGGAGAGCTGAAATGCCCAATCGAGGATCAATTACCGTAGACAGTGCAGTGCCGGATTTCGTCAAGCTGAATCAATTGAGGCTACAGTTGTTCGAGCTATGTGATGAATGGCAGGAAGATGTGCTACCCGCTGTCCGGGATCTCTGTCGAGAGTTGAAGGTTGTCATGCTCGATACCGACCGAACGCTACGCGAGGTCGTTTTCGGTGGTACGGTGCTATTGGGCAACAAGCTGTTTGGCTTTGCTTCCGACACGGCGGTATCAGCGAGCACTATCGCTGAAGCTTCCACGATGCAGGCCGCCCTGTGTGCGGATCTGGCGAAGCAAACCTCGCGTCTAGAGCTGTTTTCGTTGTCAGCAATCTCCCAGCAAGTGGTACGTCTGGAAAAGTCAGCGAGCGAACTCGCCAATTCCGAAGCGCCTGCCAAACAGCGGCTGGAAAATCTGGAAACCCAGCACGCGGACATCGTCGAAGCCATTGAGGCTTTCAGCAAACCCACTGTCAGGAAGGCCTTCAAAGGCTTGATTCCCAGCGAAGAGGAGATCGATGCCGCTTTTGGAGTTGTGAAGGATCCTGGTGTGGATCCGGCGCTATTAAAGTTGCTCTCCCGTAAGTTGGCCTCCCACTTGGAAGTGCTTGAGGGCGCAAGGACTTTCAGTGGGCTGACTCAAAGCCGAGATCGGCTCTACCAGAAAATCCAGGAAGCCAAGCAGCTACTCGATGATGCCTGTGCAAGTAAGGACAAAGTTCTACGCGAGCTTGAGGCGACCCGTGCTTTGGCAGGCGTTGGTGTAATCAAGGACCAGTGGTTGCTTCTGGTGCGCAAGGTCGAAGGTTACTGGCAACATAGCTCGAGTCTACTCACGCCTGGCATCGCAGCAGACAATGCCATGATCATCTTTGATGACCTGTACCGTTATCTGCAAGCGGTGCAAAAAGCTTTTGAGCGTGCGTAGGCTGGTTATCTAACCTTGACTGCACAATCGAACGTTTGCACAGGCTGCACTTCCTTCGCCCAAGGTTGCTGGTACACCAGCAACAGTTGCCCGTCGCCAGCAGTGGTGGCCTGGAAGCGCCAGGTTGAAACCCCGGCGCTACCGACGATACCGGCCTCCTCGGGGCTGTTGTAGACCTCCGGGCCGAGGCTGCGCAGGAGACCGGGTGCAGCATCCTGCACGTTCCAGCGGTACCCCGTGGTGGGGGTGCTGGGTAGGTTGAGGGTCAGAGTCTGGCCGACTTGCAGAAGCTGAGGGCATTCGCTTTCAGCGTCCAATACCACGGTTTGCCGCGGGTGCTGGACGCAGGCAGCGAGCAGGGCGAGGCTGGCGGGGAGCAGCAGGCGGGGTATGGACATGGGGGCTCCTGAGGCGTGCGATGGCCTGAGGATAACTGATGCGCTCGGGTATGTGTGTGGTCTGTCATGGCCCTATCGCGGTGCAAGCCCACTTTCACAAGTACAGCGCTGACCTGAAGATTAGCGCTGTACTTGTGAAAGTGGGCTTGCACCGCGATAGGGCCGCATAGCGGCCCCGGATACGTCAGAACAACACTTTCGCCACGTCGGCGTAGCGCTTGGCGAAATGCACGGTCAGCCCTTCGCGCAGGTAGTCCGGCAGGTCTTCGAAATCGCCACGGTTGGCCTCCGGCAGGATCAGCTCGAAGATCTTCTGCCGCTTGGCGGCAATCACCTTTTCACGCACGCCACCGATCGGCAGCACCTGCCCGGTGAGGGTCAGTTCGCCGGTCATGGCCACGCCTTTCTTCGGCGCCTGGTCGCGGGCCAGCGACAGAAGGGCGCTGGCCATGGTGATGCCGGCGCTGGGGCCGTCCTTGGGCGTGGCACCCTCGGGCACATGCAGGTGGATGAAGGCTTCGTTGAAGAAGCCTGGGTCACCCCCGTATTGCTTGAGGTTGGAGCTGACGTAGCTGTAGGCGATTTCGGCGGACTCCTTCATCACCTCACCAAGCTTGCCGGTCAGCTTGAAGCCGCGGTTCAGGGTATGAATACGCGTGGCCTCGATCGGCAGGGTGGCGCCACCCATGCTGGTCCAGGCAAGCCCGGTGATCACGCCCTTGCCGGCCAGCACCTGCTCGCTGCGGAACACCGGCATGCCCAGGGCCGCTTCCAGGTCCTTGGCGCCGATCTTCAGCTTGGCGTCGGGGTTCTCCAGCAGCTTGACCACCGCCTTGCGTACCAACTTGCCCAACTGCTTCTCCAACTGGCGTACGCCAGCCTCGCGGGCATAGCCTTCGATCACCAGGCGCAGGGCGCTGTCGCTGATGCTCAGGCTGGTTTTGGATACCCCGGCCTTGTCCAGCTGCTTGGGCCACAGGTGGCGCTTGGCGATGGCCAGCTTTTCCTCGGTGATGTAGCCCGACAGGCGAATCACTTCCATGCGGTCGAGCAAGGGGCCGGGGATCGAGTCCAGGGTGTTGGCAGTGCACACGAACAGCACCTTGGAAAGGTCCAGGCGCAGGTCCAGGTAATGGTCGAGGAAGTCGACGTTCTGCTCGGGGTCGAGGGTTTCCAGCAATGCCGAGGCCGGGTCGCCCTGGTAGCTCTGGCCCATCTTGTCGATCTCGTCGAGCATGATCACCGGGTTCATCACCTCCACGTCCTTCAGCGCCTGCACCAGCTTGCCCGGTTGGGCGCCGATGTAGGTGCGGCGGTGGCCCTTGATTTCCGCTTCGTCGCGCATGCCACCGACACTGAAGCGGTAGAACGGTCGGCCGAGGGATTCGGCGATGGACTTGCCGATGCTGGTCTTGCCCACCCCCGGTGGGCCCACCAGCAGCACGATGGAGCCGCTGATCTCGCCTTTCCAGGCGCCTACGGCGAGGAATTCGAGGATGCGTTCCTTGATGTCGTCCAGGCCCGCATGGTGCTGGTCGAGCACCTTGCGTGCGTGCTTGAGGTCGAGCTTGTCGTCGCCATACACACCCCAGGGCAGGGCGGTGGCCCAATCCAGGTAGTTGCGGGTAACGGCGTACTCGGGCGAGCCGGTCTCGAGGATCGCCAGCTTGCCCATTTCCTCGTCGATGCGCTTTTTCGCGGCATCGGGCAGGGTCTTGCCTTCCAGGCGCTGCTGGAACTGCTCGACGTCGGCGCTGCGGTCGTCCTTGGTCAGCCCCAGCTCCTGCTGGATCACCTTGAGCTGCTCCTTGAGGAAGAACTCGCGCTGGTGCTCGCCGATCTGCCGGTTCACCTCGGCGGAAATCTCGTTCTGCAGGCGCGCCACCTCGACTTCCTTGCGCAGCATCGGCAGCACCTTCTCCATGCGCTTGAGCATGGGCACGCAGTCGAGCACTTCCTGCAACTGGTTGCCGGTGGCCGAAGTGAGTGCGGCGGCGAAGTCGGTAAGCGGCGAAGGGTCGTTGGGGCTGAAGCGGTTGAGGTAGTTCTTCAGCTCTTCGCTGTACAGCGGGTTGAGCGGCAGCAGCTCCTTGATCGCGTTGATCAGCGCCATGCCGTAGGCCTTGACCTCGTCGTTGGGTTCGGTGGGTTGGCGTGGGTATTCCACTTCCACCAGGTACGGCGGGCGGTGGTGCTTGAGCCAGGTGCGAATGCGTACGCGGGTCAGGCCCTGGGCGACGAATTGCAGCTTGCCGCCTTCGCGGCTGGCGTGGTGCACCTTGACCAGGGTGCCGTACTCCGGCAGCGCCTGGGTGTCGAAGTGGCGATGGTCGGCCGGCGGGGTGTCCATGAAGAACAACGCCAGGGCGTGATGCGGCGTCTTGGCGACCAGGTCGAGGGTTTCGGCCCAAGGCTCTTCGTTGACGATCACCGGCAATACCTGAGCCGGGAAGAACGGGCGGTTGTGGATCGGGATGACATAGACCTTGTCCGGCAACTGTTGGCCGGGCAGGGCAAGCGCGTGGCCGGGGGCGGCCTGGGCGTCGAGATGATCGACTTCGCTGTGTTCGTCTGGGTGTTCCGGCAAATCCTGCTGGTCGCTCATAGGGCACCTGCGTGAATGACTATGGTGCTTAGATGGGGCAGGCGGGGCTGGGTTTCAATGGTAGTCGAGGGGCGCGGGGAGGGCTTTCATCTTCGAAAGCCTGTGCCTCCCCTGCGTTGGGTTACTTGGCGAGTTTGTAAGCGATGATGTAGTCGCCCATCCTGGTCCCAAGCGAGCCGTGGCCGCCGGCGGTCACCAGCACATATTGCGTGCCGTCCTTGCCGGTGTAGGTCATCGGGGTGGCCTGGCCGCCAGCGGGCAGGCGCGCTTTCCACAGTTCCTTGCCGTCATGTACGTCGTAGGCCCGCAGGTACTGGTCAAGCGTACCGCTGAGGAAGCCCAGGCCGGCAGCGGTGACGATAGAACCGCCCATGCTCGGCACGCCCACAGGCAAGCCGATCGGTATCGGGGTGCTGTCGCGAGTCGTGCCGTTCTTGCGTTTCCACACCACCTTGTTGGTGAACAGGTCGATCGCCGCCACATAGCCCCAGGCCGGCGCCTGGCACGGCACGCCCAATGGCGACATCAGCGGGTGCATGGTCACCGCGTACGGCGCGCCGGTATTGGGCTGAACACCGCTGGTTTCACTCTCGCGCTGACTGCCTTCGGCAACTTGCTCGCGCGGCACCATCTTCGACACGAACGCCATGTAGTTGGGCGATGTGAACAACAGTTGGCGCACCGGGTCGACCGACACGCTACCCCAGTTGAATACGCCGACGTTGCCGGGATAGACCAGCGAACCCTGCTCGGACGGGGGCGTGTACTGGCCTTCGTAGCGCAGGCTGCGGAACTGGATGCGGCACAGCATCTGGTCGAACGGCGTGGCGCCCCACATGGCTTGTTCGGTCAGCTCGGGGCCGAGCAGGTTGAGCTCGGAGCGCGGCTGGGTGGCTGCGGTGCGGTCGCCCTTCACGGCCCCTTGGGGCACCGGCACTTCGTGGATCGGCACGATAGGCATGCCGTCGCGACGGTCGAGCACATACAGGCTGCCCTGCTTGGTCGGCACGATCACCGCCGGCTTGATGCCGTCGTCGGTCTTCAGGTGTACCAGGGTCGGCTGGCTGCCGACGTCCATGTCCCACAGGTCGTGGTGGGTGAACTGGTAGTTCCAGCGCGCCTTGCCGGTAGCAAGCTCCAGGGCGACGATGCCAGCGCTGTATTTCTCTGCGCCCGGCGTGCGGTTGGCGCCCCATTGGTCGGGGGTCTGGTTGCCCAGGGGCAGGTAGATCAGGCCCAGGTCTTCATCGACGCTGGCAATCGACCACATGTTCGCCGAGTTGCGGCTGTAGGTCTTGCCGTCGGCCAGGGGCTTGGTGTCGTTGGGGTTGTCGCTGTCCCAGTTCCACACCAGGCGGCCGTCGTGAACGTCGTAGGCGCGGATTACGCCGGACGGTTCGTTGATCGACTCATTGTCGGTGACATGCCCACCGATGATCACCAGGTCGCGGGTGATGGCTGCGGGCGAGGTGGAATAGTAGCCGCCGGCAGTGAACGGGCCGATGCCGCGGGTGAGGTCGATCACGCCCTGATTGGCGAAGCCCTCGCAGACCTTGCCGTTGTCGGCGTTGAGCACGATCAGGCGGGCGTCGGCGGTGGGCAGGTAGAGGCGACGAGGGCAGGCCCTGGCCACGGCCTGGCCGGCTTCGGAGATTTTCGGCGCGGGGCTGCCGTCGCGGCTGACGTAACGATTTTCGTCGTAGTACGAAACGCCACGGCAGGTCATGTGGGCGAAGCCCTTGAAGGTGCCCACGGGGCTCTTCACCTGTGGGTCGAAGCGCCAGATCTCGGCGCCGGTATCTGGATCCAGGGCCAGCACGCGACTGTGCGCGGTACAGGCGTAGAGCATGCCGTTGACCTTCAGCGGGGTGTTCTGGTTGGTCAGCTCCAGCGGGTCGTTTTCGGTGGGCAGGTCGCCGGTACGGATGCGCCAGGCCTCCTCGAGGCGATAGACGTTTTGCGGGGTGATCTGGCGTAGCGGGGAATAACGGTCGCCATACTCGGTACGGCCATAGGCCTGCCATTCGCCGTCGGGCATGGCCGGTGCGGCGCTGGCCATTTCGCTGTTGTCGCGGCCCAGCACCCCGAACACCTCGCCGGGGTGGGTGAACTGGCTGGCGATGGCCGTGGCTCCGGAGGCGACCACGGCGACGGCCAGCAGTGCGACGTTGGCCTTCGATGGCGGGCCGAGCAGAGGCCGGCGGGCCCATGGCAGCAGCAAGACCACGCCAAGGGCGAACCAGATGGCCAGGCGCGGCACCAGCTGCCACCAGTCCAGCCCCACTTCCCACAGGGCCCAGGCGGTGCTGCCCAGCAGCACCACGCCATACACGCCGAGGCCGATGCGCCGCAAGGCGATGAGCAGGATGCCCGAGAGGAGGAAGCCGATACCGGCCACCAGGTAGTAGACGGAGCCGCCCAGCTGGCTCAGCTTTATGCCGCCGACCACCAGGGCGAGGCCCATCAACAGCAACAGCACGCCGACCAGGCGCGTCAGCCAGCGGCTTCCCTTCTTGGCAGCGTCAGTGCCCATCGCAGCATCTCCTTTTCTTGCCGTGCTTCCCTACGAACTACTGTAGTCGCACCCGGCGCGGTATTCCCCTTTCAGGCCATTGACCTCCTGTTTGCGTAGCCGTTCGATTGGTGTTCGCGTGGGTTTCAGAAACGGGTACGCAAACCGACTTCCACGCTGCGTCCCGGCGCCGGTGCGATGTCGCGCAGGATCGAGCTGGCATAGCGCACGGTCTGGTCGGTCAGGTTCTCGCCACGCACGAAGGCCAGCCACTCGCTCTCGCCGATATCGAAGCGGTAGCCGACGCTGGCGCCCAGGGTGGTGTAGCCATCGGTACGGGTTTCGTTGGCCGGCTTGCGGCGTTGCGCGGCGGCGTGTTGTACATCGATGCGCGCCTGCCAGCGGTTGCGTTCCCACACCAGGCCGCTGTTCAGGCGCAGGGGCGCGATGCGCGGCAGTGGCTCGCCGGAGTCCAGGTTCTTGGCGCGGGTGTAGTCGCCGGAAAGCTCCAGGGCGAAACTGCCATAGCGGTTCTCAACCAACTGCCAGCGGTCCTGGGCCTCGACGCCGTAGAAGCGCGCGCGCACACCTTGGTACAGGTACTCGGGCAGTTCGTGGTCGTGATCATGGTCGTCGTCGTCCTCGCCATGGTCATGCCCTTCACGCAGGTTGCCGCTGCCGATCAGGCCGATGTAGTTGCGGAAATGGCTGTAGAAAACCCCGACGCTGCCTTTGTGGATGCCGTTGTCGAAACGCAGGGCCAGGTCGCCGGAAATCGCCTTCTCCTTGTTCAGGTTCGGGTCGCCGACCTCGTAGGCACCGGTGGCGACGTGTGCGCCATTGGCGTACAGCTCGTAAAAGGTAGGCGCACGTTCGGTATAGCCGAGGCTGGCGGCCAGTGCCCAGACCGGGTCGAGCTGGTACACCGCTCCCGAGGACAGGCTGACGGCGTTGAAGCTGTTGTTGCTGTCGGCGTTGGCGAAGGCTTCGTTGCCCTTGGCATCCGGTTCTACCCGGGTGTGCTCCAGGCGTGCACCCAGGCTCAGGTTCAGGCGCTCGGTGGCTTGCCACTGCTCGAGCATGAACAGCGCCAGGCTGTCGGTGTCGGTGTGCGGCACGAACGCTTCCTCGCCAAGGGCAGAGAATTCGTTGCGGTTGACCTGGGCGCCGATCACCCCTTCCAGCGGCCCGATCGGCTGGTGACGGGCTTCGATGCGGGCCTCGTAGCCCTTGTTCTTGAAGGTGGTATGCACCTCGCCCGATTCGATTTCACGGTGCTGGTAGTCGGTGTACCCCGCGTCGAGCTTGACCGAGCTGAATGGGCCTTCCAGGTCGCGCAGTTCCGAGGCGAACGCGTAGTGGTCTTGTTGCATGTCCAGGCGCACGCCGGACTCGGCCACCGAGCCATAGTTGCTGTCATAGCCGCTGTAGGACATGCCGGCATAGCCATGGTCCCAGTGGTAGGAACCGCCGACCGCACCGCCGTCCTGGCGGCCATCGCTGTTCTCCAGGCGGTGCTTGCTGCCCGGCTCGTCGGCATCGCGCACTTTCGAACTGCGGGCGTAGCCGGGAATGCGGAGGTCGTTGAACTGGCGGCTGTTGGCATCCAGGTGCAGGGCGAAGGTGCCGTTGCCTGCCTCGAGCTTGCCGGCGCTGCTGCGGGTAGTGTCGGCACCGCCGTAGCGCAGTTCGCCGGCGCCGTGGATACCGTCGATGGGGGCGTCGGGAATACGGTTGTCGAAGGTATTGACCACCCCGCCGATGGCGTTGCCGCCATACAGCAACGCGGCGGGGCCGCGGACGATCTCGATGCGCTCGACATTCACCGGGTCCAGCGGCACGGCGTGGTCATAGGACAGCGACGACGCATCCAGGGCGCCGACACCATTGCGCAGGATGCGAATGCGGTCCCCGTCCAGGCCGCGGATGACCGGGCGGCTGGCACCTGGGCCGAACCAGGTGGATGCGACTCCGGGTTGCTTGTTCAGGGTTTCGCCGAGGCTGCCGTGTTGCTGCTGCAAGAGGCTGTCGCCTTCGAGCACCGTGGTGGGGGTAGCCAGCTGTTGGTTGCCGAGAGGGTTGGCGGTTATGACCTGGGGCTCCAGTTCTACCGCCTGGCTGGGCGAGGCGGCCAGCCAGAGGGCGGCGGCGAGTGGGGAAAGGCGCAGGACGAGCATCGTGACGTTCCGTGGAAGGGTGAAGGTTTAATGCATTGTTATAATGTAACGCTTGCATTTCAACATGAATCGAACCCGCTGGCCAGAGGGGCGGCGCGGCCCACTACACTCGTGTAAGGTGCGCATCTTTCTCCGCGGGAGCACTGGTATGAGCACAGCCCAACACAACGCGCTGCACGGCAAGACGCTGGAGCAGGTCCTGACCGAGCTGGTGGCCCACTACCAGTGGCAAGGCCTGGCCGAGCGCATCGACATTCGTTGTTTCAAGAGCGACCCGAACATCAAGTCGAGCCTGACCTTCCTGCGCAAGACCCCCTGGGCGCGGGAGAAGGTCGAGCAGCTGTACGTGAAGTTGCAGCGCAAGGCCTGAGGGGTGCGGCGCCCTTGGTTGAGCCTGGCTGCCTGTCTTGGCTGGGCGGGGCTGGCCATTCAGTTGTACCTGGTGCTGATCGCCCGCTGGCAGGAGCAGGCCAGCCTGATCGGCGGGCTGGTGAACCTGTTCGGCTATTTCACGGTGCTGACCAATACCCTGGTGGCGACGGTGTTGAGCCATGCAGCGTTCGGTCGGGAGTCGGCGGCCAGGCGGTTCTTCCTGTCACCGTTGGTGAGTTCCGGAGTGGCCGTGAGCATCGTGCTGGTGGCGTTGGCCTATAGCCTGTTGCTGCGCCACCTGTGGCAGCCGCAGGGCTGGCAATGGCTGGCCGATGAGCTGCTGCACGATGTGATGCCGCTGGTGTTCGTGCTGTATTGGTGTTTCGCGGTGCCCAAGGGCCACCTGCGGTTTTGGCACCTGGGGGCGTGGAGCCTTTACCCGCTGGTGTACTTCCTGTTCGCGCTGTGGCGTGGGCACGAAATCGGGGTGTACCCCTACCCGTTCATCGATGTTTCAAGCCTAGGGTATGG